>NZ_POUA01000167.1 GCF_003236385.1 Spongiactinospora gelatinilytica
GTTCCGCTCCGCCGCCGAGCATCGGGAAGGCCGCGGGGGTCGTGGCCCGCAGCCCGGGTACCACCACCCGGGCGACGGACATGCCGCAGGCGGCCACGTCGGCCGTGGTCAGATCGACGGTGATCGGCGTGAGCCCGCGTGCGGCCAGCGCGGCCTCCGGGTCGCACGGCGGCGCGGGGGTCCACGGCTCGGCGGGCGCGAACCGCGCGGCGATCCGGGCCGCGAACGCCGGGTCGGCGAGCAGTTGCAGGTGGCAGGTCACATCGACGGCGTCGGCGAAGTCCGGGCGGTAGGCGGCGGCGTACGCCCGGTCGGGCCGGTGCCCGGCGAGCGGGCCGTACGGACGTTCCCACTCGGGCAGGCCGCCCGCGGCGATCCGGGCCGTGGTGTCCAGCGACTGGACCGCCTCGGCGGCGGCCTTCGCCAGCGAGGTGGCGATCCGGCCGTCGGCGGCCAGGGCGCAGCCCACGCCGAGCAGCCCCGAGGCGTCCTCCGCCAGGCACAGCGCCACCGGGGCGTCGATCGGGTTCGGGACGGCGAAGCCGCGCAGCCGCAGCCCCGGCACCCGCGGCGGCATGCTCGTGGGCAGTGCGGGGAAGCGGCGTCCGGACAGCCAGGCGGTTGCCAGCGCGTGCCGTTCGACCACTTCGGCCAGCGCGGCGGCGTGCGCAGAAGCCGGATCGGGACCGGCCGCGATGCCCGCCGACACCGGCAGCACGGCCGGCCGCGCGCCCAGTGGGGCCAGCCACACCAGCTCTGCCGGCACCCAGATCGGCGTGCCGTCCGGCCGGGTGCCCCGCACCCAGGGGATGCGGTCGTCGCGGGCGAATCCGGTGAACGGGAAACCGGGCCGCCGGAGCTGGGCGGCGGAGTAGCGGGCGAGCCCGGCCGGGTCCACCGCGTCAGGGGCGAGGTCGTGCCAGGTGGCCTCGGCCAGCCGCGCGGCCGGGACCAGGTGGCCGCAGTAGCGTTCGGCCGCCTCGCCGAGGGCGCGCAGCCGGGCCTGGCCGGGATCGTGCCAGGAGGCCCCGCTGACCGTGGGGTTGCCGAGCGGCAGGCCGTGCCCGCCGGTGCCGGCCAGGTCGGCGAAGGCCACGTGCAGCGTCCCGTGCAGCGTGCCGGTCCGCAGCGCGGTGACCACGCCGAGGCGGGAGTCGACGCCGATCATGTGTGCGGGAGGGGGACGAGGTTGGCCACGGCGGCGGGCCGGTGGCCGAGCCGGGCGGGATCGCCGCGCATCCGCTCGCCGCCCAGGCAGGTGAACGCGGCCGGGGCGTTGGCGTACGCGCCGGGCACGATCACCCGCGACACCGCGATCCCGGCGGCGGCCACGTCGGGGGTGGTGAGGTCGGCCGCGTAGGCGGGCAGGCCCTGGGCGGCGATCCGCCCGAGGTAGCCGTCCAGCGGGTCGCCGTCGATCCGGGGCAGCTCGCCGAGCGGGACCGCCTCGCGGCCGGAGGTGATCGGGCCCAGGTGGGCGCGCATCCGCGGGTCCAGCCAGATCTGGCTGTGGCAGCCGAGGTCCACCACGTCGCGGTAGTCGGGCCGGTAGGAGGAGGCGTAGGCCCGGTCGGCGCGATGCGGCTTGAACACACCGCGGTCGATCACGCCCGCGTCGGCGGCGGCCCAGATCTCGCCCTCGGGGTCGAGTAGCCCGAGGGCGTAGCGGCGCAGCGTGACGGCCTCGGCCAGGGCCTTGGCCACGGCCTGCGCCGGGTCGGGCCGGGCCGCCACGCCGAAGGTGGCGATGCCGCCCGCCCGGTCGTCGAGCAGCACCCCGAGTACCGCGACATCGAAGACGGTCGGCACCGCCACGACCCGGTACCGCAGCCCGCCGGCGTGGTACCAGCCGGGCTCGGGCAGCGGTGTCAGCGGCGCCACGAAATGACCTGCCCCGGTGACGGGCGCGGCGGGCAGCGCGTTGGCCCACCAGATCATCGTGGCGTCCCGCTCGATGACCTCCTCCAGCGCGGCCGTGTGCGCTGCGTCGAGGGACGGCCCGGCGGCGATTCCGGCGAGGTTGGCGTAGTTGGTGGGGGGTTCGTGGTCCCTGGGCGGACTGAAGTAGTTCACGTACACCAGCGAGGCGGGCAGCCACACCGGCGTGCCGCCGGTCAGGTCGGTGCCGGGGGTCCAGAGCACCGGCAGGTCCCGGGTGAAGCGGTCGAACGGGAAGCCTGGCGTGGCGTGCTGGGCGTCGGAGTACAGTGCCGCGCTCGCCGGGTCCATCGCGGGCTCGCGCAGGTCGCGGTATGCGGCGCGGCGCAGTCCCGCGGGCACGAAGTTGCCGCAGTAGCGCTCGGCGGCCTCGCCGATCGCGCTGCGCCTGGCCCGTTCCGGGTCGCCGAACGCCGTGCCGGTGGCCACCCGGTCGGCGGGCCAGGGCAGCAGCCGGCACGGCGAGCCGACCTCCGCCGTGCAGATGGCCAGCCCTGCGGGCCACCACGGCTCCGGCTCCAGGAAGTCCACCCGCCGGATCAGGCCGGTGCGGTCGTCGATGAGCGTCCTCACGAGGCGGCTCCTGCTCCGGCTTCGGCTTCGGCTTCGGGGAACGCCCCGCCGCGCGGGCGGGGCAGGTGCAGGGCGAGGCCGGACAGCGTGATCTCGGCCGGTACGGCGGGCGCGCGGTGGCGGGGCGGGCGGCCCGCGGTCAGCTCCAGGTGCAGCCGGTGGCCGGGCGGCAGCTCGACCGCTCCCACGGTCAGCCGGATCTCGCACCCGGTGACGCCCGGACGCACCGGTGCGGTGCCGTCGGCCAGCCGGGTCGCCACGCCGCCGGGCCGTTCGTGGACGAGCGTGGCGACGAGTTCGGCCGGGACGTCCGTGCTCACCTCGGCGGTGACCAGTGGCGTGCCGTGCCAGGGCGGCGGGTCCGGCACGCTCAGCCGTACGACGTCGGGGCGGTCCGCCAGCGGGGCCAAATTCGCCGAGTGCGGCGCCGACGGGTAGGGCCGGGCGGGGTCGTGGCGCAGCCGGACCGGGCCGCTCTCCACGGCGGGTGCGGCCTGCGTGGTACGGCGGGGCGGCAGCGGATCGGCGTCGGTCCAGCGCCCGCTGCCGAGCAGCAGGCACCGGCCCTGCCGCCGCCCGGCCAGCCAGTCCAGCGCCAGCTCGAAGGGATGCGGTTCGACCGGTACGTCCAGGGCGCACGTCTCGTGCAGGCGGTGGGTGAGCGCGCTGGCCCAGCCGCCCATCACGACGTCGGCGCCAGGGGCGAGCGCGGCCTGGCGCACGGTGGTCTCCGCCGACCGGCACAGCCAGCTCCCCAGGTGCAGGCTGGGCGCGGTGACCTCGCGGGCGGCCCGGGTGACCCGGACGATGGCCTCCCGGTGGCCGCCGGGCGCGGGCGGCCAGGGGCCGATGTCCACCGGCCGGCCGGCCACGTCCGGCTCGGGCCGGCCGGCCATGATCTCCTCGAACAGCCCGGGGCGGGCCAGCTCGGTCCGCCACCATAGTTCGTCGTCGAGCGCGGGCGCGGCGATCGGCGGCCACGGCTGGCGGCTGATGATCCCGCGCACCGCCGGGTGCCCGGCGGCGCACCAGGCGGCGTACGCCTCGTAGGCCACGCCGTACAGGAACACCGTGCCGTCGCACCACGGCTGCGCGGTCGCCCAGTCCAGGGTGGCGTGCCCGTCGGCTGTCTCGTCCCGGCCGATGGCGAAGGTCCCGGGGGACAGATGCCGTCCCCGCACGTCCTGTACCAGGCAGGCCAGCCCGGCCGCCGCGAAGGACCGCGCCTCCGGCAGGCACCCGGCGATGCCGTACGGCGTGCGGATCAGCACGGCCGCCGCCGGGACCCGGCCGGGCAGCACCAGCTCGGCGGCCATCCCCGCCACCACCGGCCCGGGTCGTGCCTCCGGCGCTCCGCTCATGCCGGGGTCTCGCGCATCAGGCCGTGCGGGACGGGGAGTACGGGGTGCCGCCGCAGGCGGCCTGAGTGGAGGTCGATGCCGACCTGGACACCGGCCCCCGGGGGTTCCAGGCCGGCCCGCCAGGCGCGGAGGTCGGCGGCGATGAGGGCGGCGGCCACCACGGCGCCGCGCGGGTCGGCGGGGGCGGCGGGGAGCCCGCCGCCGTCCAGGAAGGCCCAGTAGGCGGCCAGTTCCTCCGGCCACGGGCAGGCGGCCAGCCGGCGCAGCCGCACGTCCTCGTACCCGGCCCCGCCGTGCGCGGGGGTGAACGGGCCGACGTACCAGCGGCGTCCTTCACTGTGCCCTCGGTGCCAGGGGATGCCCGCGTCCCTGCACAGCGCGTCCAGTTCGCGCCAGCGCGCGTCCGGCAACCGCTCCGCGCACGCCACCAGCACCGCCGCACCGGCGTCCGGTCCCATGACACCGCCCGCGAGCTGCCGTGCCGCGTGGTCGTCCAGGGGCTGCCGTAGGGCGAGGTCGTCGGCGGCGTGCCGGACGGCGAATCCGTCCAGCGGGTGGCGGGCCGCGGGGCCGGGGAGGGCCTGGCGTACCGCGTGGTCGTCCGGGAGGCGCCGGAGGGAGAAGCCGTCCGGGCGGGCGGTCAGTTCGGCGGTCAGTTCGTCGGCCAAGAAGCCCTCGCCCACGAGCAGTACCTCTGTCCTGGCCCCCCGCGGCGGAGGCGGGGTCAGCTCGGCGAGCAGGTCGGCGGCTCCGGGGATGCTTTTCGCCGCGGTAGCGGCGTCGAGGCGCCCGGCGATGAGGTCGGCGACCGCGCGCCGGTTCTCCGCCGGGACGTCCAGGACCATGAAATCCTCGTCGGGCCCGTGGACCAGCCAGCCCTCCTCGGTGGGCACGAACGTGGTCCCCGGCGGCCACTGCGCCGGACCCTCCACCATGGTTTTCCTCCAGGAGTAGCATCGTGGGCCCGGGTGCGGGCGTGGTTGGGTCATGCCCGCACCCGGGCTTCGCTCGGCCTAGCGCCAGGCCGTCTTGGCCGGCGCCACAGTGGCGTGGTTCGACGAGTGCACAGCCGCGTTACGCGCCTGGACCTTCAGCTTCTTGACCTTCATCCCGCGCACCTCCCTCCCGATGCGGGGGCGAACTGCCCTATTTGGTCCGCATCTATGGGGCAGTAATTCATGGAATGAAAATCATTGTCAAGTCTTGATATGCGGTCGGGCAGCAATGAGAATCATTCCCACTGTCAACCGGGAGGGGCAAGTGGAACCCGCGCGGACGCTCCGCGAGTTGCTGGCCGGCAATCGCGACCTCCGCAGGCTCTGGCTCGGCAACCTGGTCAGTGTCTGCGGCGGCTGGTCCTCGGCGGTCGCGGTGTTCGCGATGGTCTACGACCACTCCGGGGCCGGGATGGCGGCCGGGCTGACGCTGGCCGTCCGCTACCTGCCGGGGGCGCTCGCCGGGGTCTGGGGCGGCGTGCTCGCCGACCGCGCCGACCGGCGCACGGTCATGCTGGTGACCGACGTGGCGATGGCGGTGCTGGCCGCCGCGTTTTTGGTCGCCGACGAACCCGGGCGGCTGTGGCTGGTCTACCCGCTGACCTTCGCCTCGGCGGCGGCCGGGTTCGTCTTCCAGGCCGCCCGCAACGCGTGGATGCCGAGCCTGGCCCGCCCCGAGGAGTACCCGCTGTACTCCGCCGCCGTCCAGGTCAACAGCCTGGCGTTGCAGGCGGTCGGCGGCGTCGCGGGCGGTGTCGTGGTGGGCGTGGTGGGCTGGCGCTGGGCGTTCGTCGTCAACGCCGTCACGTTCCTGGGGTCGGCCTGGCTGACCTGGAGCGTCCGGACCGGAGACCGGTACGCGGGCGGCCCGCCGACCGGCTGGTGGCGGTCGTTGCGCGCGGGCCTCGCCGTGGCGGCGCGCACCCGCGTGGTCGCCGCGCTGCTGCTCCTTGAGGCGTTCTTCTGCCTCGGGCTGGGCGGCACGATCACCGGCATGACCTACCTGGCGCTGCGCGTGTACGAGCTGGGCGACGGCGGCACCGGGTGGTTCTACGCCGTTCAGGGCACGGTCGGCGGCGTGGTGCTCGTCGTGGCCGCCGCCCGGCTGCGGACGCTGCCCGCGCGCGTCCATCTGCGGGTGATCGGGGTGTCCTGCCTGGCCGAGGGGCTGGTCACCATGCTGCTCGGGCTGCCGGTCGGCATCGCGGCGGCGCTGGCGCTGTGGGGGCTGGTGGCGGCGGCCGAGGTGGTGTACGGCCCGGCCGCGATGACCACCCTGCTCAACGCCACCGCCAACGACAACCGGGGCCGGGTGACCGCGCTGTGGAGCGCCACCGCCACCCTGGGCCTCGGTGTGTCGGCGGCGGCGACCGGCGGCCTCATCGACACGGCCGGGATCGGGCCGGCGTTCGCCGGGCTCGGGCTGCTCATGGCGGTGCCGGGGGCGGTGTGGCTGGCCATGGTCCCGCGTCTCGCCCGGTCCGTGGAAGGGTCGCGCGCCGTGTCGGCCCGGACATGAACCGGCCGGTCGCCGTGCGGCGACCGGCCGGTTCCGGGGGGTGCCGGAGAGGGCGCCGACACGGCGGGGCCCTCTCCGGGGCGGGTCTGAAACCCGGTGGATCAGGTGGGTCAGAAGCCCGCGGTGATGCGGGTGAACTCCCACTCGCCCTGCGGGGCGCCGCCACCGTTGACGCGGTCGCGGTTGACCGCCCAGTAGGCGAGCCTGGTGAGGCCCTTGGACTTCGCCCAGTCGCGGATCTGGGTCCAGATCTGCGGGGTGGTCAGCTCACGCTGGTCGGAGTAGCCGTTCATGCCCGAGATGCCCATGTGGGCGTACGCCTCGGCGTCGCTCCAGCCGAACGCGCTCTTCAGCGAGTTCTTCAGGCCCTCGGAGGCGTTGACGGTGTCGGTGTACATGTTCGTGCCGTTGAAGTTGAACGGCATGATCGTGTAGTTGTCGATCGGCACGTTCAGCGCCTTGGCCTGGTTGACCAGGCGGACACCGTCGTTGCTCAGGCCCGTCTTGAAGGTCGGGATGGTGACGACGATCTTGACGTTCGGGTTGCGCTGCTTGACGATCTTCAGGGCGTTCAGGATGCGGTCCATCACGGTGTAGTTGCCGAACTCGTCGGTGTTCTCGATGTCGAAGTCGACCGCCGCCGGGGTCACCGCGTCGATCACCTTCTGCACCGCGTCGGCGTACGCCTGCGGGGTGGAGCAGTTCGGGCCGAGCTTGTTGCCCGACCAGCCGCCGAAGGAGATCTCGACGCTGCCGCCCTTGGACTCGATGGTGTTGATCGCCCGGGCGTCGGCGCCGCCGGTCAGCGGACGCTGGCCGTCCCAGGCCGGGTTACAGCCGTTCTGTGCCAGGATGAAGGCCATCGTGAAGGCCTTGACGCCGGTGGCGTCCATGACCGTACCCGGGTCCGGTGGGTTGCCCCAGCCCATGTAGAGGTACGGAGCGCCGGGCAGCTTCTCGGGTCCGCCGGTGCAGCCGGTGGTCTTGGCGCTCACCTCGCGGCCCGCGGACTCGCCCACCGAGTTGTAGGCCTTGATGATGTAGGTGTGGTTCTCACACTTGGCGAGGCCGGAGATCGTGGTGCTGGTACCGGTCACCTCGGCCCGCTGGGCGGTGCCCTCGTAGACCCGGTAGCCGGTCACCGTGCCGCTGGAGGCGCCCCAGGTCAGCGAGATGCTGTTGTCCGTGGAGGTGGCGGTCGCCGCGCCGGGCTGGCCGGGGGTGCCGGTCCCGCCGGAGGTGCCGGCCGTCACGGGGGCGCTCGGCTCGGAGGTGTTGCCCGCCTGGTCCTTGGCGCGCACGGTGTAGGTGTAGTTGGTGGACGCGGTCAGACCGGTGTCGGTGTAGGTGGTGCCGGTCGCGGTGCCCACCCGCTGCGTGCCGCGGTAGACGTCATAGCCGGTGACGCCCACGTTGTCGGTGGAGGCGTTCCAGGCCAGCGAGATGCTGTCGCTGGTCGAGCCGGTCGAGCGAAGGTTGCCCGGAGTGCTGGGCGCGGTGCGGTCGCCGCCGCCCTCGGCCCGCTTCCACAGGGCCGGTACGATGTTCGGCTCCCAGCCGGGCAGGGACGTGTGACTCTGGACGCACTCGTAGTCCTGGCCGTTGTGCGTGACGACCGTGCCCGCGCTGTAGGAGGTGTAGGGCGCCCACGCGGCCGCGGCCACCTGGGTGTGCGCCGCCGCGCCGGTGGTGCCGAGTGGGGCGGCGGTCGCCGCCGCGGACGGGATCGTGGCGCCGGCTACGGCCAGCACCACGGCGATGAGCGTTCGTTTCATCTGGTTCGTCCTTTGGGGGGTTCAAGCCGGGGGGTCGCCTCAACATAAAGGAAAGTTTCCTAACAGTAAAGGGTCTCGTCGTGGTCGCTCCGACACTCGCCCGACGTCCCTGGTCAAGACGTTTCGCGGAAGGCATTTCGGCGGCGGATACCACACGCGTGGTAGGTCCGGACGAGGGCCGGGCGAGCCTGGACGAGCCGCACGTTCCGGGCGTCGGCCTGCTCGGCATGCGCGAGCGCGTCACCGCGCTGGGCGGCACGCTCACGGCCGGGCCGCGGCCGGAGGGCGGGTTCAGCGGGCGGGCCGCGCTGCCCGCGCCGGTGTTCGAGGAGGCCCGGTGATCCGTGTCCTGCTGGTGGACGACCAGGCGCTGATCCGCGGCGGCTTTCGCGCGCTGCTGTCGGCCGAGGACGACATCGAGGTCGTCGCCGAGGCCGCGAACGGCGAGCAGGCCATCGCCCTGGCCCTCGAACACCGCCCCGACGTCGCCCTGGTGGACGTGCAGATGCCGGTCATGGACGGCATCGAGGCGACCAGGCGGATCGCGGCCGACGAACGGCTGAGCGGTGTCCATGTGGTGATCCTGACCAGTTACGGCCTGGACGAGTACGTCTACAACGCGCTGCGCGCGGGGGCCTGCGGCTTCATGGTCAAGGACGCCGAGCCGGACGACCTGTTGCAGGGCGTGCGGATCGCCGCTCACGGCGACGCGCTGCTGTCGCCGGCGATCACCCGCAAGCTGATCGGCGAGTACGTCTCCCGCCGCCCCCAGCCCCCCGGTCGGCCTGGACGCGCTCACCAACCGCGAGCGCGAGATGGCCGCGCTGGTCGCCCGCGGCCTGTTCGACGACGAGATCGCGGCGGGCATGTCGATCAGCCCGGCGACCGCGAAGACCCACGTCAGCCGGGCCATGACCAAGCTGCGCGCCCGCGACCGCGCCCAGCTCGTCGTGTTCGCCTACGAGTCGGGCCTGGTCGTTCCGCGCTCCCGCTGAGGGCCCGTTCCGCGTCCCCGGCGAGGTTAAACATTCTTGACATCATGTCCGTGCCGCTTTACATTTACTGATGTCTGGTTTTCTTTACATCAGGTCTTTCGCGCTGGGAGCGGCATGTCCTTTCAGGAGAAGCGGGCGTGGGTGTACGCGGTGGTCACGCTGGTCGTGCCGGCGGCCTACTTCGTGACCGTGCTCGGGCAGGAGCCCCCGGTCGCGTACGTGGCGCCGATGCTCATCGCCATCGGCGCCGGCATCGCCGCCAACATCCTCGGCGTGATCGGTTCGGCGATCTCGGCGCCCGAGCACGTGGGTCTCAACGACGAGCGGGACAAGAGCATCGATCAGTACGGCAAGCGCGCCGGATATGGCGTCCTGGCCATCGGGGCGGTGGCGGCGCTCGCGCTGACCCTCGCCCGGTTCGAGCACTTCTGGATCGCCAACGCGCTCTACCTGGGCTTCGTCCTCGACGGACTCACCACGTCGGTCGTCAAGATCGTCGCCTACCGCCGGGGTTTCTGAACGTTGGTCAACTCACCCAAGCCCACCAAGGTCACCAACCAGATCCGCGCGCTGCGGTTCGCCCATGGCGAGATGACCCAGTCCGAGCTGGCCGACCGGCTCGGCGTCACCCGCCAGACCGTCATCGCCATCGAGAAGGGGCGCTACTCGCCCTCGCTGGAGATGGCCTTCCAGATCGCCCGCGTGTTCGGCGTCCCGCTGGAAGCGGTCTTCCAGTACCCGGACTTCTCCGATTCCAGAGAGGAAAGGTCATGACGACCATGAAAGCCGTCATCCGGCACGAATACTGCTCGCCCGAGACGTTACGCACCAGTGAGGTCGAGCGGCCGGAACCGGGGCCCGGCGACGTGCTCGTGCGAGTCCACGCGGCCGGGCTCGACCAGGGGGTGTGGCACACCGCCACCGGCCTGCCGTACCTCGTGCGCCTGGTCGGTTTCGGCGTGCGCCGGCCGAAGAGTCCGCGGCTCGGGATGGACCTCGCGGGCACCGTCGCGGCGGTCGGCCGGGACGTCACCAGGTTCAGGCCGGGCGACGCCGTGTTCGGCGCCTGCGAGGGTTCCTACGCCGAGTACGCACTGGCCCGCCCGGAGACGCTCGTGCCCCTCCCGGCGAACACCACCTTCGAGCGGGCCGCGGCGGTGCCCGTGTCCGGGCTCGCCGCCCTTCAAGGGCTGCGCGACCGCGGCGAGCTGCGCGAAGGCGAGGAGGTGCTGATCCTCGGCGCGGGCGGCGGCGTCGGGACGTTCGCGGTGCAGATCGCCAAGGCGCTCGGCGCGCGGGTGACCGGCGCGTGCGGCGGCGCGAAGGTGGACCTGGTCCGCTCGATCGGAGCCGACCACGTCATCGACCACACCAAGGAGGAGCCCACCGCGGGCTCCCGACGCTACGACCTCATCCTGGACATGGGCGGTCAGCGCTCGCTGGCGGCGTTGCGGCGGATCCTGCGCCCACGGGGCCGGCTCGTCCTCGTCGGCTCCGAGGTCGGCGGGCGCTGGACCGGCGGCGCGGGCAGGCAGGTCCGGGCGCAGTTGTGGTCCCCGTTCGTGCGCCAGAAGCTGCGCGGGCTGCTCAGCAGGACGCGCGAGGCGGATCTCCGGTACCTCGCGGAGCTGATCGAGACCGGCGCGCTCACCCCGGTCGTGGAGCGCTCCTATCCGCTGGACGAGCTGCCCGCCGCCATCGCTCACCTGCGGGCGGGCCGCGCGGCCGGAAAGCTCGTCATCTCGGTCGCCTGATCGCCCTGTTCCGATGGGCCGGTGGGGTCTAATGTTCGGACATGGCAAGCGGGCGGCGGCGGCCGGACGTACCGCGCGGACCCCTGGCGCTGGCACACGCGCACCTGCCCGCGGTGACACTGATCGCGGTGGCGGGCGAGCTGGATTTCGCCACCGCGGGGGAGCTGGAGAGCTACATCGAACGCGCCCGCCGCGACCGCGGCCGGGGCGAGCACCTGGTGTTCGACCTGTCGGAGGTGCCGTTCATCGACAGCGCCGGGCTGCGGGTGCTGCTGCTGTGCGCCAGCGAGACGCGACGGTACGGCGGGGAGGTCCGCCTGGCCGCGCTGCGGCACGCGCCCTCGCGCCTGCTGGCCGTCACCGGCGTACACGCGCACGTATGGGTACACGACACCGTGCAGGACGCCATCGCCGCGGCCCTCGGGGCCCACTGAGCCCTCAGCTCGGGCGCCGCCGCTGGTTCTCGGTCAGCGGGGTCAGCGCCGCGGTGGCCTCGTCGTGGTCCATGCCGGTGGCCTGGAGCAGGTCCACGGCGATCGAGCGGAGCTGGGCGAGGGTGACGTTGGCGGAGAAGCCGAGGTTGGTCGGCCGTTCCCGGGCGGCGACGGCGAGCAGCGCCTGCCGGGCGAGCATCGGCTCGCGCCCGGCGTTCAGTTCGAGCTGGAGCAGCAGCGCCGCCTCCGACACCTCGCGCATCGACTCCGCCAGCGCCCGAGGCGGCGGCCCGGGCTCGCCGAGCGCGGCCAGCGTACGGCGGGCCAGCACCCGCGCGTTGCGCAGCGCCAGGTCCACCGGCAGCGCGGCCGTCTCGTACCGAACCAGCCGGGCCCGGTGATGCCTGCGCAGCGGCGAGATCATGGTGATCTCCTTGCTGTTCACCAGCGCCGCGGTGAACTCCTCCACCAGCGACTGCGTCGTGCGCCCCTTCTCCAGGGCCTCGGCCGCGAGGTCGGCGTCCCGCTGGTCGATCGCGTCCGCCGCCCGCTCCAGCACCGTGGACAGCGCGTCGAGAAGCTGGGACAGGTGCCGGCCGGCGATGGCCACCGGGCTGGCCGGCAGCAGCGCGACCGCGATGAGGCCGACGACCCCGCCGGTCAGCGCGTCGGCCATGCGGTCGAGCCCGCCGACGTCCTCCCCGGGCACCAGCATGGCGACCAGCACCGCGGAGGACCCGACCTGCGTCACGAACAGCTCACCGCTGTTGAGCAGCCCGGCCACGGCCATCGCCAGCGCGATGACGAGCGCCATCTGCCATGGTCCGGAGCCGATCCAGGACACCAGCAGGTCGCCGATGCCCACGCCCAGGGTCACGCCGACCACCAGTTCGGCGACCCGGCGCAGCCGGTTCCCCAGCCCCACGCCGACACAGATCATCACGGAGATCGGGGCGAAGAGGGGATGGGCGTGGCCGAGCAACTGGACCGCGACGATCCACGCCACCGCCGAACCCACGGCGCTCTGCACGATGGCGGGCACCTGGTGGCCGAACGTGCCCAGCCGTGTCTTCACCTGATCGCTGAGCCACGTATGCACCCCTCCCAGCATGACGGCTGTTTATGACAGTGAGGTCACATATGCCCCATATGTCAGCAGTTGACATGACGTCATTGTGGCGTCACCATGGCATCATTATGGCTTTGTCGCCCATGCCCGATGCCGGAAGCGGCCCTCTCGCCGTCGTGCCGTCCGACTCGCTGATGCGTGTCACCCACGCGGAGCGTGACCGGGCCGTCGAGCTGCTGCAACAGGCGTTCGCCGACGGCCGGCTGACCTCCCTGGAGATGGAGGAGCGGATCGCCGGCGCCCTCGCCGCCCGCTCCCGCGGCGACCTCGCCCCGCTCACCGCCGACCTGGGCGGTGCCGAGCCGGAGAAGGTCGTCGAGCTGAAGGGCACCGGCGGGCGCATCACCCGCACCGGCGCCTGGCGCGTCCCGCGCGCCCTGCGGGTCGAGTCCGACTACGGCGGGGTGGTCCTCGACCTGAGCCACGCGGTCATCGAGCACCCGGTGATCGACATCGAGCTGTCGCTCGAGTACGGCTCGGCCCTGCTCACCGTGCCCAGTGACGCCGATGTCGACGTGGACGGCGTGGTGTGCCAGTGGGGCAGGGTCGTCTGCCGCGCCCCCAAGCGCCGGCAGCCGGGCGGCCCCCGCATCCGCCTCACCGGCAAGCTCGGCTACGGCCGCCTCAAGGTCCGCTTCCGCTGACCCTGCCCCGGTCTGGGCTACGCCACAGTGCCCCGCGTGCGCGATTTCCGGGAAATGACCGCCTGACACCCGGCGTGTTCTGAATGTCGCCGCGTTTTCGATATTCACCGAGACCGCGCGCCGCCATTATGATCCGCAGATGGCGACCATCCAGGGGCAGGAGCGGAAGCACGAGTCGCGGCCGGTAAACGATCGGCGGCTCGGGTGGCTGGACGCCCTGCGCGGGGTGGCGGCGCTGATGGTGGTTTTCGAGCACGCGCTGTCGCCGTTGTTTCCCGAGCACCGGATGCCGATCAAGATGGTGTTCGAGGCCGGCTGGTACGGCGTGCTGGTGTTCTTCTTGGTCAGCGGCTATATCGTGCCGGCGTCGCTGGAACGCCGGGGCAGCGTGCCCGGGTTTTGGATTTCGCGTTTCTTCCGGCTGTATCCGATGTTCGCCGTCAGCGTGGCGGGGATGGCGCTGCTCGCCGCGCTCGGCTGGGACGCCCTCGACGGCTGGTGGCGAACCCGGCCCGTGGCGCTCGGGCTCGGGCACCTGACGATGCTCCAGAACCTGTTCGCCATGCCCAACGTGGTCAATGTGCTCTGGACGCTGTCCTTCGAGATGGCGTTCTACCTCCTGCTCACCGCGATGTACGTGCTGGGCGTGCATCGCCGTGGCTCCCGCGCCGCGCTCGGGTTCATCGCCGTGGCCGCCCTGGGCGCGGGCGTGCTCCCGTCCCGTCTGCTGACCTCCGCCGGGCCGGGGGAGATGCTGGCGGTCGTCCTGGCGGTCATCGCCCTGGTGTCGGCCGGGCTGCTGGCCGTGTTCAGTGCGTCGGGCGGCGTACGGCGGGCGGGTGCGATCGTGATCGGGCTCACCGTGCTGACGCTGCTCGCGGTCAACCAGAATTACCCCGGCCCCTGGGAGGGGTTGTTCATCCTGGCCACCATGTTCGCCGGCACGGTCCTCTACCGGGCCGAGCGCGCGGAGATCTCCTGGAAACGGGCCTCCTGGATGGCCTTGGTGCCACTGGCCGGAATCTGGCTGGCCGGTGGCCGGCCGGGTTTTCAGGCGGCGGTCGTGGCGGCCTGGCTCACTTTCCTCATCGGGATGACGCTGCGAAATCGTAAGATGCCCGCCCCGCTCACCTGGCTGGGACTGGTCAGCTATTCGATATACCTGCTCCACCCGCTGTTTCTGGAAAGCGCGCAGTGGTTCTGGCCGGATCCGGCCGGCCTTTCGATATCCGTCCGGCTCGGCATTCTGGCGGCCGTGGTCGCGCTGGTGCTCGGCCTGTCCGCGCTGACCTGGCGCTTCGTCGAAGCCCCCGCGCAACGCCTCGGGAAGCGCCTCGCAGGTCAGTGGCGGGGGAGGAGGGAGCCGGTCAGCGGGCCGTCGGTGCGGTAGGCGGCGCACATGATGTCGCGGTCGCCGCCGGCCCAGGTGGCGGCGGTCGGCAGGACCGGATAGTACGCCAGGCCGGTGGCCCGGCCGCCCGGCCACTGGCGGGCGAAACCGGTGCCGCAGACGCGCCAGGCGTGGGCGGCGAGAGCCGTACGGTCCCAGGGGCCGTCCGCCACGTGGACGAAGCCGTACGCCTGGTTGGCGGCCCCGCGCTCGTCGCACGGGATGTAACGGACGTGGCCGCCCGCCGGATCGGTGAAGCACTCGCCGGGCTCGATGGTCAGCACGCCCGGGGTCTGGGCGTCGAGGAAGGCATCGCCCTTGGCGGCACGGGGTTCGTGCGGGGGGACGAACAGGGTGCCGAGCGCGAGCACGCCGACGATCAGGGCGAGCGGTCGGGGCACCGGGCCTGCCTTTCGGTCATCTCTGGGGCCAGCGTCGGGCTCACTTCATCGGGGCCGCGTGAACGGCGGGCGAACACGGTGTGACCCCCGCCCGACATCTACCGATTCGTACCGAAATGGATCTTGCGTTAACGCGCCGGACGGCCAATGGACATCTGGGTGTCGACCGCCCATGGAATGAATGCCGATGCCCGCCGCACTCTCGCAACGGGCGTCACATCCTTCCCAGGAGCACCATCAGTGAACCACCCCACCCTCCCCGAACCGGCCCGGCGCCGCCATGTGCGCCTCGCCGCGCTGGGCACCGGCGCGGTGCTGGTAGG
>NZ_POUA01000168.1 GCF_003236385.1 Spongiactinospora gelatinilytica
GATGCGGGGTGCCGTGTTGTCCGGCATGAGGGCGGTGGCCTCGGGCCAGGGGAAGAAGCCGAAGTCGTCGAGCTCGGACTCCTGGAGGGTGATCTGGGCGGGGTCGGTGACGGTGCCGCCGTCGAAGACGAAGTTGATCATGCTTTTCGGACGGTCCCCGCTGGGCAGTATCCAGTCGATGACCAGCAGGTCACGCACCCTCGGGTGGAGCCCGAGTTCTTCGCCCACCTCGCGTTCGGCGCACTGGTGCGGGAGTTCTCCGCCTTCGAGGGTGCCGCCCGGGATCGCCCAGTGTGGCCGGTAGTTCGGCTTGACCAGCAGTACGCGATCCTGCTCGTCGGTGAATAGCACGCACGCCGAGGCGTAGAAGACGGGCAGTGACGCGTACCACTGCGCGGGCTCCAGGTACGGCTGCTCGTTCATTCGATCACGCTACCCCGGGAGGCGGGCGGCGATCCCCGACACCAGGATGTCCACGGCGAAGTCGAACAAGGTGTCCGGGGAGTCGGGTTCGAGGGCGCCGGCCTGGGTCAGGTACGGCAGGTCCTCGGGGGAGTCTCGCAGCCAGGGGGGTGGGAGCCGGTCCAGGTCGCCGGGGGCGACGTGGGCGGGGGACGGTCGTGCAGGGAGTCCTGTAGTTCGACGAAGCCCGCGACCAGCCTGATCGTCTCCATGCAGGCCCGGTAGGCGTCCTGGAGGGGCAGGCCGATCAGGGCGTCCACGTTGCGCAGCAACGCCGCCGTCGGGTTCCTGGCGGAGTTCACCGGAGCCCGTCAGGCGGTGGTCATCGGCGGACTGGTCTGCGTGGCGGCCACGCTCGCCGTGGCCGCCGCGTTCCCCGCGCTGCGGCGGGCCACCCTGCGATGACGGCGTCGAGCTACGCCCGGGCGAGGCGGGCGCGCAGGCCCGCCTGCACCTCCGGCCACTCGGTGGCGATCACCGAGAACATGGCGGAGTCACGCAGCAGGCCCGCCTCGCCGGGGGCCCAGGACGGCGACCACTGGCGCAGTACGCCCTCGAACCGCGCGCCGAGGCGCTCGATCGCCCGGCGGGAGCGCTGGTTCCGCGCGTCGGTCTTGAGGTCCACGCGGGCGAGGTTCAGCGTCTCGAAGGCATAGGTGAGCAGGAGGAGCTTGGCCTCCACGTTGATGCCGGTGCCCTGGGCCGATCCGGAAAGCCAGGTCCAGCCGATCTCCAGCGCGCACAGGTCGGTACGCCCGGGCCAGTGGCGCGGCGTGCAGTACGAGGTGCAGCCCACCGCCATCCCGTCCGAGACGCGGACCTGGGCGAACGGCGTGAGCCCTTCCGCCCCACGGGCGGCGTGCGCGGCCAGGAAGTCGTCGATCCCGGCGGCCCGGGGGACCATCGTGAACGCATAGGAGGATCGGTCCTCTTCCGCGGCCTTCGCCAGGTCGGGGGCGTGGCCCGGGGACAACGGCTCAAGCCGGACGAGCGAGCCGCGCAGGACCGGGACGTCGAGGTACGGGCTCACGCGGCCGTGCTCCTTCCACAGGGCGGGTCGCCGGGGATCATACCGTGCCGCCCGGCGCCCGCCCCGAGGCACCTGTCAGTGCAGGACCTGGACACTGCCGACGTTACGGTCCCGGACCACCTTGCCGGGCTCCACCGGCCAGTAGACCCTGGACAGGCAGCGTTCGTCAGGGAACAGCAGGACCCGGCTGTCGGTCCGGTTGGACACCGTCGTGCCCTCGCCGGGGCCGCCGTGACAGCCCTTCGGCGGGTCGGTGTAGAGGATGGCGAAGTCCGCGTTGTGCAGCTCCAGCTTCCCGGTCGCCGCCGCGGCGGGGTTGGCGGCCAGCAGGAGGACTCCGGTCGCGACGAGCGCCCCTGTGGCGAACTTCAGCTTCATGTGACTTCCTCTCACGTGCGGTTGTGGTGCACGACGGCAGAACGTCCCATTGCCGAACAGAATCAGCGTCTCAGCATGAGACTAGGAGGAACCGATATAAGTTCTCTAACCGAAATTTGACCGGCAGACCAGATGTCAGTCGGATGCCAGTTATGACAGAGATGACCGTTATGACAGATCGGCCAGCCAGCCGAGCAGCAGCTCGTTGATCCGTTCCGGCCGCTCCTGCTGGACCCAGTGGCCGCAGCCGTCCAGGATGTGCGAGCCGGCCAGGCCGGGAAGAGTGACCGGGTACGCCTCGATGGCGTTCATCAGCCAGGTCGTGGAGGCGTCCAGCGCGCCCCCGGCGAACAGCGACGGCTGGGTGATGGGGGCTCCGTCGAACGCGGCGAGGTCCGCCCAGTCCCGGTCCATGTTGCGGTACCGGTCAAGCGCCCCGCGCAGTCCGGTCCGCTCGAACTCCGCCGCGTAGACGTCGAGATCGTCCTCGCCGAGCCAGGCGGGCCGCCGCCCGGCCGGGAAGCGGTCGCGCAGCCGCCCGCCCGGCGACACGAAGTGCGGGTCGGGGGCGTCCGCGGGCGGCATGGTGTCACCGGAAAGCGCGGCGTAGATGCCGGCCAGCCAGCCGCGCACGTCCGGCTCGATCTCGGCCTCGGCCCGCCCGCGCTCCTGGAAATAGTCGATGTAGAACCGATCCGGGCCCATCCGCGCGAAGATCTCGCTGGGCCTTGGGCCGCCGCGCGGTGCGTACGGCACGCTCAGCATTCCGACCGCGCGAAAGACGTCCGGCCTGACCAGGGCGGAGTTGGCGGCGATGGCCGAGCCCCAGTCGTGGCCGACGATCACCGCGGTCTCCTCGCCCAGCGCGCGCACCACGGCGACGTTGTCCTCGATCAGGTCGAGCATCCGGTACGCGGCCACGTCCTCCGGCTTGGCCGACCGCCCGTAGCCGCGCACGTCGATGGCGACCGCGCGGTACCCGGCCCCGGCCAGCGCGGGCAACTGGTGCCGCCACGAGTACCAGAACTCGGGGAACCCGTGCACCAGCAGCACCAGCGGCCCAGAGCCCATCTCCACCAGGTGGGTACGACCGGCGGGCGTCGGTAGGACGCGATGAGCGGCCCCCATGACCGTGGCGAGCTGTGACATCGATCCTCCATCGTGCGGGGCTGTCCGATACAGGAATCCTCCCCGCCACACGGCCTCACCCGCGAGCCGCCTTGCCGCATTCGCAAGGACCGATCCGGTGGAGTCGTCCGGCCCTGACCGTGGCCACCGGCCGCCACCTGCGGCCGGTCTCGCGGCGCGCGCCCTCGGCGTCGCCGTACGCGAACGCGCCCTCCTCCCACGCCAGCACCGCCACATCGGCCACCCCGCCGACCTGCAACCGCCCGGCCCCCTTGTCCAGGCCGAGCGCGGCGGCCGGACGGGACGTGGCCGCCCTGATCACCTCGGCCGGGGTCAGGCCCAGCGCCAGCCACTTGTTCATGACGGTCAGCAGCCCCGGCCGCAGCTCCGGGAAGGACCGGGCGCTCACGTCGCTGCTGATGGTGTCCGGCGGGAACCCCTGCGCGAGCAGCGCCTCGGCGACCCGGAAGCTGAAGTGCGTCATCCCGTGCCCGCAGTCGAACAGCACCCCGCGTTCCCTGGCCCGCCTGACCGCGGGCAGCAGTGCGCCGTGCTCGTCCAGCAGCCCGTGCGGGCGCGGCGTCTGGTAGTGGGTCACGATGTCGCCGGCCGACAGCAGCGGCAGGAACTCGGCGGGGCTCTCGACCGTCGCGCCGATGTGGACGTGCAACGGACGGTCCGTCTCGGCGGCGACCTTGGCCCCGAGCCGCAGCATCGGCAGGCACGGCCCGCCGGTGAACCGTTGCGACAGCCGTAGTTTGATCCCCACCGCGACCTCGGGGTGCTCGCGCAGCGCCGCCGACACGCCGTCCGGGTCCACCAGCCCGGGGCGCAGTTCGCCCGCTTCGCGGGTGAGGCCGGCGCGGGACAGGTTCAGGTGGCACAGCACCCGGGTACGCGAGCCCGCCACGACCCGGCGCAGGAAGCCGGGGAAGGCGTCGGTCCCGGCGCTGCCGCCGTCCACCACGGTCGTGACGCCGCCATTGGGGCAGATGCCGTCCGGCCACGCGCCCATCGCGGTCACGCCCGGGTAGACGTGCGCGTGCCCGTCCACCAGGCCGGGCACGACCAGCAGGCCGCCCGCGTCGAACACCGGCGCGCCCGCCTGGTCCAGCCCGGCGCCGATGTCGGCGATCCGCCCGTCGCGCACGCCCACGTCGTACCGGCCGTCCAGGCCCTCGGCCGGGTCCAGTACCGAGCCCCCGGCGATCACCAGATCGTACGTCACGCGGGCTCGAAGAACCGCCGCGCGGCCAGCCGCACCGCGCCGAACAGCAGCTTGTTCTGCGCCACGCCGAGCAGCATGAGGACCAGCAGCACGGCGAACTCGGCCGCCACGTTGATGCTCTCGCTGTAGGTCAAAAGCAACTGCCCCAGCCCGCTGGACGGCGAGATGAACTCCCCGACGATGGCCCCGATCAGCGCGAACGCCATGCTGATCTCCAGCCCGGACACGATGCCCGGCACCGCCGACGGCAGCGAGATCCGCATGAAGAGCTGCCCCCGCCGGGCGCCGAACGCCGTCGCCATCTCCAGCCGCATGGTGGCGACCGTGGACAGCGCGCTCAGCGTGGCGATCACCGCGGGGAAGAAGGCCAGCATCGCCGCGAAGCTGAACTTCATGGTCAGCCCGAACCCCAGCCACAGCGCGAACACCGGCGCCAGCGCGATCTTCGGCAGCGACTGGAACGCCACCACGTACGGATAGAACACGAATCGCATGAGCTTCGACTCGTTCATCCCGATTCCGAGCAGCACCCCGGCCCCGCCGCCCAGCGCGAAGCCGATCAGCGTCGCCTGCCAGGTCTGCCAGACGCTCAGCCCGATCTGCTCGATGAAGATCTCCGAGCGCATCACCTCGAAGATCTCGGTGGGCCGCGGGATGATGATCCCGCTGATCTGGAAGCGGGCCAGCACGAACTGCAACAGCAGGACCGCGCCCACCCCGACCGCCACCGGCGGCCCGAGCAGCCGCACCACGTTGCGCAGCGGCGAGACCCGCCGCCCGGAGGTCGTCACGTCACTCATGGGGCATCCGCTCCAGTACGGCCCGCCTGGCGATCCGGGTCACCAGCGCGAGCAGCAGCCCGACCACGACCAGGATCATCAGCACCGCGAACTCCTCGGCCAGCCGGTAGTCCCGCTGGTAGACCTCCAAGATCACACCGACTCCGGCGTTCGCGCTGATCAGCTCCCCGGTGATGGCGGCCAGGAACGACAGCACGATGGAGATCTCCAGCCCGGAGAAGATCGGCACGACCAGCCCGGGAAATATGATCTTGCGACGGATCTGCGCCTTGGTGGCGGCGAAGGCCGTGGCCATCTCGATCCGGACGGGGTCGGTCTGCGCGACCCCCGTCATCGTGCTCACCAGGATCGGGAACAGCGTGGCGGCGGCCACCAGCCCGATCTTGGACTCCACGCCCAGGCCGAACCAGATCACGAAGATCGGCGCGAGCGCGATCGGCGGCAGGGCCTGGAGCGCCAGCGCGTAGGGGTAGAAGCCGCGGCGCAGTACCGGCGACTCGCCCAGCAGCACCCCGAACACCACCCCGGCCACGAAGCCGATCGCCAGCCCCGCGAACGCCTCGATCAACGTCGTGCGCAGCGCGCGCAGGTAGACGTCCCACTCGCCGCCCGGGCCGAGCGCCGCCAGGACGGCGTCCAGCTTGGGCAGGGTGCTGCCGGGCCCGCCGGTCGGCAGCGTCTGCCAGCACAGCAGCAGGATCGCGGTGGTCACCAGCAGCACGCCCCACCGCAGCCAGACCCGGACGCTCACGCGCCCGCCTCCGCCCGGTCGGGCTTCGCCTGCTCGCCCGCGAAGAGGCGGTCGCGGACCTGGCCGCACACCTCGGCGAACTCCGGCCGCGAGAGCAGTTCCCTGGTCCGGGTGGGCGGGAACGGCGGCGTGATCACGTCCACGATCGTGCCCGGCCGCTCCGAGAGCAGGACCACGCGGGTGGACAGCAGCACGGCCTCCTCGATGCCGTGCGTGATCAGGATCGCGGTCTTGCCGGTCTCCCGCCAGATCCGGTTCAGGTCCACGTTCATCTGCTCCCTGGTCAGCGCGTCCAGCGCGCCGAACGGCTCGTCGAGCAGCAGCAACGTCGGATCGTCGGCCAGCGCCCGGCAGATCGCCACCCGCTGGCGCATCCCGCCGGACAGCTCCTTGGGCCGCCGCGTCTCGAACCCGGCGAGCCCGGCCCGTTCCAGCAGCCCGGCGACCCGCTCGCGGGCCTCGTCGGTGACCTTGCCGTGCAGCTCCACCGGGAGCAGGCAGTTGGAGACCACGTCCCGCCAGGGCAGCAGCGTCGCGTCCTGGAGCGCGATGCCGATCTCCCGGCGCGGGCCGGTGACCTCCTCGCCCCAGACCCGTACGCTGCCCTCGCTGGGCCGCAGCAGTCCGGCGATCATCTTCAGGATCGTGCTCTTGCCGCAGCCGCTGGGCCCGACGATGCTCACGAACTCCCCGGGTTCGACGGTTAGATCGACGTTCCTGACCGCCTCCATCGCCTGCACCGACCGTCCCCGCCCGGGGAAGACGTGCCGCAGGCCGGCCAGTTCGACCGCGTGCCGTGCCGTCGCCATGTCACTCCTCGAACTTGTAGTTCTTGGCGGTGTTCGTGAGGGCGGCGATGTCGAAGTCGTTGAAGGCCCGCACGTAGTCGTTGGTCACCAACTGGTCCGGCTCGAACGGCTTCTGGGTGAGCTTCGTGCTCACCGAGAAGTCGCTCCACGCCTTGACGCCCTCTTCGGGGAAGGAGCCCCAGTTCTTGTTCGCCGCGGGGTCGCCCGAGGTCAGGTACTCCGTGCGCACCTTGAGGATGCGCAGGTTGTCGGCCAGCTTCTTGTCCTCGGGCACGCCCGGGACGTTGGTCTTGGGGTAGGTCGCGTACATCATCTTGACCGCGGCCTCGGGGTTGGCGGTGGCGAACACGTTCGCCTTCGCCATCGCCCGGCCGAACCCCTCGATCACCTTGGGATTGGCCTTCATGAACGACTGCTTGGCGGAGAACCCGGTCGAGAACAGCCGGTCGGCGAGCGGCGAGCCGAGGTACCTCAGCTTGGCGCCGATGCCCTCCATGGCCGCGTACTGCGAGTCGAACAGCATCAGCGCGTCGACCCGGCGGCTGCGCAGCGCGTGGAAGGCGGCGGCCTCCAGGCCGACGGCCACGAAGGTGACGTCCTTGTCCGGGTCCAGGCCGCGCTCGCGCAGCAGCGCCTGTGCCAGCGGCACGGTGCCGCTGCCCAGGCTCTGCGCGCCGATGATCTTTCCTTTCAGCTCCGGCCAGTCCTTGACCGGGCTGTCGGCGGGCACGGCCAGACTGGCCACCTGCGCCCTGGCCCAGTTGAAGAACATCCGCTGGTCGGAGCCGTTGGTGACGGCGTCGGGGATGAGCGACTGCGGTACCGGCGCGGCGATGTCCACCTGCCCGGCGGACACCGACTGGATGGCCTGGGTCGAGCCGGGGGTGAAGACGGTCTCGACCTTGAGTCCCTCCTCTTTGAAGTAGCCCAGGTAGCGGGCCACGGACACGGCCGCGAAGCTGGAGTTCATCGCCTTGATGGCGAAGGCGACCCGCACGGTGCGCAGTCCCTGGCCCTCTTCGGCCGACTTGCCCGCGCCGTCGCCGTCGCCGCCGCCGCAGCCCGCCACCGCCAGGAGGACCGCGACCGCCACGGGCGCGATCCGGACACGCCGCCGCGCGGCGCCTTTCATGGCCGTCCCTTGCATCGCCGTCCCTCCAAAGAACTCATCGACATGTCAGGAGGCGTCGGGGACCAGCAGGATCCTGCCGGTCGCCTGGCCGTTCTCCAGGATCCGGTGCGCCTCGGGGGCCTGTGACATGGGCAGGGTGGCGGTCACGACCGGGGTCACCAGGCCGCGTTCCACCAGGGTCAGCACGTCTTCGAGCTGGCGTTTGGTGGTGCTGGCCGCCGATCTGATGGTGATGTCGCGGGCCCGCCAGCCGTTCAGGTTCGCCGTCACGGGGGGCGGGGTCTTCTGGACCTCGCCGACAAGTACCAGCCGCCCGTGCAGGGCGAGCGTGGCGACGGCGGACGGGAAGGACACCGCGCCCACGTTCTCCAGGACGACGTCACAGCCCCGGCCGTCGGTCACGGCCAGCACGTCCTTGGCGTAGTCCTGGCCGCGCGCGGTGAGCACGATCTCGTCGGCCCCGGCCGCCCGCACGGCCTCGACCTTGTCCTCCGACGTGGTCTGCGCGATCACCCGCGCGCCGGACACCTTGGCGAGCTGGATGGCGTGCAGCCCCACCCCGCCGCCCGCGCCGGTGACCAGGACGGTCTCGCCCAGTTCCAGGTGGGCCACGTCGCGCAGCGCGTTGAGCTGGGTGCCGATGGCGCACGAGGCGATGGCGATGTCGGGGGAGGTGATGCCCGGCGGCACCTTGACCAGGCTGCCGTCGGAGACGGCGACGAGTTCGGCGTAGCCGCCGTTCAGGCCGATGTCGCCGAGGAACACCTTGTGCGGGCAGCGTGTCTCGCGGCCCATCCGGCATTCGCGGCACTTGCCGCAGACCCGCTGGCGCTGGTTGCTCACCACCCGGTCGCCGACGGCGAAGCCGGTGACCTCCGCGCCGGTCTGGACGATCACGCCGACGACCTCGTGGCCCGGGATGATCGGGAAGCCCGCGCCCTCCTTGCGGTCGCCCCGCCGTACCAGGACCTCGTGCATGCACGCGCCGCACGCCTCGACCTGTACCAGGCACTCGTCCGGCGCGACCTCGGGCGGCGTGACGTCCGTCCACCGCATGACCTCGGGCGGTCCGGTCTCCAGGGCGACGACGGCCTTCATGCGCTCTCCGTTCCGGCTTCGGTGAAGCCCTCGTTCCAGCCCTCGTTCCACGAGGTGGCGACGAACCGGCCGCCGTCGGCCGGGAAGTTGCCGCTCCAGTCGCGCACGGCGAACAGCGACTCCCCGGCGCGGACGCGCGGCGTTAGCGTGGTGGCCTCGCGCTCGTCGCGCGCCTCGGCGGCACGGGCCACCCACGCGGCGTCCTCCAGCGGGACCACGGCGACCCCGTCGGCGTCGGCGACGATCAGGTCGCCCGGCCGTACGTAGGCCCCGGCGCAGACCACGGGCACGTTGCCCCAGCCCGCGCGGGTCTTGCCGGTGGCCGCAGGGCTCACCCCGAGCCCCCACAGCGGAAATCCGATCGCCTCGACGTCGGCGTGGTCGCGGGCGTGCCCCTCGATGACCGCCCCGGCCAGGCCCCGGGATCGGGCCGATTCGCTGACGTTGGCGCCCCACACGGCTCCGGGGGCGGGTCCGTGCTGGGTGGTGCAGACCAGGAAGTCGCCCGGTCCGGCGACCTCCAGCATCGCGTGCAGGGTGAGGTTGCTGCCGGTCAGGTCCAGGGCGGTGATCGCCCGGCCGACCGCGCGGGTGCCGGGGACCAGCGGGCGCACCCCGCGCAGCAGGTTGCGCTGACCCATCGCCTCGTGTACCGAGGCGACCGACAGCGACTCGAACGCCGCGCGCAGCTCGGCGGACGGTTCGGGGGCCCTGGTGAAGACCGTCCCGCGGGCCGGGAGCGAGGTCGTCATCGCGCCTCCCCAGGGAAGTCCAGCAGCGCGGCGGGGTTGTCCACCAGCATCAGGCGGCGGGCCTTCTCCTCCGGCGCGATCCGCTCGATCAGGTCCACCAGCAGCCCGTCGTCGGGCATCCGCGGCACGTTGGGGTGCGGGAAGTCGGTGCCCCACAGCACGCGCTCCGGCGCGTCGGCGGCCAGCAGCCGGGCCAGCCCGATCGCGTCCTCGTAGGGCGGGTCGGTACGGCTGATCCGCTCCGGGGCGCTCAGCTTCACCCACACCCCGCCCGAGCCGAGCAGGTGCCGCAGCGCGGTCACCTGCGGGCCGTCGAGCCCGGCGTGCAGATCGACGCGGGCCATGTGGTCGATCACGGCGGGCAGGCCGATGCCGCGGATCGTGTCGGCCAGCTCGATGACCGCGTCACCCGCGACGTGGAAGGCGACGTGCCAGCCGTACGGGCGGACCAGGTCGGCCACCGCGCGGATCGCCTCGGGCGCCGGGGCGGCCCCGAGGTGCGGCAGGAACTGAAGGCGCACCCCGCGCACGCCCGCCTCGTGCAGTTCGGCCACCTGGTAGGGCAGGGTGTCCGGGGTCAGCAGGGCCACGCCCCGGTAGCGTCCGCGGCCGGTGCGCAGCGCGTCGAGCAGCGCGGCGTGGTCGGTGCCGTGCGCGGCCGACTGCACGATCAGGGCACGTTCCAGGCCGAGGAGGTCGTGCCGGGCCCGCAGGTCGGCCTCGGACACGTCCGGCGGGTCGTAGGCGCGGTCCTCGGCGTAGGGGAAGCGGTCGCCCGGACCGAATATGTGGCAGTGCGCGTCGCAGCTCAGCGGCGGAAGCCGCAGGCCCGGCGGGGTGGGATCGGGGTCGGGTGGCGCGGCGACGGGCCGGCCGCGGGGCGTGTGGTGAGAAGTCATCACGCTTTATACCTCTGTTCGACTGGCGAACAGTTGTGCGCCAGTGGAATGGAGTTTGCATGATCCAACCTGGATGGTCAAGGCTTGAACTCCGCCCCGTCGCCCGGTGGCCCGGTTGCCACGGCGAACGGCCCCGTACGCGAAACGGGGTGCGCCCAAGGACTGGACGCACCCCGGAGAAACGGGCGTAACTAGGTCAACGGCGGTGGCGGCCCTGGCCGAAGTGGCGCGAGCGAGGGTCGAGGATGCTGTTCGAGCGGCCGTAGAGCAGGTAGACGATCAGCCCGAACGCCATCCAGGCCGCGAAGTACAGCCAGGTGACCACCTGGAGGTTCATCAGCAGCCAGACCGAGGCCAGTACGGCCAGCGCGGGCACCACCGGTGACCACGGCACCCGGAACCCGCGCGGCAGGTCCGGCATCGAGCGGCGCATCACGATCACCCCGGCCGCCACGAACGTGAAGGCGAACACCGTCCCCATGACCACCAGCGGTTCGAGGGTGAGGACCGGTACGGTCTCGCCCAGCACGATGGCGACCGCTCCGATGATCAGCGTCAGCCGTGAGGGCGAGCGGTAGCGCCGGTTGATCGTGGCCAGGCCGCGCGGCAGCAGCCCGTCCCTGGCCATGGAGAAGACGACCCGGGTGAGCCCGACGATGAGCACCAGGATCACCGACGTGAGGCCCAGTACCGCGCCGAGGTTGACGACGTGCGCCATCGTGCCCTCGCCGACGTGCCGGAAGGCGTTGGCGAGCGGCGCTCCCTGGTCGATCTGGTCGTAGGGGACCATGCCCACCATGACCACCGCGACGCTGATGAACAGCACGGTGGCCAGCACCAGCCCGCGGATGACGCCGATGGGGATGGTCCGGGCGGCGTCGGTGGTCTCCTCCGCCGCGGTGGCCACGATGTCCCAGCCGATGTAGGCGAAGGCGATGGCCGGCGCGGCCGCGAAGATGCCGAACCAGCCGAACGACCCCAGTTCGCCGAACGCCGTGCCGATGATCGTCGTGTGCAGCAGGTCGGCGCTCTGCGCGGCCGGGCCGGGCGGCACGGGGATCTTGCCGTCGATGTTGGCCTGGTCGAAGTGGAGCGCTCCCACCACGATGATCGCGCCGATGGCCAGCAGCTTGGCGCTGACGATGACGTAGAGCGCGCGCAAACCGATCCTGGCCCCCGCGGACACGATCAGGGTCAGCAGGCAGATGATCAGCAGCATCGGAAGGTCGAAGCCCTCCGGCTTGCCGACCATCCACGCGAGCCAGCCGGGGAACGTCACGCCCAGGTCGGTGAGGGTCTGGGCGAAGTAGATGGACCACGCCCGCGCCACGACCGAGATGGCGAGCTGCATCTCCAGGATCAGCGACCAGCCGATGATCCACGCCCACACCTCGCCGAAGATCACGTAGGTGTAGGTGTAGGCGCTGCCGGACACGGGGAGGGTGGACGAAAGCTCCGCGTAGCACAGGGCCGCGAGCAGCATGGCGATGCCGGCGATCAGGAAGGAGAGGATCACCCCAGGCCCGGCCACGGTGGCCGCCTGCCGTCCGGCGATGCTGAATATGCCCGCGCCGATCATCACGCCCAGGCCCAGGACCACCAGGTCCCTGCTCTTGTAGACGCGGGCCAGTTCGTGGCGCGCGGTGGTTCGTAGGCCCGATGCCTCATCCGCCGGGAGGCGACGGAAGATCGACGTGGAGCGGTCTAGGGGCCGGTCTAGGGACACGGTGGAACCATCCTCAACCAATTTCACGGGCACGGCCGGGCCCGCCACCGGATCGGTGGCATGCCGGCAGGCGACACGACCGGACGGCCGTCCCTCCCTCCCCGGCCCGCCGGGGCGGATCGGGGGACGTACCTCGACGTACAAAGGCGACTCGTCCGCACTCGACGGCCCGACCCGGCGCGGCGGCTATGACTGCTGCCTCGACAGGAAGTTTCGTGGAGTTTGGTTGAGTTTTGGCGGCCTTGCCCCATAGGCCGGATGCTCCACCATCTCCCGAACCGTTCGCCCGCTACAAGGGGATCGGCATCACGTCGTCGTCAATTCATGGACACTGGCCGATCACGCGCCCGTGACCAGCCACGCTGTGCCGTACGCCCGACTCCCGAGAGTGACGAGCCGGGCCAGCATCCACACGCCGAGCACGGCCCACAGCGCCGCGAGCCCGCCGCCCGCGACGACCACGAGCAGCACGGCGGGCAGGTACGCGAGCGTCGTCCACACGCTCGCCCAGGCCAGGTAGCGCCGGTCGCCCGCACCGATCAGCACGCCGTCCAGGACGAACACCACGCCGGCGATCGGCTGGAGCAGCGCGACCGGCCACAGCGCGGCCAGCAGGGCCGCCGCCACCGCCGGGTCCGCGTCGAAGAGCCCTGGCACGAACGGCCGTGCCGCGATCACCGCCACCGCGCAGGCCACGCCGCACCAGATCCCCCAGAAGACCATCCGCCGGGTGGCCGCCCTGGTCGCGGGCACGTCCCCGGCCCCGAGGGAGCGGCCCGTGATCGCCTGCCCGGCGATCGCGATGGCGTCCAGGACGAAGGCGAGCAGGGTCCAGACCTGGCTCGCGATGGCGTGCGCGGCGATCTGGGCGTCCCCCATCCGGGTGGCCGCCACGGTCGCGGCGATCAGCGCCACGCGCATGCTCGCGGTGCGGATGACCAGCGCGACGCCCGCCGTCCCCGCGGCCCTGATGCCCGCGAGGTCGGGCCGCAGCGACGCCCCGTGCCCGCGCGCCCCCCGTACCACGACGGCGACGTAAACGACCGCGCCGAGGATCTGCGCCAGCACCGTCCCCCACGCCGACCCGGCGATGCCGAACCCCAGCCCGAGCACGAACCACACGTTGAGCAGCGCGTTGAGCGTGAACGAGCCGATCGACACGACGAGCGGCGTGACGGTGTCGGCCAGGCCGCGCAGCACGCCGGTGCCCGCCAGCACGATCAGCATCGCCGGGGTGCCGAACAGGCTGATCCGCAGGTAGGTGACCGCGTCGGCGGCCAGCGCGGGGGAGGCCCCGAACAGGTCCACGATCACCGGCGCGAGCGGCCAGGCCACCGCGATCACCACGAGCCCGATCGCGGCGGCCAGCCACAGCCCGTCCACGCCCAGCTTGACGCCGCGCCGCAGATCACCCGCCCCGGCCTGCCTGGCGACCGCCGCCGTGGTGCCGTAGGCGAGGAACACGCACAGGTTCACCAGCGTTGTGAGCGCCGCCCCGGCCACGCCGAGCGCGCCGAGCGCGGTGGTGCCGAGCCGTCCCACGATGGCGTGGTCGGCGAGGAGGAACAGCGGTTCGGCGACCAGCGCGCCGAAGGCGGGCAGCGCGAGGCGGAAGATCTCCCGGTCGTGCCTTCCCCCGGGGCGTCTGGAGTCTCCAAAAGAACGGGCAGATGGGGGCGTAAGGGGCATGGCTCAATATTGTTCATTACGGTCGAATGATCTAGGGCAGCCCCCGCGTGTCGCGCCGACTTTCTTTCCTCCACAGGGGGTGGATGAAGTTTCCCCAGCTAGGAGGGCGTTTCCGCAACCTGTGGATGAGTTATCCCCAGGCTCGTCCACAGGGCGTCCCCACCTCTGGGGAAGAAGTACACACGTTAGCCACACGTTAACCACAGGGTTGTCCACAGGCCGCGTTGCCGTCTCCCCGGCGCAGCGGCGAAACTGTCTCACCGGTCGACTAAAACGGGGGTGGGCCGACAGCTCCAACTGAGGGGGTGCGTCGTGGAGGCCGAGTCGTCGCCGGCTTTCGGGGCCGGGTTCGAGCGCACCCCGCCGCACAACATCGAGGCCGAGCAGTCCGTGCTCGGCGGCATGCTGCTGTCCAAGGACGCCATCGCCGACGTGATCGAGGTGATCCGCGCCGACGACTTCTACCGCCCGGCCCACCAGATCGTCTTCGACGTCATCACCGACCTGTACGGCCGGGGCGATCCGGCCGACGCGGTGATGATCATGGACGAGCTGCAGAAGCGCGGCGAGCTGGGCCGCGTCGGCGGCGGCGCGTACATCCACACCCTCACCGCCGTGGTGCCCACGGCCGCCAACGCGGGCTACTACGCCAAGATCGTGCGCGAGCAGGCCATCCTGCGCCGGCTCATCGAGGCGGGCACGCGCATCGTCTCCTACGGCTACGGCGGCCAGAACGAAGAGGTCGACGACCTGGTCGACCGGGCCCAGGCGGAGATCTACCGGGTCACCGAGCGGCGCACCTCCGAAGACTATCTGCCGCTTTCCGACATCATGCCCGGCGCACTCGACGAGATCGAGGCGATCAGCAGCCGGGGCGGCCAGTTGATCGGCGTCCCGACCGGGTTCCAAGACCTCGACGCGCTGACCAACGGCCTGCACCCGGGGCAGATGATCGTGGTCGCCGCCCGCCCGGCCATCGGCAAGGCGCTCGCCCTGGACACCCCGCTGCCCACGCCCACCGGATGGACGACCATGGGCGAGGTGTCGCCCGGTGACCTCCTGATCGGCACGGACGGCCGCCCGGTCAGGGTCATCGCGGCGACCGAGGTCATGCGCGACCGGCCGTGCCACGAGGTCGAGTTCGACGACGGCACGGTCCTGGTGGCCGACGCCGAGCACCAGTGGCCCATCGAGTCCCCCCGCGGGACGACCGTCACGACCACGGCGGAGCTGGCGGCGGGCGCCACCATCGCGGCGGCCCGCCCCTTCCAGG
>NZ_POUA01000169.1 GCF_003236385.1 Spongiactinospora gelatinilytica
CGTGCACGGGCCTGGGCGCGGTCGTGTCTGGACCGACGAGCGATCGAGTGAGGAACGAACGAGGGAGCGAGGAGGGGAGGGCGCGACCTTGAGGGCGCCCGGGTCCCGTGCGAGCGGAGCGAGCGCCTTCGGCTTGTCCTGGGATGCACTCACCGTAACCGTGCACGGGCCTGGGCGCGGTCGTGTCTGGACCGACGAGCGATCGAGTGAGGAACGAACGAGGGAGCGAGGAGGGGAGGGCGCGACCTTGAGGGCGCCCGGGCCCCGCGCGAGCGGAGCGAGCGCCATGAGCACAGCCCCCGTGCGAGCGGAGCGAGCGCCATCAACACAGGCGAGGGCAAGTGAGCATTGATCACAGCTTGGTGAAGCGGTTCCGGCAGGAGGTCGGGGATCGGCTGGCGCATCAGCGGCGGCTGGATCAGGCGTCCGGGTTGCCGCCGATGAGCGGGGAGGACGAGCGGCAGTTCGCCAGGGCGTTGATCGCGCAGGTCCTGGAGGAGTACGCCAGGGGTGAGATCGGCGTCGGCCGGGTGCCGCCGACCGCCGAGGAGGAGGAGGCGCTGGCCGCCGGCATCCACGCCGCGCTGTTCGGCGTCGGCCGGCTCCAGCCGCTGCTCGACGACCTCGACGTCGAGAACATCGACATCAACGGCTGCGACCGGGTCTTCGTCGGATACGCCGACGGCCGGGAGGAGATGCAGGAGCCGGTCGCCGAGTCCGACGAGGAGCTGATCGAGCTGATCCAGATCCTCGCCGCCTACAGCGGCCTGTCCAGCCGCCCCTTCGACACCGCCAACCCCCAGCTCGACCTGCGCCTGCCGGACGGCTCGCGGCTCTCGGCCGTGATGGACGTCACGGTACGCCCCGCCGTGTCCATCCGCCGTGCCCGCCTGGGCAAGGTCTTCCTCAGCGACCTGGCGGGCAACGGCACGCTCACCCCCGAGGTCGGCAGGTTCCTGGCCGCCGCCGTCGCCGCGCGCAAGAACATCATGATCGCCGGGTCCACCAACGCCGGCAAGACCACCCTGCTGCGCGCCCTGGCCAACGAGATCCCCGTACACGAACGCCTGATCACCGTCGAGCGGGCGCTGGAGCTGGGCCTGGACCAGTTCCCCGAACTGCACCCCAACGTGGTCGCCTTCGAGCAGCGGCTGCCCAACTCCGAGGGCCAGGGCGAGATCAGCATGGCCGAGCTGGTCCGCAGGAGCCTGCGGATGAACCCCAGCCGGGTGATCGTCGGCGAGGTCCTCGGCGACGAGATCGTCACCATGCTCAACGCGATGACCCAGGGCAACGACGGTTCGCTGTCCACCATCCACGCCAACTCCAGCATGGAGGTCTTCAACCGCATCGCCACCTACGCCCTCCAGGCCACAGAGCGGCTGCCGATCGAGGCCACCCACATGCTCATCGCCGGCGCCATCGACTTCGTCGTCTTCATCGAAAAGCGCAACGACTACGCCCAGGGCGGCCGGCTGCGCCGCTACGTCTCCAGCGTGCGCGAGGTGACCGGCTGCGACGGGCGCGTGCTGTCCTCGGAGGTGTTCCGCCCTTCGCCCGACGGCCTGGCCGTCCCGCACGCCCCGCTGTCCTGCCTGGACGAGCTGGTCCCGCACGGATACGTGCCAGGAGGGTGGGGATGACACCGTCGTCCGGTCTGCTCGACCCGCTCGTCCTGCTGGCGGGCGCGGCCATCGGCGGCGGCCTGTTCCTGCTCGGCCTGTCCATCTACGGCACGCGCCCCCGCCCGCCGGTGCCGGACAAGCGCGCCCGGCGCAAGGAACTGCTGCGCGTACTGTCCACCCGCACCGCGATCGCCGCGATCAGCGGCGCGGCGGTCCTGGTGGTCACCGGCTGGCCGGTGATGGCCGGCGGCGCGGTGCTGCTGGTACTGGCCTGGCACGGCCTGTCCGGCGGCGCTGGCGAGGAGCGCGCCGCGATGCGCCGCCTGGAGGGCCTGGCCGCCTGGACCGAATCGCTGCGCGACACCATCGCCGGCGCCGCCGGCCTGGAGCAGGCCATCCCGGCCTCGATCAGGGCCGCCGCCCCGACCCTGCGCCCGCACCTGCGGGCCATGGTGGACCGCCTGCACACCCGGATGGCGCTGCCCGCCGCGCTGCGGCTGTTCGCCGACGAGCTGAACGACCCCTCCGCCGACCTGGTGATCGCCGCGCTCATCTTGAACTCCCGGCTGCGCGGCCCCGGCCTGCGCGACGTGCTCGGCGCGCTCGCCGTGTCGGCCCGCGAGGAGCTGGACATGCGCCGCAGGGTGGAGTCCGAGCGCCGGGCCACCCGGCGCAGCGTGCAGATCGTCGTCGGCACGGCGGTCGGCTTCGCCGTCCTCCTGGTGGTGTGGAACCCGACCTACGTGGCCGAGTACGACGACGCGCTCGGCCAGGCGGTGCTCGTGGTGGTGGCCGCGCTGTTCGGCGCGGGGTTCGCCTGGATGCGGCGGCTGGCCAGGTTCGACAAGCCGAGCAGGCTGCTGCGGGCGGGCCTGCCCGGCTCCGCCGCGACCTCACCGGGTGGCGGTCAGAGCGGCCAGAGCGGCCCCGGCGGGCAGGCCGGTGCCAACGGGCAGCTCGCCGCCTCCACGGGCGGCGTGCGCAGAGGAGGCGGCGATGACTGAGACGCTCATAGCGGGCGCGGTGCTCGGACTGGGACTGTTCCTGCTGCTGCGGGCGCTGTTCCCGGCCAGGCCCGGCCTGGTGGCCAGGCTGCTCGCACTGGACGCGGCCAGGCAGGACGGCGACTCGCCGCGGATGCAACTCGTGCTGCCCGACGAGGAGGTCAGCGCCTTCCGCCGCACCCTCGGCGTGCGGATGGCCCGCTTCTACGCCGCGCGCGGCTGGGAGGCCCGCTCCATCAAGGCCGACCTCGCGCTGGTCGGCCGCTCCTTCGAGGGTTTCCTGGCCACGAAGGTGTTGCTCGCGGTGTCCGGGCTGCTGGCCTTCCCGCTCCTGTGGGGCTGGCTGACGGTGATGGGCTGGGGGACCTCGCCGACCGTCCCGCTGTGGTCGGCGCTGCTCTTCGCGGTGGTCTTCTTCATGCTGCCGGACCTGCAGATCCGCCGGGACGCGGCGACCCGGCGGCGCGACTTCCGGCACGTCGTCGGCGCGTTCCTGGACCTGGTGTCGATGAACCTGGCGGGCGGACGGGGCGTCCCGGAGGCCCTGCTGATGTCGGTCTCCGTCGGCGGCGGCCCGGACGATTCCAACTGGGCGATGTCCCGCATCCGCGAGGCCCTGTCCAACGCGCGGATCGTCGGCATCACCCCCTGGCAGGCTCTGGGCCAGCTCGGCGACGAGATCGACGTGGACGAACTTCGTGACCTGTCGGCCGCGCTCGGCCTGGTCGCCGATGACGGCGCGAAGGTCCGCGCCTCACTGACCGCCCGCGCGGCGACCCTCCGGCGGCGCGAGCTCGCCGAGATCGAGGGCCGGGCGGGGGAGCGCTCGCAGTCCATGCTCGTGGCCCAGTTGCTGCTGTGCGCGGGCTTCGTGATCTTCCTCAGTTATCCGGCAGCGATGAAGATGTTGGGGTCTTAGCCGATGCTCAATCACCCGTGGGTCATCTACCTGGTCGCCATGCTCAGCGTGCGGATCCACCGCGCGCGTACCGCTCCCACCAAAGGGGCCTCCGCCGTCGAATGGGTGATCATCACCGCGATCGTCGCGGGTGTCGCCCTCGGCCTGGCCACCCTCATACGGACTCTCGTCGAGGAGAAACAGTCCGAGATCCAGGACAAGTTCGGCGGCGGGGACGGCGGGGACGGTGGTGTTCAGCCGTGATCCCGGCCTCCCCGGAGCGGGCGCGGGGCCGCGAGCGCGGGGCGACCGTGATCGAGCTGGCCCTGATCATGCCGGTCGTGCTGGCGCTGATCCTGCTCGTGGTGCAGGTGACGCTGTGGGCGCACGGGCGGCAGATCGCCGACGCCGCGGCCCGCGAGGGGGCGCGGATCGCCCGTTCCGCCGGCTGGGACTCCACCGACTGGGACGGCAGGGCCAGGCGGCGCGCCGAGGAGGTCGTGGACACGGTCGGGCCCGAGCTGCTGAAGAACCGCCAGGTGGAGCCCTGGGAGGAGGGCGACCAACGCGGCGTGCAGGTGACCGGTACCGCCGTGCAGGTGGTCCCGCTGCTGCCGGAGCTGACGTTCACGGTCACCGCCAGGTTCGGCGGGCCGGTGGAGTGCTTCCGGCCCGACGACGGTTCGGAGGGCTGCGAGGAATGAGCCGCCCGGAGCGCGAGCGGGGATCCATGTCGGCCGAGGCCGTGCTGCTGGCCCCGGTCCTGTTGCTGTTCCTGCTGTTCCTGGCCGGGGCGGGGCGGCTCGTGGAGGCCCAGGGCGAGGTCAACGGCGCGGCCAGGGACGCCGCGCGGGCCGCGTCGGTGCAGCGCGACGACGCGGCGGCGCAGACCGCCGCCACCGAGGCCGTGACCGCCGCGCTGGAAGGCCAGTGCTCCGGCCCGAACGCCGACCTGGAGATCCGGCGGGACGAGGGCCAGGGTGAGGGCCAGGCGCGCCCGCCGGGTGAGGTCAGGGCCGAGGTGACCTGTGAACTGGACCTGTCGTTCCTCGGGTTCGGCGCGGCCAAGACCATGACCGGCGTCGCCGTGGTCCCTCTGGAGCGCTACCGGAGGTTCGAGTGAGACGGGCCGTCGCGGCGCGGATCCGGCGGGACCGCGGCTCGATGTCGATCTTCGTGGTGGTGTTCTCCGTCGTGGTCTTCCTGCTGGCCGGGATGCTCGTGGACGGCGGCGCCGCGATCAACGCCCGGCTGCGCGCCAACGACGTGGCCGAGCAGGCGGCCAGGGCCGGCGCCGACGTCATCGACGACGACCACCTGCGCACGACCGGCCAGGCCAGGCTGCTGGACGACGAGGGCGCGGTGTGCGCCGAGGCCGACGAGATCGTGACGGCGCACGGCGACGACGCCATGCGGCGGACCCGCTGCGAGCTGGCCGGCGACCTGACCACCGTGACGGTCGGGGTGAGCGTCCGCTGGGATGCGTTCTTCCTGTCGGCGATCGGTTTTCCCGGGATGGAGATGGAAGGCTCCGCCACCGCGGGCCCCGAGACCGGCGAAGGCACGGTACCGGTGCCCAGCGAGCCCAGTGAGATACCGACCGAAATGCCGGTGTCTGGCCTACCGGACCGTTGAGGAGGACCCTGAGCGAGAGGCCGGCAACACCCGAAGACACAGACTCCCGGCACATAGGAAGGAGGGGCATGCCGACTCGACAGCCGCAGCGCATCGCCACCAGGCGCACGTTCGGAGACGTGATCACCGGACTGGGCGCACTGCTGGTGCTGGTCGCGCTGGTCGGCGGCGTACCGTACGCGCTGCTGCGCGTCACGGGCCCGCCGATCGGCCCGGCGCTGCTCGACATCGACCTGATCACCAGCCAGGTCGGGCCGAGCACGCTGATCCCCATCCTGAACCTCATCTTGTGGATCGTCTGGTTCCGCCTGCTGATCTGCGTGGCCGTCGAGGTCTACGCGGGCATCCGGCGGGTCGGCATGCCGGCCAGGGTGCCGCTCTCCGGCGGCACGCAGGCGGTGGCCAACCGGCTGGTCTCCGCGGCCCTGGTGCTGTTCACCGCGTCGGCCGCCGTCATCCCGCTGGTCCGCGCCCAGGCCCCGCCGCCCATCAAGCCGAACGTGACCACCGTCGCGGCGGTCACCCACCAGCAGTCGGCCGCCGCTGCCGCCGCCGAGCAGCGGCAGGTCCTGCACGAGGTGCGCAAGGCCAAGAAGGTTTACGTGGTGCAGCCGCCGCACGGCCGTCACCACGAGAGCCTGTGGGAGATCGCCGAGAAGTGCCTGGGCGAGGGCCGCAGGTACCCGGAGATCTTCAAGCTGAACCAGCACAAGGAACAGCCGGACGGCACACGCCTGCACATGGCCGACCTGATCCGCCCCGGCTGGGTCCTGGACATGCCCGACGACGCGGTCAACGTCCACATCGTGCCCGCCGGCCAGCCCCGCACCGAGACCCTCGACGACCACCGGGGCCGCCCCGCCGAGTGGGACGGCAGCACCCGCTACGACGCGGGCAAGGGCGCGGGCGACACCCAGGCCGTCACCCCGCGCGGCGAGACCGAGACCCCCGAAAAGCACAAGGAGCCGCAAGAGGCCCTTCCGGAGGAGAAGGCCGAGACGCCCCCGGCCGAGCGTGAGGAGGCCGCCCAGGAGCCGCCCCCCGAAGAGCGGCAGGCCGCCGACGACCGGTGGGCCCAGCTCGCCGAAGAGGACCGCGCCCGGGCCGAACGCGACGCCGCCGAGCAGGGCCTGCACCTCGACGTGGGCCACTACTTGGCCGGGATGTCGCTGGCCGCGGCCGGGCTGCTGGTGCTGCTCGGCAGGCGGCGCAGGGCCCAGTTGTGGCGCAGGGCCTTCGGGCGGCGGATCGCCCGCCCCCGCGATGACGCCGCGCAGGCCGAGGTGGCGCTGCGGCTCGGGGCCGACGCGCCCGGGACGCGAATGCTCGACATCGGCCTGCGGGTGCTGGGCCGGGCGCTCGCGCTGCGCGGCCGTACGCCGCCCACCATCTACGCCGCCCACCTGTCGGCGACCAGCCTGGACCTGTGGATCCACCCGCCGCAGGAGGAACCGCCCGCGCCGTGGACCGCGCACGACGGCGGCCGGGTGTGGCGGCTGGCCGCGCACGAGGGGCGGATGCTCGACGAGCACTCGGTGGCCGACGCCGCCGCCCCGTACCCGGGGCTGGTGTCGCTGGGCACCGACGAGTCCGGGCGCGTGCTGGTCGACCTGGAGGCCGCGCACGGCCTGATCAACATCACCGGCGCGAACACCACGGCCGCGCTCGCCGCGCTGGCCGTCGAGCTGGGCACCAACCGCTGGTCGGACCGGATGCACGTGACGCTCGTCGGGTTCGGCGACGACCTGGCCGCCATCGCCCCCGAGCGGATCACCTGCGCGGGCAGCCTGGCCGAGGTGCTGCCCGAACTGGAGGCGCGGGTCCGCGACCAGGTACGCGAGGGCGAAGTACTGACCGGCCGGGTCAACGGCCGCGCCGCCGACCCCGCCTGGCCGCCGCACTACCTGCTATCGGCCATCGCGCCGAGCCCCGAGGAGGCCCGCAGGCTGGCCCTGCTGGCCAGGGAGGGCACCCGCACGGCGGCCGGCTACGTGGTCGCGGGCGACGTCGAACACGCCACCTGGACGTGGGACATCACCGAGGAGGGCCGGGCCAAGGTGGACGCCCTCGGCTTCGAGGTGAACGCGCAACTGCTGCCCCGCCGCCAGTACGCCGCGCTGGTCGAGCTGTTCGGCACGGCGGAGCGGTTCGACGGAGAGCCGCTGTCCCCCGAGCGGGAGGCTCCGATCGAGTCCCGGCCGCCCGCCGTGGAGGTGCGTATCCTCGGCCCGATCGAGATCTCCGCCGCCGAGCCGCTGGAGGAGGGCAGGATGGCGCTCGCCGCCGAGCTGATCGTCTACCTGTCCACCCACCCGGGCGGGGTCCATCCGGTGGTGCTCGGCGGGATCCTGTGGCCGCGCGGGGTGCAGACGGCCGTGCGCGACGCGACGATCGAGCGGGTCGTCAACTGGCTGGGCGCCGACTCCGAGGGCCGTCCCCACCTGTTCACCGACCGGGCGGGCCGGTTGCGGCTCGGGCCGGAGGTCCGCACCGACTGGACGCTGTTCCGGGAGCTGGTCCGGCGCTCGCACGGCGACGCGGCCGGGCGGGCCGCGCTGCTGGACCGGGCGCTCGGGCTGGTCCGCGGGCCGCTGCTGAGCCCGCGCCCGCGCGGCCGGTACGCCTGGCTGGCCGACGACGACCTGGAGTACGACGTGACCGCCGAGGTCGCCGACGCCGCGCACCGGCTGTGCGAGGTACGGCTCGCCCGCGGCGAGGCCGCCGAAGCGGTCGCCGCGGTCCGTGCCGGGCTGCTGCTGGCCGCCGACGACGAGGGCCTGTGGCGCGACCTGTTGCGGGCCACGCACGCGACCGGCGACACGGCCCGGCTGCGCGCGGTCGTGGACGCCCTGCACCGCCGGGCCGCCTCTCACCCGTACGGCGGCGGCATGGCCCCCGAGACCGAGGCCCTGATCGACGAGCTGTATCCGGCCTGGCGCATCCGGTCGGTGCCGTCGGCATGACATCTGAGGAAGGGGCCGACGTGCGGCGAGGGCCGGGGTCATACCGATCCGGATATAGCGCTGGCCCGGATGTGCCGCGCCGTCTTACTGTGATCGGCATGCGAGGGCTGATCGCGCCGGCGATCGCCGCGGTGCTCACCGCCGGATGCGCGGCCTCCGGCGCGGATCGGCCCTTCATCCCGGGCGGTGGCGAGGGTGGCCCCGCGGCCGGGGCGTCCGCGACCACGGCGGGCGCGGCCCCGCGCACCGAGACGCTGGCCGTCGACTCCGGGCTCAAGGTCATCGTGGAGTGGCCGGGTGGCATCACGGCCGAGCACACCGAGATGCTGGAGACCTTCCGCGACGCCTACGTCGGGATGTTCAAGGGGGTCGTGACCCGGGGCCGCGACGAGCACTACATGACCCTCATGGAGCTGGAGGCCGGCAAGACCTCCTTCGAGTGGGTCAAGAAGTACGTTGACAAGAAGCGGTCGGTGCGCGGCACCGCCCGCCTGTTCGGGCTCAAGGTCAGCAGCGTGCAGGACCGCGCGGCACAGGTGGACGTGTGCGTGGACGAGACGCAGGTCCGGTACGTGGACGCCCGTACCGGGCAGGACCTGCCCGCCGAGCCCGGCTCCGATGACGAGTCCGTTTACCTCCAGTCGGCCGGCGTGCACCAGGGCGACGACGGTAACTGGCGGATCAAGCTCTTCCGCTACGCCGAACTGACGAACGAACGCGCGAAGGGATGCCGACGATGACGCCTGTGACGCCTCGTCTGCTCGTGCTGCTCGGAGTGGGCGCGCTCGCGCTCACCGCGGCCGGTACCGCCGCCGCCGATGACCCCAAGGGCCAGAAGTACCAGGACGGCCGGACCGTCGGGATCGAACTGACGCACTCGCAGATCATCCTGAGCGGCAACGGGATCGGCGGCAAGCGCGGCGACGGCTTCCGGCTGAAGCGGCCGTGCTGGTACGAACCGGGGCCGGACGCCGACCAGATGCTGAAGGAGCAGGAGGAGGTGCGGCCCTACTTCTTCAAGTTGCAGCCGAACGCGAGCGAGGACGACTTCAAGAAGTACATCAAGCAGTTCTCCGACCAGGTGGGCAAGAAGGGGCGCTGGTGGCGTCCCGCCTACAACAACAAGGACCCCAAGGGGATGGCCTGCTGGACGGCGCTGGAGCCGTTCGTGTTCGTGCCGCCGGGGGAGACGCCTCCAGGCGGGATCACCCGGGAGGAGCTTCGCGACATCGCGCGGGCCGCGCTCACGGTGCCGGAGTTCAGGATCAGGACGAGTCCTGCCGTCAAGAGCTACGTCAACCTGAGTACGTACGTGTGGCTGACGGGGATGGGCGCCACCACCCGGTCGGTCACCGCGACCCTGCCCGAGGTGGCGAGCGCGACCGTCACCGCCACGTTGGACGACCTGAAGCTCGACGCAGGCACCACCGACGCCGACCGCGTCACGAAGAACTGCGGCGGTGGCCGAGGGCAGGTCTATGCGAAGGGGAACCCGCTGAGGTGCGGGATCATCTACCACCAGGCGTCGGACGGGCAACCGGGCGGCGCGTACGAGCTGACCGCGACGACCGTCTGGGGTGTCACCTCCGACCCCCAGTTCGACTACGAGGACATCCAGGTGTCGGCCACCCGTTCCGTGCCGGTGGGCGAGGTGCAGACCACCGTGCGTGAGTCCGATTCCGGCTCCTGACGCGATCGGCCCCGGCGTCCCTCCGTGGACGCCGGGGCCGGTCCGGTCAGGCCCTACCGGCCTCGTGGGCGATCAGCCACTCCTTGACCGGCGTGCCGTAGTAGTAGCCGCCGAAGCCGCCCCCCGCGGGCAGTACCCGGTGGCAGGGCACGAACGGCGCGATCAGGTTCTGGGCGCACGCGCCGCCCGCGGCCCTGGCCGCCGTACGCGGCATCCCGGCGCGTTCGGCCAGCTCGGCGTAGGTGACCGTGACCCCCGCCGGTACCGCCCGCAGCGCCTCCAGCAGCCGCTGCCTCCGGTCGCTGCCCGGCTGGCTCACCGGGATCGCGTCCAGCGCGCCGAGGTCGCCGGTCAGGTAGTCGCGTACCGCCTGGGCGGGCGCGCCGAGGTCGTCCACGACCTCCATGCCCTCCTCGCGCAGTTCGGGCGTCAGGCGGTCGAACATCTCCTTGGGGTCCGCGGTGAACCCCGCCGCCACCAGTACGCCGTCACGGACCAGCAGGGACAGCGGGCCCGGGGGCGTGGGCAGGATCTGTGCTCGGATCATGAGGAACTCCACAGGTGCATCGCGGCGTAGGCCCGCCAGGGCCGCCACCGCTCGATGTGTTCTTCCGGAATGTTCAGGCAGGCCATGGCCTTGCGCAGGCCGAGGTCGCCGCCGGGCCAGGCGTCCGGGTCGCGCAGCGCGCGCATGGCGATGTAGCTGGTGGTCCACGGGCCGATGCCGGGGATCTCCAGCAGTGCCGCGACGGCCTCGCCCGGCTCCTGCGCGCCGTCCAGGTCGATCTCCCCGGACGCCACCCGCTCGCCGAGGACCCGCAGCGTGGTCATTCTGCGGTCGGTCAGGCCGAGCCCGGTGAGGTCGGCGGCGGCCAGCTGTTCCGCCGTCGGGAACAGGCCGTCGCTCCCGGCGCGCCCGGCGATGCGGCCGAGCAGCGTGCGCGCGCCCGCGACGGAGATCTGCTGCCCGACTACCGCCCGTACGGCCACCTCGAAGCCGTCCCACGCGCCCGGCACCCGTAGCCCCGGCCGGGCCGTGACCAGCGGGTGCAGCGCCGTTTCCGACAGCGCCTCGCCGACCGCCTCCGGGTCGGCGTCCAGGTCGAACAGCCGCCGGCAGCGGGCCACGATGCGCGCGAGGTGCCGGGTGTCGGAGACCGACGCGCTCAGCCTGAGATGGCCGTCCGCGACGGTCACCGTGATCGAGCCACCGGGCACGGCCCGGGTGTAGGAGGCGTCGTCCACCTGCTCCACGTCGGGGATCGCCCGCATCGCCAGGAAGCCGAGCAGGCTCACCGGGTCGTAGGGACGCCGGTGGTGCAGCCGCAGGCTCAGCGGCACCTTTGTCTGCGTGGTCTCTGGCCGGGGTCCGCCCGCCGTGGCGCGCAGCTCGCTCGGCGCGAACCCGTACGTCTCCTTCATCGTGGCGTTGAACTGCCGCACGCTGCCGAACCCGGCCGCGAACGCCACGTCGGTGACCGGCAGCGCGGTCTCGGTGAGCAGTTGCTTGGCCAGCAGCAGCCGCTTGGTACGGGCCACCGCGAGCGGCCCCGCGCCCAGCTCGGTGGTGAACAGCCGGTGCAAGTGGCGCTCGGTGATGTGCAGCCGCGTGGCCAGGCCGCTGATCCCGAAGTCGTCCACGACGCCCTCGTCGATCAGCCGCAGCGCCCGGCCGACCAAGTCGCCACGGACGTTCCACCCGGGATCGCCCGGGCTCAGCTCGGGCCGGCACCGCTTGCACGGCCGGAACCCGGCCGCCTCCGCGGCGGCGGCATGCCGGTAGAATCTGACATTACGCCGGGCGGGGGTCCGGGCCGGGCAGATCGGCCGGCAGTAGATGCGCGTCGTGCTGACCGCCGTGTAGAAGCGGCCGTCGAACCGCGCGTCCCTGGCCGACGCGGCGCGGTAGCAGGCGTCGAAGTCCAGGCCGGTGATATCCGCCTTCAACAACATGGCTACCACGGTATCCGCATGCCAGCGGCCATGACTGGCGGGTTTCGGACCTGTACGCCCTGGCCTGCGGAGACGTGCCCGCCGTCACTTGCTGGAGACGCCCACGCCGAGATCGAACTCGCGGTAGACCCGGGCCCAGAACCCGTCGCGCAACCACACCCGGGCCTCGGGGTAGGGCCGCAGCGAGTGGCCCAGCTCCTTTTCCGCCTCGATCAGCAGCTCGGTGTCGATGACCGTGGGCAGGATGGGGCCGGGCAGCAGGTCACGGATGTTGTCGCGGCCACGGGTGAGGATCCACTTCTGCGCGACGTGCTCGCCGACCTCCTCGACGTGCGGGCGGTTCGGGCCGAGTTTGGCCACCTGGCCCTGTTTGGCCGGCGGTTTGGCGGCCAGCGGCGCGCGTCCCGCGAACACCTGGGCCGGGGACGGCGTGGCCGGGGCGGCGGGCACCGCGGCCTGCGGGGCGCGGCTGAAGTAGGGCCGCAGGAAGTCGGCGTTGATGACCTCCACCGTGTCGGACTCCCACACCAGGCGCTCGGCCTGGTTGGTGCCGTACGGGGGCTCCACGCCCCACAGGTGGACGCGCACCCCGTACGCCTGGGCGGCCTCCACCGCCGGGACCATGTCCTCATCGCCCGCCAGCAGTATCGTGTCGCTGACCGCGTGGTGCCGGGCCAGCGCCTCCAGATCGCTCCTGATCTGGGCGTCCACGCCCTTCTGCTGCCCGCGGGCGTTGAGGTTGCCCAGCCGCACCTTGACCCAGGGAAGCTGGGCGATGACCCGCTGGTCAACGGTGGGGACGCGGTCGCGGGCCGCGTCGTACCAGTAGATCCGCAGTAGTTCGCCGGAGATGCGATCTTCGGCGTGCTTCTGCAGCGCCTGGATCAGTTCGTCGGCGGCGACACGGTATTCCTTGCGCTCCTTGGCCCCGAGGATGACCTCGCCCGCGGCGGCATAGAGGTAGCCGACGTCTACGAGGACCGCGTACTTGGCGACCACGGCATGTGGCAAGAGGTCCGGGATGGCCATGTCGTCCTCCAGGCCTCGGGACTAGATGATCGGCTGACTATATTCGCCCATTTCTAGATAGTCCCAACACTTGAGGAAGTTGACACCCCATCGTGGGGATCCTCCGGTCTAAAACGGCAGAGAACAGCTTCGCCAAGCGCCGAGCCCATGGGCCAGTGGCTTTCGCATCCTATGGGTCGGATCCCTCCAAGGGTCGGTCTTTCTCGCGGACGGTGCCTTCGGGGGTGTCGCCCGCCGGGTGAGCGCCAGGACGACGGCGACGATCTCCTCCGCTGTGGCGTCACCACGAACGATCTTCATGTCGGCATCTGGCATGTTCCGTCCTCCTCCACGTCTCCTGCCCAGATAAGTCGTTCGCTAAAGAGGGATGTTGCCGTGCTTCTTGGGCGGCAGCGTGGCGCGCTTGTTGCGCAGCGCGCGCAGCGCCCGGGTCACCTGGACGCGGGTGTCGGAGGGGCGGATCACCGCGTCCACGTAGCCGCGCTCGGCGGCCAGGTAGGGGTTGGCCAGCGTGTCCTCGTACTCGGTGGTGAACCTGGCGCGGGCGGCGTCGGGGTCTTCGGCGGCGGCGAGTTCGCGCCGGTAGAGGATGTTGACCGCGCCCTGCGCGCCCATCACCGCGATCTGGGCGGTGGGCCAGGCGAGGTTGATGTCCGCACCGAGGTGCTTGGAGCCCATGACGTCGTACGCCCCGCCGTACGCCTTGCGGGTGATCACCGTGACCAGCGGGACGGTCGCCTCGGCGTAGGCGTAGAGAAGCTTGGCCCCGCGGCGGATGATTCCGTTCCATTCTTGATCCGTTCCGGGAAGGAATCCGGGAACATCAACAAATGTAAGAACAGGGATATTGAACGCATCGCAGGTACGAACAAATCGCGCGGCCTTTTCCGATGCGCCGATGTCCAGCGTGCCGGCCAGACTCATCGGCTGATTGGCCACGACCCCGACGGACCGGCCCTCCACGCGGCCGAAGCCGACCACGATGTTGGGCGCGAACTGGGCGTGGACCTCCAGGAACTCGCCGTCGTCGAGCACGTGGGCGATGACTTCCTGCATGTCGTAGGGCTGGTTCGCGGAGTCGGGGATGAGCGCGTCCAGCTCGCGGTCCTCGCCGGTGACCTCAAGGACGGGGGTGACGTCGTAGGCGGGGCCCTCGTCGAGGTTGTTGCCGGGGAGGTAGGAGAGCAGGGCGCGGGCGAACTCCAGGCACTCCTCCTCGTCGGCCGCCTCGAAGTGCGCCACGCCGGAGCGGGAGTTGTGGGTGTGCGCGCCGCCCAGTTCCTCGAAGGTGACCTCTTCGCCGGTGACGGTCTTGATCACGTCCGGGCCGGTAATGAACATATGCGACTTTTCCCGAACCATCAGGACAAAGTCGGTCAAAGCGGGGGAGTACACCGCGCCGCCCGCGCACGGACCCGTGATCAGCGAGATCTGCGGGATCACGCCGGAGGCGTGCACGTTCCGCTTGAAGATCTCCGCGTAGAGGCCGAGACTGACGACGCCCTCCTGAATCCGCGCCCCGCCCGAGTCGTTGATCCCGACCACGGGGCAGCCGGTCTTGAGCGCGTGGTCCATCACCTTGACGATCTTCTCGCCGAACACCTCGCCGAGCGAGCCGCCGAACACCGTGAAGTCCTGCGAGAACACCGCGACCGGCCGGCCGTCCACCGTGCCGTGCCCGGTGACCACGCCGTCGCCGTAGGGGCGCTCGCGGTCCAGCCCGAACGCCGAGGACCGGTGCCTGGCGAACTCGTCGAACTCCACGAAGCTGCCCTCGTCGAGGAACGCCATGACCCGCTCACGGGCGGTCATCTTGCCCTTGGCGTGCTGCCTCTCCACGGCCCGTGCCGAGCCCGCATGCGCGGCCTCGTACATCCGGCGCTCCAGGTCGGCGATTTTCCCCGCCGTCGTGTGGATGTCGACATCCTTGAATACCGGCTCAGCACTCATGCCAGCCAGGGTAACCACTCCCGCGACCCACCCTACGCGGGGCCGCCCGTTCCGGACTTGCCGCCCTACTGTCTGGCCACCACCCCATGGGCGCCCGTTCACAGCACCTGCCTGGAAACCCAGGCCCGGAGGCCCGACGACTCAACGGCCCGCACCGAACCACGCGTCAGCGGCGCAGCAGATCGCGCAGTTCGGCCGTGATCAGTTCAGGGTCCTCCTCCGCCATGAAGTGGCCGCACGACACGGTGGTGTGGACCAGGTCAGGCGCCCAAGCCGCCCACACCGCCCGTGCGTCATACCCCAGCGCCGCCCCCCAGTCCTGCTG
>NZ_POUA01000016.1 GCF_003236385.1 Spongiactinospora gelatinilytica
GCCCTGGGCGGGGCGGATACGAGGGTGCGGGGGTTTGTGCTGGGTGCGGGCCGGAGCTTCGTGTGACGTTAGGCCGCCAGGAGTCCGGATATTCCCGGCCGTTAACGGCCCGCCGATCCAATCGACCCTGACCGATGGCCCGCGGGTAGCGTGGTCGTGAATACGTCGCGCCCCGGACATGTGGAGGCAGGTCCCGATGCTGCGCCGTACGTACGCCCGAACGGGCCCGTGTACTGCCCGGGCGCTGAACGGATCGCTGTGGCGCGTGGCCGCGGCGGGCGGGAGCGCGCCCGGCGCGGAGGGCCCGTACGGCCCGCTGCTGCCGCCCGACCACGACGGCATTGCCCTGCCGGCCGGGTTCAGCGGCCGGGTCATCGCCCGCACCGGGCATACCGTGGGCGGCCTGCGCTGGCACGCCGCGCCCGACGCCGGTGCGTGCGTCCCTGACGGTGAGGGTTGGATCTACGTCTCCAACTCGGCGGTCCCGCTGCTCGGCGGCGCGTCCGCGATCAAGTTCCGCCCGGACGGCTCGGTACGCGACGCCTACCGCATCCTGTCCGGTGCCACCCTCAACCGCGCCGGCTGCGCGACCCCGTGGCGTACCTGGCTGTCGGGCGAGAGCACCGTCCTCGGACGCATCTTCGAGTGCGACCCGTACGGCGTGCGCGCGGCAATGCCGCGCCTGGCCATGGGCCGATTCAAGCACCAGGCCCTCGCCTGCGACGCCGATCGGGGGGTCGTCTACCTGACAGAGGACGAGGACGATGGCTGCCTCTACCGCTTCAGGCCGATGGACTGGGGCGAGCTGATCGAGGGCGAGCTTGAGGTGCTGTGCCACGCGCCCGGCCCCGCCCCGGGGCGGGTCGCCTGGCGGCCGGTGCCCAGCCCGGCCTCGCTGTTCACCCCGGCGCGGCACCAGGTGCCGGAGGCGGTGCACTTCGCCAGGACCGGCGGCTGTCACTACGCGGACGGCGTGCTCGCCCTCACCACCACGGGCGACGGCAAGGTGTGGGCGTACGACGCGGCGGCCGAACGCCTGGACGTCGTCTATGGCGGCGGACGCCTGCTCGCCGACCCACCGCACCGCGGCCACGACCTCTACACCGCGGAAGACGGCGGCGCGCTGGAGATCAGTGTGGTCACGCCCGACACGGCGGGCCCGGGTCCACTGCTCCGGCTGACCGGCCAGGACCGCTCGAAGATCACCGGCCTTGCCTTCTCACCGGACGGCCGCCGCCTGTACTTCTCCACCCGCCTCACCCTCGCCCGCCGCCCCAGCCGATCCCTGACCGCCATCGGCGGCACCACATACGAAATCACCGGCCCCTTCCGCCCCTGACAGCAAGCCACCAAGCCCCCTTTGGGACCTGGCCTTCCCACCGGACGACCCCAACTTGCACCCCTGCACCCCGAGGCGGTCCCCTGACCGCCATCGGCGGCACCATCGGCCCGGGCCGCCACAGGCCACCGGGCCCCATGGCGGCTTGGCCTTCCCATCGGACAGCCGTCGCCTGAACTTCTCCACCCGCCGCTCCGGCCGGTCCCTGACACCGTCCATGGGGCGCTGGTCCGTACCAGGCCATCGGGCTTCTTGGCGGCGGCAGAGCCAGCGGTCTTGGTCACCGCGTAGGCCGCGGGCCCGGCGACGTCGCCCCCTCCGAAGTGGAGAGGGGTCCGTCGGGCCGGGCCCGGGTGTCGGGTCGTCCCGGATTTCGCCGGGATGATCGGGCAGGCGGTGTTAACGCTGGGCCTGCATCATCCAGTGTTGCTTCTCCAGGTCCTGGGTCGCCTTGATCAGGAGATCCTGGGTCACCGGATCTGCCTCTTCAGTCGCCTTCACGCGCTCGCGCATCCGTTCGACCATGCCCTCCAGGGCGTCGGTGATCAGGGCGACCACCTTGCCGTCGTTGATCCATCCCACGTCGGGCTGCGGCAGCTCCGTGGCGCGGGCCACGGTCGCGGAGCGCCCGTCAGGGTTCATCCCGAGGGCGACGGCGCGCTCGGCCATCACGTCGGTGTGTTCGCGGGCGAGCGAGACGATCTCGTCCAGTTGAAGGTGCAGCGGCCGGAAGTGGTGGCCGACGATGTTCCAGTGTGCCTGCTTGGCCACGAGTGAAAGGTCGATCAGATCGATGAGCGCCCCCTGTAGGGCCTCGCCCACGACCTTCCTCTCCTCCGGCGGCAGCGCGCCCGTGATGGCGGCCATGTCGCATCCCCTCCCCGAAATCGACATCAAGGTCAGGTTCATCCCGCTACCCAGCCGTTCGCGGCATATGCCCAACGCTTGACACTGTCATAATTACAGTGTCACCATCGCGGTATGAGCGAAACCTGGACCCTCGGTGAGCTGGCCGAGCGCGCGGCCGACACGCTGCGCGCCAGGTCCGGCGACGCCGCCGCCGCGCAGACCGCCCCCGGCGGCCCGGGCAGGGCGGCCCAGGCGGCGAACGGCCGGGTCCGCGAGGTGCCCGGGGCGCGCCTGATCCGGTGGTACACGACGATCGGCCTGGTCGATCCGCCGCTCACCCGCCGCGGCCGGATCGCCCTGTACGGGCGACGCCACCTGCTCCAGCTCGTCGCGATCAAACGCCTGCAGGCGGACGGCCTGTCGATCGCCGAGATCCAGACCCGGCTGGCGGGGGCCACCGACGCGCACCTCGCCACCGTCGCCCAGGTCCCCCGGCCGCAGGCGGATGAACCGGAGGGACCATCTCCCCGGCCCGCGCCGCCGGAGCCCGCCAAAGCCCGCCCGCGCTTTTGGGCCGCGCCGCCGTTCCCGGCTCCGGCCCCGAGTCCGACTCCGCCGGAGCTCGACGGGCAGGCGGCGGGCATGGTCCACGGCGTACGGCTGGCGCACGGCGTGACCGTGCTGCTCGACGGCGCGGGCCGGACACCCGCGCCCGGCGACCTCGCAGCCATCACCGCCGCCGCCGCGCCACTGCTCGCCGTACTCGCCGAGCGGGGCCTGATCGCCACCGGACCGCCCACAGCGCACCCCAGCACACAAAGCAGCACAAAAGGCCTAGCGATCCCGATCAACACCAAACCGCCTACCGCGCACCCAGACCGACAAGACAGCGCGAAAGACCCAGCGCATCCGATCAACACCAAACCGCCCACAGCGCACCCCGACACACAAAGCAGCGCGAAAGGTCCGGCGGGGCCGATTGGTGCTGGGCGGTGCTCCGTGCGAAGTGGCGCAGGGGATGCGACTGATCTAGCGGGCCCGACTCACGTCAGCCACTCGGAAGGGAGCACCGCATGATTGTTCCGATCACCCCGCTGCGGCCGGAGGAGTGCGTCCCTGATCCCGACGCGGGTCTCGGTACGCTGCGCACCGAGCGGGGCAACCTGCCGCTGGAGAGCCTGGACGTCACCGCCGACGTGACCGGCCTGATCGCCGCCGTCGAGGTGACCCAGGGCTTCCACAACCCGTTCGACCTCCCGCTGGAGGCGACCTACATCTTCCCGCTGCCGCCCAGGGCGGCGGTCACCGCGTTCCGGATGGAGGCCGACGACCGGGTGGTCGAGGGCCTGCTCAAGGAGCGTGGCCAGGCCCGGGCCGACTACGATCGGGCCATCGCCGAGGGCAGGCGCGCCGCGATCGCCGAAGAGGACCGGCCCGACGTCTTCAGCATCAGGGTCGGCAACATCGTGCCCGGCGAGAAGGTCCGGGTGCGCCTCACGCTGAGCCAGCCGCTGCCGTACGAGGACGGCGCCGCGACCTTCCGCTTCCCGCTGGTGGTGGCCCCGCGGTACATCCCGGGCGCGCCGCTGGACGACGCCCCGGCCGGGCCGGGCGTGGAGCCCGACACCGACGCCGCGCCGGACGCCTCGCGCATCTCGCCGCCGGTGCTGCTGCCCGGGTTTCCCAACCCGGTACGCCTGTCGCTGGCCGTCAACGTCGATCCGGCCGGGCTGGACCTGCGCGAGATGCGATCCAGCCTGCACGTGGTCTCGATCGACGGCACGAACGTCAGCCTGCGGCCCGGCGAGCGACTGGACCGCGACTTCATCCTGCGTCTCGCCTTCGAGACCTCCACGGCGCTCGCCATGGTCCCCGACGACGAGGACGCCGCGAGCGGCGAGGGCACGTTCGCGCTGACCGTGATGCCGCCGGCCGGCGAGGCCGTGCGGACGCCGCGTGACGTGGTGCTCGTACTCGACCGTTCGGGCAGCATGGGCGGCTGGAAGATGGTCGCCGCCCGGCGGGCCGCGGCGCGGATCGTGGACACCCTGACCTCGGGCGACCGCTTCGCGGTGCTGTCCTTCGACACCGTCGTGGAGCACCCGGAGCACCTGCCCGAGGGGCTGGTGGCGGCCACCGACCGCAACCGCTACCGGGCCGTGGAGCATCTGGCCAGGCTGGAGGCGCGGGGCGGCACCGAGATGCTGTCGCCGATCGAGCGGGCCCTAGGCCTGCTGGCCGACGGCGAGCGCGATCGGGTCCTGGTGCTGGTCACCGACGGCCAGGTCGGCAACGAGGACCAGATCCTGGAGCGTACCGGCGCCCGGCTGGCGCAGGTACGCGTGCACACCGTGGGCATCGACCGCGCGGTCAACGCCGGGTTCCTCGGCAGGCTGGCCGGGCTCGGCGCGGGCCGCTGCGAACTGGTGGAGTCGGAGGACCGGCTGGACGAGGCGATGGAGCACATCCACCGGCGGATCGGCGCGCCGCTGGTGACCGACCTGTCGCTGAAGGCCGACGGGTTCGAGCTGGTCCCCGACACGGTGACCCGGCCGGGGTCGCTGTTCTCCGGGGTGCCGCTTTCGGTCTTCGGCCGCTACCGGGCCGCGAGCGGCGCGGCGGCCACGCTGACCGTGCGCGGGCTGGCGGCGGGCGGGCGGCCGTGGGAGCGCGAGGTGACCGGCGCGGCCTCCGGCAACCCGGCGGTGCGGGCCGTGTGGGCGCGGGCGCGGCTGCGCGCGCTGGAGGACCGCTACGCGATGGGCGACCGCGCGCTGGAGGAGACGATCGTCGCGACGTCTCTGAAGTACGGCGTGCTGTGCAGGTTCACGGCGTTCGTCGCGATCGACACGCGGGTGGTGGCCGAGGGCGGGCCGCAGCACCGCGTCGTGCAGCCGGTGGAACCGCCGAGCGGATGGGACGCGCCCGCCGCGGGCGGTGGGGGGCAGATCGGGTTCGGCGCGCAGGCCATGGCGGCGTCGTTCGCCCCACAGGCCCCTGGGTCGTTCGGCGCGCCCGAGGGGTTCGCCGGTGCGCCGGCCCAGGGCCGGGCCTTCCCCGCGCCGGCGGCGCCCGGCCCGCGGCCGCAGCGCGGCTTCACCGCCCCGGTGCGGCCGGTGCCGCACGCGTTCGAGTCGGTACGGCCGCAGTTGGTCTCCGAACTGGAACGGCTGCGCGCCGCCGAGTCGCTGCCCGATCCCGCGCTGGCGGGGTACCTGGCCGACCTCGGCAGCCGCCTGGCGGTCCTGGCCGGGCACCTCGGCGGCCACCAGGAGCTGGCCGACCTGGCCAGAAACCTCGTGGCGGCCGAAGTCCCGGGCGCGGACCCGCGCGGTCTGTGGCGGCGCGCGTTCACCCTGCTGACCCGCCTCAGCGGCGGCGACACACCGGCCCCGGGCGCGCTCGGCACCCATCGCCGCCCCAACGACGGCGGCGCCCGCACCTCCCGCGCCTTCTGGAAGCGCCCCTGACCTATTGGGGGCGGAGTTCGCGTCCCTCACTCCCGGGGTCGCCGGGAGTGAGGGACGGCCTCCCTCAGGTTCCCGCTTGCCGTACCCGTTCCGGCCGGACGGGTTCAGCGGCGGGCGTAGGCGCGGATCACCTCTTGGGAGAGGCTGTTCCCGCGCTGGTCGGTGGCCTTGAGGCGGAGGGAGACGAACTCGCCCCCGGGGCGGCCGAGCCTGGCCTCGTAGGTGTTGCCGCCCTTGGCGCGCAGGCGGGCAACGGGCCGCCAGGTGGCGCCGTCGTCGTAGGAGACCTCCAGGGACACGTCCTTGATCCGGGCGGGGTCCGAGCCGCGCTGGTGGTACAGCCGCAGCCCGAACTGGTCGCCCCTGGCCCGGTTCCTGATGTCCACGGGCACGTCGTACTCGGCCAGCAGCAACGGCACCACCATGGTCGCGTCACCCTCCGGGCGCTGCGAGCCGAACGTCCATTCCGCCCGGGTCCTGGTGGACAACTGGACGTACGGTCCGGGCGTGCGGATCTCGTACTCGATCCGGTAGTCCATCCGCTGCGCCGGCAGGGCGATGGTGCCCGCCGGAGTGGCCTCGGTCTCGGCGACCAGCGTCTCGCCTCGGTACAGGCGGAAGTCGCTCGTCGTCGCGCCCGGGAAGTGGCCCGTGCTCGTGGTCCCGGTGTTGCCGTGCGCGTCCACGTACGCCTGCATGTCCACATAAAGCAGGTCGCCCGTCCTGCGCAACTGGTCGTACCGCCGCACGCCCGGCGCCATCGGCTGCCTGAACCAGTCCAGCTCGCTCCGCTCCCCCGCCGACAGCGACCGGTTGGTGAACTCCGACAGCGCGATCCGCGGCACGTCCTTCGGCTGCCAGATGACGTTGTAGTTGCGCTCCGGCGCGACCGCCATCGCCTCCCAGGTCACCTTGGGGTCGGCGGTGACGTAGTCCACCCGGGTGCGCGGCGCGTACTGCGCGTGCCAGGAGTCGTAGGAGCCGTCCTCCCAGGGCTGCCAGCCGAACCGGGTCTCCGACAGGACCACCTTGTCGGTGAGCTGGGTCCGGTACGTGGTCTTCACCGTGGCCATCGATCTCGGCCGCACGGTGTACTCCAGCCTGGCCGGGATGCGCCCCTCCTCGCGCTCGTAGACCTCGTAGGCGTAGGGGCTGGCCACGACGCCAGTGGCGAGGACGACGACGGGGATCTTGCGCATCCGCTCCAGCAGCCGCAGGCCCTCCTCGTGGGTCAGCCGCAGGGTCGGGACGGACAGCCGCGTCCCGGTGCCGGGGAACACCGGGTCCACGCCGGGCGTGCCACTGTAGATCGCCACCAGCTTGGCGCCCGCCGCCGCGGCGGCGTTGGACTGCGCGGCGACCGTGGCCGAAGGGTCCCGGCGGACCAGCGCGAGCCTGCCCCGCAGGTTCTTGCCCGCGAGGTCCTTGGCGGTGGCGCGCCCGGCGTCGGCGGCCAGGAGCAGCGCGTTGCCGTCCAGGCGCGGGAACTGGGTGGTGTCGTCGCTGAACCACACCGAGTCGTAGTAACGCGGGTCGAGTTCGACGCCGGGCGTCCGCAGGGTGATCTGCGGCGCGGTCAGCCGCCACCTGCTCGCGAACCCGAACTCGCCCTTGGTCACCCGCCGGGTCGGCGTCGCGAAGAGCCGCTCCTCCTGGCTGCCCGCGGGCAGGTAGGAGTCCACGTTGTCCGGGCCCTTCTCCGGGGCCCGGTGCCAGGTCAGCTTGGTGGCTCCGCTCGGACCGGCCTGGGCGTCCCGGTGCGGGGTGTCGATCTTGATCTCGGCGCCCTTGCGGGCGTCGAGGACCACTTCGGTGTCGCCGGTGACCTTCACCTCGGGGTCGCCGGCGAAAGTGGCGTTCAGGACGTTGCCGCGCATGCCGTCGTCGAAGGGGTCCAGGCTCGGGTGGACGGTGGTGACCCGCCCCAGCACGGAGTAGGTGCCGGGCAGGACCCGTACGCACGAACCGGGGACGCTCCCGCCGTCGCACCACTGGACCGGGTCGCCGGGCAGCGCGCGGCCGTGCAGCCCGCCGTCGGCCACGTTGACGATGTTGACCACGGACCTGGTCACCCGGCCGTCCCTGGCGATCGGCACGACCTTCAGCTCTGCCCGCTCGGGCTCGGCGTTGGCGGTCAGCAGCGTGCGCAGCGCGGGGCCGCCGGCGGTCTTGGCGACGAGTTCGGTGCGCTGCCACCCGGCCTCGGCCCTGGCCGGGTCAAGGGTGACGGTCACCTGGCCGGTGCCGCCGGCGGGCAGGTCGAGCCGGGGCGGGGCGACGCTGAACGCGCCGCCCGCGGTGAGGTCGAGCGTGACCGGCGCGGCCGAGGGGTTGCGGTAGGTCACCGTACGGGCGACCGGCTCGCCCTTCGGGATCACCACGAGCCCGAAGCCCACCGATCCCGACGATGCCTGGACCGGCTGGGCGAGCGCGGCGGCGACGTCGATCCGGCCGGCGCCCTGCTTGTCGGCGGGGACATCGGCGGCCGGCTTGGCGGTGCCCATGAGCAGCGACTTCAGTTCGGCGGCGGTGATCCCGGGCCGGGCCTGGCGCAGCAGCGCGGCGGCGCCGGCGACGTGCGGGGTGGCCATGGAGGTGCCGGAGATCCTGGTGTAGGTGGCGTCCACCGGCTCGCCGAGCCGGGTGCCCTTCGCCCTGGCCGCGATCACGCCCACGCCGGGCGCGGTGACGTCGGGCTTGACCGCGCGCTGCATGCCGACCGGCCCGAAGCTGGAGAAATCGGCGAGCCGGTCCTGGCCGTCCACCGCGCCGACGGTCAGGGCCTCCGGAGCGTCGCCGGGGCTGCCGACGCACGCCTGACAGCCGGAGTTGCCGGCCGCCACCACGAACAGCGTGCCGTACCTGCGGCTGAGGTCGCCCACCGCCTCGGTGAGCGGCCCGCCGGGCTCCGCGGTGCCAAGGCTCATGTTGACGACGTCGGCGTGCTGCTCGGCCGCCGCCCACTCCATGCCCGCGATGATCCAGGAGGCGAATCCCATTCCGCCGCCGTCGAGGACCCGGCCGCTGATCAGCTTCGCGCCGGGCGCGACGCCCTTGCGCGCGCCGCCCGAGCCCTGGCCGCTGCCGCCGAGGGTGGCGGCGACGTGCGTGCCGTGCCCGTGCTGGTCGCCCTCGCCCGTCTCGGTGAAGTCCTTCTCGGCGGCGATCCGCCCGGCGAGGTCGGGGTGCCCGGCGTCCACGCCGCTGTCCAGGACCGCGACGGTGGTGCCGGTCCCGTCGAATCCGGCCGCCCAGGCGGCGGGCGCGCCGATCTGCGGCACGCTGTGGTCAAGTACCGAGCCGACCTTGCGGTCCAGCCAGATCTTCCGCACGCCGTCCAGCGGGGTCGCGGCCTTGGTACGGCCGGACGCGGCCAGCCTGGACAGCGCGCCGCCGAAGCCGGCCGCCTTGGCCTTGTCCAGGCTCGCCCCCGCCCCGCCGATGCTGGACAGGGCACGCACCCGGTCGAGTTGCGGGACCGCCGCCCTGGCGGCGGCCCCGGCGTTCTCGGCGTAGGTGAGGATGAGCGGGATGGAGCCGGACCCGGCGTCGGTGTGCCCCTCTTCGGCCAGCGTGGTCACGTTGAACAGCTCGGGGTCCAGACGTTCGGGGATGAGCCCGAGCATGTCGTTGGGGTAGACGTACGTGTCGCCGTCGCGTTGCTGGACGCGGAACCCGGAGGGCAGGCCGTTCCCCCGCCTGGCGGGCGTGACCGTGGCGGCACTTCGGCCGCCGGCCGACTCGGTGACGTGTACACGGTCACCGGTGATCAGGGTGACGTCGTAGGAGCGCTGCCCTGCGGTGAGCCCCTGGGCTGGGGGAACGCTGAGCGCCGCCGCGCCCGTCCCGGTGAGCATCGTGGCGGCCACCGCGGTGGCCAGCGAGACGGTGGTGACGGACACGGTCAGGGCGGCACGACGCCAGCGCGGCGATCCCGGCCGGAGGCCCATTGGCAACCTCCACAAAAGGGGGAAAAGATCGTCCTAATTCCTAATCGCCTGGACATCCGGCTGTCCACGTCCGGACATGGCGAAGACCTGACATGTCGTAAACCCGACTCCCCTGGAGGCGTGTCAGCCAGCGGCCCGTACGGATGAGGGCACCGAGCGTGGCGGAACGGCGTCCGGCACGGCCGCGTCCCGGCGGCCGGAAAACGAACGCGTCCCTCACTCCCGGGGTCTACCGGGAGTGAGGGACGGTCTCCTTCATGATCCCCGCTCGCCGAATCCGTTCCGGCCGGACGGGTCAGCGGCGGGCGTAGGCGCGGATCACCTCCTGGGAGAGGCTGTTCCCGCGCTGGTCGGTGGCCTTGAGGCGGAGCGAGACGAACTCGCCGCCCGGCCGGCCCACCGAGACGTCGTACAGGCCACCGCCCTTGCCCTGCAGGCGGTCAACGGGCCGCCAGGTCGCGCCGTCGTCGTAGGACACCTCCAGGGACACGTCCTTGATCTCGGCGGCCTCCGAGCCACGCTGGTGGTACAACCGCAGGCCGAACTCGTCGACGCCGCTCCTGTTCTGGATGTCCACCGGCACGTCGTACCCGGCGAGCAGCAGCGGGACGACCGCGGTCTCCTCGCCCTGCGGGCGCTGCGAGCCGAACGTCCACACCGCCTTGGTCCTGGTGGAGAGCTTGGCGTAGGAGCCAGGGGTCCGCACGTCGTATTCGATCCGGTAGCCCGCGGGCTCCGGCGGCAGTGCGATCGTCCCTGCCGGAACCCCCTCGGTCTGCGCGACCAGCGTGTCCCCCTGGTACAGGCGGAAGTCGGTCGTCGTCGCGCCCGGGAAGCGGCCCGTGCCGACGGTCCCGGTGTTGCCGTGCGCGTCCACGTACGCCTGCATGTCCACGTACAGCAGGTCGCCGGTCCTGCGCAACTGGTCGTACCGCCGCACGCCCGGGGCGAGCGGCTGCCGGAACCAGTCCAGCTTCGTCACCTCCCCCGGCTTGAGCGGCCGGTTGGTGAACTCCGACAGCGAGATCCGCGACAGGTCCGGCGGCTGCCAGATGACGTTGTAGTACCTCTCCGGCGCGACCGCCGTCGCCTCCCAGCTCAGCCCGGTGTCGGCGGTGACGTAGTCCACCCGGGTGCGCGGCGCGTACTGCGGGTGCCAGGAGTCGTAGGAACCGACTTCCCAGGGCTGCCAGCCGAACCGGGTCTCCGAGAGGACCAGCTTGTCAGTGAGCTGGGTCCGGTACGTGGTCTCGACCGTGGCCGCCCCCTCCGGCGCCACCGTGTACTTCAGCTCGGCCGGTATCCGTCCCTCCTCGCGCTCGTAGACCTCGTAGGCGTAGGGGCTGGCCACCACACCCGTGGTGTGGACGACCACGGGCCCCTCACGCATCCGCTCCAGCAGCTCGAGGCCCTCCTCGTGGGTCAGCCGCACGGTCGGGACGGTGAGTTTCGTCCCGGAGCCGGGGAAGACCCCGTCCAGGCCGGGCGTGTCACTGTAGATCGCCACCAGCTTGGCGCCCGCCGCGGCGGCGGCGTTGGACTGCGCGGCGACCGTGGCGGACGGGTCTCGCCGGACCAGCGCGAGCCTGCCCCGCAGGTCCTTGCCGGCGAGGTCTTCGGGCCTGGCGCGCCCGGCGTCGACGGCCGTCAGGTCGGCTTCGCCGTCCAGGCGCGGGAACTGGGTGGACTCGTCGCTGAACCACACCGCGTCGTAGTAACGCGGGTCGAGTTCGACGCCCGGCGTCCGCAGGGCGATCTGCGGCGCGGCCAGCCGCCACCTGCTCGCGAACCCGAACTCGCCCTTGGTCACGCTCTCGGTCGGCGTGGCGAAGAAGCGCTCTTCGAGGCTGCCCGCGGGCAGGTAGGCATCGACGACGTCGGCGCCCTTCACCGGCTTCCGGTGCCAGATCAGCTTGGTCGCACCCTCCGGAAGCGGCTGAGCGTCGGGATGTGGCGTATCGATCTCGATCTCGACCGCCTTGCGGGCGTCGAGCACCACTTCGGTGTCGCCGGTGACCTCCACCTCGGGATCGCCGGCGAAGGTGGTGTGCAGCACGCTGCCGCGGATGCCCTCCTCCAGCGGGTCCAGGCTGGGGTGGACGGTTATGACCCGCCCGAGCACGGAGTAGGTCCCGGGGAGAACGCGCACACAGGAACCGGGCAACTGGCCCTCATCACACCACTGGACCGGGTCGCCGGGCAGCGCGCGGCCGTCCAGCCCGCCGTCCTCCACGTTGACGATGTTGACCACCGGTTTGGTCTCCCGGCCGTCCCTGGCGAACGCTTTGACGTTCAGCTCGGCCCGCTTCGGCTCGGCGTTGGCGGTCAGCAGCGTGCGCAGCGCGGGACCGCCGGCGGTCTTGGCGACCAGCTCGATGCGCTGCCACCCGGCCTCCGCCTCCCCCGGATCGAGGGTGACGGTCGCCGAGCCCGTACCGCCCGCGGGCAGATCGAGCCTGGCCGGGACGACACTGAACGCGCCGCCCGCCGTGAGATCGAGCGTGACCGGCGTCGCCGAGGGGTTGCGATAGCTCACGGTGCGGGTGACCGGCTCGCCCTCAGGGGTCACCACGAGCCCGAAGTCCACGGACCCGGAGGACGCCTGGACCGGCTGGGCGAGGGCCCCGGCGACGTCGATCCGGCCGGTGCCCTGCTTGTCCACGGAGATGCCGGCGGCCGGCTTGGCGGTGCCCATCAGCAGCGACTTAAGCTCGGCGGCGGTGATCCCGGGCCGGACCTGGCGCAGCAGCGCGGCCGCCCCGGCGACGTGCGGGGTGGCCATGGAGGTGCCGGAGATCCTGGTGTAGGTGGCGTCCACCGGCTCACCGAGCCCGGTCCCCCGTGCTCTCGCCGCGACGATGCCCACGCCGGGCGCGGTGACGTCGGGCTTGACCGCGCGCTGCATGCCGACCGGTCCGAAACTGGAGAAGCCGGCCGACCCGTCTTCGCGATCCACCGCACCGACGGTCAGAGCCTCGGGGGCGTCACCGGGGCTGCCGACGCACGCCTGACAGCCGGAGTTGCCCGCAGCCACCACGAACAGCGTGCCGTATCTACGGGTGAGGTCGCCCACCGCCTCGGTGACCGGTCCGCCGGGCTCGGCGAAACCGAGACTCAGGTTGACGACGTCGGCGTCCTGTTCCCCCGCGGCCCACTCCATCCCGTCGATGACCCAGGACGCGAAGCCCATTCCTCCGCCGTCGAGGACCCGGCCGTCGAGCAGCCTCGCGCCGGGGGCGACGCCCTTGCGCGCGCCGGCCGAGCCCTGACCGCTGCCGCCGAGGATGGCCGCGACATGCGTGCCGTGCCCGTACTGGTCACCGGTGCCGATGCCGGTGAAATCCCGCTGACCGGCGATCCGCCCCGCGAGGTCGGGGTGCCCGGCGTCCACGCCGCTGTCCAGGACCGCGACAGTGGTGCCGGCCCCGTCGAATCCGGCGGCCCAGGCGGCGGGGGCGCCGATCTGATGCGTGCTGCGGTCCAGCGTCGATCTGGCCTTGCGGTCCAGCCAGATCTTCCGCACGCCGTCCAGCGGGGTCGCGGCCTTGGTACGGCCGGAGGCCGCGAGCTTGAGGAGCGCGCCGCCGAAGCCGGCCGCCTTGGTTTTGTCCAGGGTCACCCCCGCCCCGCCGATGCTCTCCAGCGTACGAAGCGTGGTGAGCTGGGGAACCGCTGCCTTGGCGGCGTTCCCGGCGTTCTTCGCATAGGTGAGGATGAGCGGAATGGCCGCCGGTCCGGCGTCGGTGAGCCCTTCCTCGGCCAGCGTGGTCACGTTGAACAGCTCGGGATCCAAGCGATCCGGGATCAAACCGAGCATGTCGTTGGGGTAGACGTACGTGTCGCCGTCGCGTTGCTGAATGCGGAACCCGGATGGCAGGGAGTTCCCGCGCCTGGCGGGCGTGACCGTGGCGGCGCTGCGGCCGCCGGCCGACTCGGTGACGTGTACACGGTCACCGGTGATCAGGGTGACATCGTAGGAGCGTGGCGCGGCGGTGATCTCTGTGGGTGGCGTGGCCCCGGTCGCCGCGGCCGGGGCCTGTCCGATGAGCGCCGTGGAGGCCACGGCGGTCGCCAGGGAGATGGTGGTGACGGATAAGTTCACAGCGGAACGGCGCCAGAACCGCCCTTGCCGGAGGGTCATCGACAACCTCCACAATTAGGGAAAGATCGTTCAAAGTCCTAATCGCAAGGACGTATCCCTGTCCATGGCCTGGCCATGGCGAGGACCTGACATGTCGTGAACCCGACTGCGCGAGTAAAGTGTCAGCCGCCGGCACGTACGGATGGGGGCACCGAGCATGGCGGAACGGCGTCTGCTGGAGGGATTGGGGGTCAGCGCCGCGGAGGAGAACGCCTACCGGGCGCTGCTGCGGCACGGGCCGTCCACGCTGAGCGGCCTTTCCGCGGGGACCGGGAGTTCGGTGACCGCGATCCGCCGGATGCTGCCAAGGATGGAGAACCTCGGGCTGGTCACCCGGGTGGCGGGCCGCCCGCTCCGGTTGTTCGCGACCCCGCCCAACGTGGCGATCGACATCCTGGTGGCGCGCAGGCACGACGAGATCACGCACAGCCGGGCCGCCGCCGCGGCGCTGACCGCCGAGGTCGGCGACCCGTCCGGGCACCACCCCGAGGAGCTGCTCGAAGTGGTGACCGGCCGGGAGGCGGTCGCCCGGCGCTTCCTCCAGCTTGAGCGCAACGCGACCGAGGAGTTCCTGGTCCTGGTGCATCCGCCGTACGCGGTGGACATCACCGACGAGGGGGTCAACCGGCGGCGCAGCATGCGCCGGGTCCAGGCCCGGGCGATCTACGGGCCGCGCGCCTTCGACGACCCGGTCATGCTGGAGCACACCCGGCGGGCCATCGCCGAGGGCGAGCACGCCCGGCTGGGCGAGGTGCCGATCAAGATGGCCATCGCCGACGGGCGTACGGCGATCCTGCCGCTCGCCTCCGAGCCCGACCCGAACGACGCCCTGGTGGTACACCCCTCGGCGCTGCTCGACGCGCTGGTGGCGCTGTTCGAGACGCTGTGGCGGGGCGCCGTGCCGCTCCGGCTCGCGCCCGCTGGGACGGGCGATCCCAGCGAGGCCGAGCCCGGCCCGTGGCCGCGGTCGTCCGACACCGAGGTGCTGACCCTGCTGGCCACCGGGCTGAAGGACGAGGCCATCGCCCGGCAGCTCGGCCTCAGCGCGCGTACCGTGCAGCGCCGTGTGCAGACCCTGTGCGAGCACCTCGGCGCCCGCACCAGGTTTCACGCGGGCTTCCTGGCGGCCCGGCACGGGCTGCTCACCCGCTGAACCGCCCGGCGGCCAGGTGCGGGCTAGCCCGTCTGCTCGCCCGCCTTGGCCTCGCGGGCGGCGCGGACCATCTCGATCTTCGCGCTGGCGGCGTACTTGTCGACGTACTCCTGCCCGGCCAGCTCCATCAGCGCGTACATGATCTCGTCGGTGACCGCGCGCAGCACCAGCCGGTCGTCCTCCATGCCGTAGTAGCGGGAGAAGTCCAGTGGCTTGCCGAAGCGCACCCCCGGCCGGATGCCGAGCTTGGGCAGCGGACGCCCGGGCGGCATCATCTCGAAGGTGTCGACCATCGCCCACGGGATCACCGGCACCCGCGACTCCAGCGCGAGCCTGGCCACCCCGGTCTTGCCCTTGTAGAGCCGCCCGTCCGGCGAGCGGGTGCCCTCGGGGTAGATGCCGAGCACGTGCCCGTTGCGCAGCACCCGCAGCCCGGTGCGCAGCGCCGCCTCGCTCGCCTTGCCGCCGGACCGGTCGATCGGCACGGTGCCGACCCCGGAGAAGAACATCCGGCTCAGCAGGCCCTTGATCCCGGTACCGGTGAAGTATTCGGCCTTGCCGAGCGAAATGACCTTGCGCGGCAGGAACAGCGCGCCGAAGAAGTGGTCGGCGAACGACAGGTGGTTGCCCGCCAGAATGACCGGCCCTTCGCGCGGCACGTTGTCAGTGCCCTCCGCCCACGGGCGGAACACCAGGTGAAGGAACGGCCCCAAGATGGCCTTGACCACCCAGTAGAACACTCGGGCACCTCTTCTCGGCATCGGTGGCCGCCGCAGGCCGCCATTCGGGTCCGGCGCCGGTACGGCAGGCAGCCATCCTCCCATCTTCCGGCCGGGAAGTCTCACCGCCAAACCGGCGTTCCTCTCCCCAAACCAGCGTGTCTCATGCGACGATCGGGCGAACCGCCGAAGGAGGGAGCGCGATGCCCGTGCTGCCCGGCGCCGAGCCGTACCACCGTGACGAAGGCCCCGTCGGCGTGCTGTTCTGTCACGGATTCACCGGCACACCGCAGTCGCTGCGGCCGTGGGCCGAGCATCTGGCGGGGGCGGGCCTCACCGTCGCCCTGCCGAGGCTCCCCGGCCACGGCACCACCTGGCAGGAGATGAGCCGCACCCGCTGGGAGGACTGGTACGCGGAGCTGGACAAGACCTTCGCCGACCTGCTGGGGCGCTGCGCGGAGGTGTTCGTGGCGGGCCTGTCGCTCGGCGCGTGCCTGGCGCTGCGGCTGGCCCAGGTACACGGCGCGGCGGTCCGCGGCGTGGTCGCGGTCAACCCGTCGCTGGCGGTCGATGTGCCACTGCTGCGCCTGGCCCCGGTGCTGAAGCTGGTCATCCCCTCGGTGGCGGGCGTGGCGGGCGACATCAAGAAGGAGGGCGCGACCGAGCTCGCCTACGCGCGCACGCCGGTGCGCGCGGCGGCGACCCTGCCCCGGCTGTGGTCGCTGGTGCGGTCGCGACTGGACCTCATCACCCAGCCGCTGCTGGTCTTTCACAGCCCGGACGACCACGTCGTCAAACCCACCAGCGTCAGGCTCCTGCGCGAACGCCTGACCGGCGGCAACCTGACCGTCGTCGAGCTGGCCGACAGCTACCACGTCGCCACGCTCGACAACGACGCCGGCGAGATCTTCGCGGGGAGCCTGGACTTCATCAGGACGCACGCCTCGGTACCCTTACAGAGGGACTGACCCGATGGGCGTGGCGGCCTCGGGAGGAAGAAGGCACGGGACTTCGATGACTGACAGGCCCACTACGTGACGCCCCAGAGCGACGAGGACGAGGTCTGGCGGCAGATCGTCGCCTCGTTCAACGAGCCGTCCGCGGACTCCGCGGACGATCACCCCTGGCCGGACAGCGAGAATCTTCCCTCCGAGCCCGCCAGGCGGACACTCGAGCGCGACGGCGACGAGCCGGGCGCGGGGGGCGACGCCGATGGGGCGACGCCCGCCGGTGATCTCACCGGGGCGGCCGACGCCGTTGACGCCGCCGGCGCCCCGGCCGAAGACGAGGAGGGACACTACGTCCCCCCGCCCCCGCCGCCGCTGCCCAAGGCCGACGCCTCCACACGGATCGCCTGGGCCGCCCTGTTCGGCGGTCCCGCCTATCTGCTGCTGGCCGTGCTGCTCGGCTGGGAGTTGCAGAACTGGGCGCTGTTCGCGGCGGTCGCGGCCTTCGTCGGCGGGTTCGTGATGCTGGTGGTGCGCAAGGGCGACGGCCCGCCGGGCGGCTCCGGCTGGGACGACGGCGCGGTGATCTGACCGCCCTCAGGCGGTCCTATGACCTGGTGGCGGGCGTCGCGCCGGCCGAGGGCTCGCCGTCGAGCGCCTTGGGGCTCTTGGGGCCGAACCGCTCGACCACGTCGGTGTAGGCGTCCTTGTCGTCGATGACGTGGCCCACCGCCCACACGGTGTCGTCGGTGCCCGGCAGGTGGCTCACCGCCTGTAGCCGCATGGTTCGCGGCGACCCGGTGGACTCGCCGCGCACGATGTCGGTGTGCTTGCCCTGGTGCCGCAGCAGGAACGCCTCGCCGGGGCGGCCGGGGTCGTGGCCGGAGATCCAGAAGGTGCCCTTGCCGTCGCCGGTCACGCCGTACAGGCGTGCGTCGCCGTCGGGCAGCTTCACCTGGGACCAGCGCTTGCCGTTCCAGGACAGCACCAGCGGGGAGATCTCGCCCGAACCGCGGTAGACGCCGCCGATCGCCAGGGCCCGCTTGGGCCCGTCGCTGTGGACGTCGCGCAGGTATCCGCCGCGGATGCGCGGCACCGCCGCCTTCTTCCAGGCCCCGCCGCCGGACTGGCGCATGATCAGCGGCCTGCCCTCCGCGTCGCCGACCGCGAAGCCGTCGCCCTTGGCGGTGAGCGACACGCCGTACAGGGTGCCCTCCTCGCGCATGGACTCCACCCGCCACGTCGCGCCGGTGCGGGTGACGATGAGCGGCTTGCGGTCGCGGCTGCCGACCGTGGCCATCCGCCCCGGCACGGCCGCGACCCCCGCCAGCCAGTCGCTGGCCCGGAGCTGGTCGACGCCCACCCGGTCGAAGCCGGAGCCGTCGCCGTGCGCGACGTACGGCAGGCCGTCGTGCCCGGCGCCGACCGTCCACAGGTCGTTCGCCGCGGCGGCGGCGATCGAGCGCAGGTATCCGGCGCCGGTGTCGTCGTTGCGGATGCCCACCTGGGTCCACGCGCGGCCGTCCCAGTGGGCGATCGCGCCGCGGTTCTCCCAGGCGTCCCAGATCTCCTGCTGGCCGACCGCCCAGACGTCCGTGCCCGACAGCCCGGCCACGTCGGCGAGGGAGCTGTCGCCCTGCAGCCGCACGCGCTCGGTCCGCAGCCAGGACTCGGCGAGCGCGGGCGGGCGCGTGGGGTCGGCGTGCGCGTAGGCGGCCGACGTGCCAGGAAGGACGAGCCCGGCGAGGAGCGCCGCTCCCGCGCCTGTCACCACCACGCGCCGCAGTGAGCGGCTGGTCATAGTCAGAATCGTACGGGGATGCTCTCACCCGTGTGGACATCCGCCTCGTCAAGGACAGGTGTCACATCAGTATGAATGACCCTTTCCGCCTCAAGTTCCCTGCTCAGCGACGGTTCGCCAGGGTCATGTATCGAGATGGTCGCGCGGGCGGTCAGGAGGCCCGCAGCTCGGCCACGACCGGCAGGTGGTCGCTGGCGGCGGCGAGGTCGGCGGGATCGGCGTCCACCCCGCCGCAGGACACGATCGACAGGCCGGGGCCGGCGAAGACCGCGTCGATCCGCTTGGCCGGCCGCCTGGCGGTGAACGTCATCCCCTCGCCGCGCGGGGCGCGGGCGTAGCAGTCGGCGAGGCGGCCCGCCAGGTGACGGAAGGTGTCCTGGTGGGCCTGCTCGTTGATGTCGCCGGCCAGTACGAGGGCCGCGCCGTACGGCTCGGCCGCCGCCTCCAGCAGCGTCACCGCCTCCTCCGCGTGCCGGGCGCGCGCGGCCACGTGCAGGTCCAGGTGCACCGAGGCGACCGCGACGCGCAGCCCGCCCGACTCCACCACCGCGATCGCCGTCGCCCTGCGCTCCAGGAAGAAGTAGAAGCGCAGCAGGTGGGTCTCGGCGCGCAGCACCCGCACGCCGGGGCCGGTCAGCACCGCGGTGCCACCGCGCCGCCGGCCGGCCGCCACGATCATCCCGGTCTCGGCGGCGAGCCGGGCGCGCTTGCGCCGCCAGGACCACCGCCGGGGGACCTCCTGGACGCACAGGATGTCCGGCCGGGTCGCCCGGATCACCCGGACCAGCGCCGGGACGTCGTCGCGCATCCCGTGCACGTTGTACGTCGCGACCCTGATCGTCATGCAGCGCAGGGTAGTTCGGGGCGCGGCGGCCCGGCCAGCACCCTGACCGCTACCGGACAGGCCCGTCGTTCCCGGTCAGAACCGGCGTATCGGGTGATGCTCATCGGCGCCGGGCGAGGTCGGCCGCGCCCACCACCCCGGCCGACGCGCCCAGTTCGGCGAGCCGGATATCGGCGACCGGGCGGTGCCCGCTGCCGGTGAGCGCGCGGGTGAACGACTCCCTGACCCGGTCGATGAACAGGTCGGCCGCCCGTGACACGCCGCCGCCCAGGATGAAACAGCCCGGGTCGAGCACCGCCGCCATGTCGGCCATGCCCTGGCCGAGCCAGTGGCCGATGCTCGCGAAGGCGGACAGCGCCGCGTCGTCGCCCGCCCTGGCGGCCTCGGTGACCTCCTCCCCCTCGATGTCGGCGGGTGAGCCGCCGGCCATCTCCAGCAGCGTGGCGGCGCGCCGCGGCTCGGCGGCCGCGATCACCCTGGCCTCCTCGACCAGCGCGCTGCCGCTGGCGTAGCGCTCCCAGCAGCCGAGGTTGCCGCACCCGCACAGGCGTCCGCGCTGGACCACCTGCATGTGGCCCATCTCCGCGCCCATCCCCCACCGGCCCCGGTACAGCTCGCCGCCGAGCACGATGCCGCCGCCGATGCCGGTGCCGACGGTGACGCACACGATGTGGCTCTCCCCGCGGCCCGCGCCGTACCTGGCCTCGGCCCAGGCCATCGCGTTGGCGTCGTTCTCCACCACGACGGGCAGCCCGACGAGGGCGGCCACCTTCTCGCGCAGCGGCTCCTCGCGCCAGGCCAGGTTGGGGGCGAAGCGCACGATCGAACGGGTCTCATCGACGAACCCGGCCGCGCCGAGGCCGACCGCCTCCACCTGGTGCCCGTGCGCCAGCTCCTTGATCACTTCGGCGATGGTCTGCGCCACCTGGTCGGGATAGTCGGCGGGGGTGGACCGCAGGGTCTGGGCGACGATCTCGCCGTGCTCGTCGACCAGCCCGGCGGCGACCTTCGTCCCGCCGATGTCCACGCCAATGGTCAGCGCCATCTGCCAGCCTCTCTCCAAGGGCGATCAGCCCGGGTCGTTGTGCTCCCCACGGTCGCCGGGGTCGTCCCGGTCGTCTCTGGGCCTGCGCGGGGGCGCCGGGCGCGCCAGCGCGTCCACCGCCTCGCGCAGCGCGGTGACCAGCTCGCCGCCGGCCGCCACCAGATGGTCGGCGATGTCGGTGCCGACGCCCGCGCTCGTGTTCTGCCCGGCCTCGCGGCGCGCGGCGATCACCCGGCAGACAGGACAGGAACGGCAGATGTAGCCGTCCTCGTGCGCGTAGATCGCCTCCTCCCAGACGTCGCGCTCGCCGCGCTGCCCGCCGCCCCCGCCGCCGAACACCTGGCCGATGCCCTTCCGGGTGCCCCACAGCAGGCCGCGGCCGATCTCGCGGGCGGCGCGGTCCTGGAGCGAGTCGAGCAGCCGCCTGGCCTCGCGAGCCACCACGGTGAGCGGATCGCGGCCCTCGGCCCTGGCCCGCTCGACCTCACGCTCCCAGGCCGCCCGCCGGGCCGCCTCGGCCCGTTCGTCCCACTCCGCACTTCCGGCGTCCCGAGGTTCGGGGGCACCGGGCTCGGCGGCATCGGCGGCATCGCCGACCTGGTCCACGACGGCGCTCCACGGATCTTCCGCGCCTCTGCCGCCGTCAATGTCACGGTTCTCAGTCATTCAAGGCCTCCTGACTCGAACCGTACCCGCAGGTGACCTTCGCGGCGCGCGCCCGCGTCATGCCGCCTCGACGCGCTTCTTCAGCCCCTTCAGCGCGGTGTCCACGATGACCTTCTCGGCCTTGCGCCTGATCATGCCGATCATCGGCACCTTGAGCTCGACCGCCAGCTCGTAGGTCGCCTCGGTGCCGCCGCCGGTCGCGGCCAGCCGGTAGCCGCCGGTCAGCCCGGACACCATGGCGCCGGGCTCGGCGATGCGCCAGCCGACCGCCTCGTCGTCGTGCCAGTCGTAGGCGAGCACGTAGGAGTCGCTGATCACCCCGGCGTCCAGCGTGAACCTCACCTCGGCGGGCCGTCCGGCCGCGTCGGCGGACATGACCTCCGCGGCCTTCACCTGACCCGCCCACTCCGGGTAGGCGGCGAAGTCGGCGATCACCGCCATGACGGCCGACCGGTCCGCGGTGATCGTGATGCTGGAGGTGGTGCGATCAGCCATGGGCTAACCGTACTCGTTCCTCCGATGCATCACATAGTCACCACTCCAGGGCATAGGGTGTGCGCCTGGCCCGAAAGTGCCCGACATTTATGCACTCGGTGCGGCCGATCCTGGTCCGGGCGGCCAGCGGCTGGTGGACGTGACCGAACAGCGCGTACTTCGGCTGGGTCTCCTTGATCGCCTGGAGCGTCGCCTCGCTGCCCCGCTCGAACCGCCGGGCCACCACGTCGTACAGCAGCTCGGGCACGGCCGGCGGGATGTGCGCGCACAGCACGTCCACCTCGCCCACGGCGGCCACCTTCGCCGCGTACTCCGCGTCGTCGATCTCGTAGGGGGTGCGGTAGCGCGTGCGCAGCCCGCCGCCGACGAACCCGAAGGTCAGCCCGCCGATCTCGACCCGCTCGCCGTCCAGGATGTGGTGCCCGTCGCGGGCGTGGCCCGCCCAGAAGCGCGGCACGTCGACGTTGCCGTAGGTCATGTAGGCGGGCGTCGGCATGGCCGCGAACAGCTCCGCGTACTGCTTGTCGACCATCCGCTCGATGTGCTCGCCGGGATCGCCGTCCAGCGACGCCCACAGCCCGGCCGACATGACGCGGGCCTCGTCGAAGCGGCCCGCCGTGCGCAGCCCGACGTAGCGGGCGGCGTTGTCCGCGCCGAACAGCTCGGGGAAGATGCCCTGCGAGTGATCGGCGTAGTCGATGAACAGCACGAGGTCGCCCAAACAGACCAGGGCGTCCGCGCCGTCTCCCGCGCGGGCCAGGGCATCGGCCCTCCCGTGCACATCGCTGACGACATGGACCCGCATGGCCGACATCCTAATCAGCCGCGCGAGCGCCGCCGGGGGGCGGGTGCGGCGCGTTCCCCGGGCGTTCGGGCATGCACTGGTAGCGTGGGGTGCATCGTTGGTAACGCGTGGGTTTCGAGCCCTACCCACACGTAACCTATCGCGGTAGCGTCCCAGCCATCGATCGACATGCGCCGCAAGGAGTGCCCCGTGCGCGAGTACAGCGTCCCGGTGCTGGTGGACGTCCCCCCGGCCGCCAACTGCACCGACACGGTGTTCGAACGGGCCGAGCAGCAGCCCGGCGCCGTGGTGATCCGCCGCAAGGACGGCGACGGCTGGTCGGCGGTGACCGCCAGGGAGTTCCGTGACGAGGTGGCGGCGCTGGCCAAGGGGCTGATCGCCATGGGCATCACCCCCGGCGACCGGGTCGGACTGATGTCGCGCACCCGCTACGAGTGGGCGGTCATCGACTACGCGCTCTGGGCGGCGGGCGCGGTCAGCGTGCCCATCTACGACACCTCCTCGGCCGACCAGATCAAGTGGATCCTCGCCGACAGCGGCGCCAGGGCGGTCTTCGTGGAGCTGGGCGACCACCGCGACACCGTGCGCGAGGTCGAGGACGAGCTGCCCGCCGTTGCGCACCTGTGGTGCGTGGAGGACGGCGCGCTCGGCGAGGTGACCGCCGCCGGCGCCGAGGTCACCGACGAGACCTTGGAGGAGCGCCGCACCTCGCGCGGCATCGCCGACCTCGCCACGATCATCTACACCGCCGGCACCACCGGCCGCCCCAAGGGCTGCCGGCTCACCCACGACAACCTGATGTTCACCGCGCGCAACGTGGCGCAGGGGCCGCTGGAGCAGTTGTTCGAGGCTCCCGACCGCTCCGGGCTGCTCTTCCTCCCGCTGGCGCACAGCCTCGCGCGGATCATCCAGGTCGTGCTGATCGAGACCGGGACGGTCATCGGCCACTCCCCCAACCTGCGCGCGGTCGCCCCCGACCTGCAGTCCTTCAAACCGAGCTTCCTGCTCGCGGTGCCCCGCGTGTTCGAGAAGGTCTACAACGGCGCGGTGCAGCGGGCCGCCGCCGACGGCAAGGGCAAGATCTTCAAGCTGGCCGCCGACAGTGCGATCGCCTGGAGCCGCGCGGAAGGCTCCGGCGGGGCGAGCCTCGGCCTGCGGCTGCGGCGCGCGCTGTTCGACCGGCTGGTGTACGGCAAGCTGCGCGCCGCCACCGGCGGCGAGATGACGGCGGCGGTCTCCGGCGGCTCCGCGCTCGGCGAGCGGCTCGGCCACTTCTTCCGGGGCGTGGGCATCGAGGTGTTCGAGGGGTACGGCCTGACCGAGACCTCCGCCCCCTCCACGGTCAACATGCCCGGCGGCAACAAGATCGGCACGGTGGGCAAGCCGCTGCCCGGCGTGACCATCCGCATCGGCGACGACGGCGAGATCCTGATCAGGGGCCGGCACATCTTCGACGGCTACTGGAACAACCCCGAGGCCACCGCCGAGGTGATCGACGAGGACGGCTGGTTCCACTCCGGCGACGTGGGCGAGCTCGACGCCGACGGCTACCTGCGCGTCACCGGGCGCAAGAAGGAGATCCTGGTCACCGCGGCGGGCAAGAACGTCGCCCCGGCCCCGCTTGAGGACCGCATCCGCGCCCACCCGCTGGTCAGCCAGGCGCTGGTGGTGGGCGATGACCGGCCGTTCATCGCCGCCCTGGTCACCCTCGACGCCGAGGCGCTGGAGCAGTGGAAGAGCGCCAACGGCCACGCCTCGGCCACGCTGGCCGACCTGAGCGCCGACCCCGCCGTCCTCGCCGAGGTCCAGAACGCCATCGACGATGCCAACCGGATGGTGTCCAGGGCCGAGCAGATCAAGAAGTTCGCGGTGCTGCCGATCGAGCTCACCGAGGAGACCGGGCACGTCACCCCCAAGCAGTCGATCAAGCGCTACGTGGTGATGGCGGAGTTCGCCAAGGAGATCGACGAGCTGTACGTCGACACCCGCTCCTGAGCGCGGGCGTCGCTCACGGGGTCAGCAGCTCGGCGAATCGGCCGGCCACCAGGGGCCAGGACCACTCGCGCGTGGTCCAGGCCCGGCCCCGGTCGCCCATCGCCCGGGCCCGGCCCCGGTCGCTCAGCAGCTCGACGAGCGCGGCGGCGACCTGTTCCACCGATGTGCCGTCCACCAGCAGGCCGGTCTCGCCGTGCCGTACCGCGTCGGGCGCGCCGCCAGAGGAGCCCGCGATCACCGGCAGCCCGGTCGCGGACGCCTCCAGGTAGACGATGCCGAGCCCCTCCACGTCGATGCCGCCGAGCCGGGTGCGGCAGGGCATCGCGAAGACGTCGCCCGCGTCGTAGTGGGCGGGCAGGGCCGTCCACGGCACCGGCCCGGTGAACCGCACGGACCCGCCGAGCCGCGCCGCGGACCGCTCCAGCGCCCTGCGGCCCGGACCGCCGCCGACCAGCAGCAGCACGGCGTCGGGGACCGCCCGCAGCACCCGCGGCCAGGCCCGTACCAGCACGTCCTGGCCCTTGCGCGGGACCAGCCGCGAAACGCACACCGCCACCGGCCGCCCGGACAGCCCGAGCCGTTTGCGCACCTCGGCCCCACCGGCGCCCGGGCGGAACACCGTCGTGTCCACGCCCGGGGTGAGCCTGGCCAGTTTGCCAGGGTCGATCACCCGCTCCAGCCGGCCCCGGGTGTACTCGCCCAGGTAGGTCACCACGTCGGCGTGCGCGCCGATCCGCGCGAGCACCTGGCGGGGGCCCGGCAGCCGCGCCCACGACGCCTCGTGCCCGTGGGTGAGCATGACGACCCGCCGGGCCCCGGCCGCGCGCAGCGCCGGGGCCAGCAGCCCGAGCGGCGCGGCCGCGCCGAACACGACCGTCTCGATCCCGTGCAGCCGCACCAGCCCGGCCGCCCGGCGGGCCACGGCGGGCAGCGGCAGCATCAGCGCGCCCGGGTGGCGCACGACCTGGTACGGCTGGCGGCCGTCGAACGCCTCGCACCCGGGCCAGCGCGGCGCGTAGACGACCACGGAGCCGGGCGGGCGGTGCATCGCCAGCCCGTGGACGAACGCCTGGATCCCGCCGGGCCGGGGCGGGAAGTCGTTGGTGACGATCAGCGTCCGGGCGGTGCCGTTGGGCTCCGGCCGTAGGCCGGGCGGCGTCATGGCTCCGGCACACGATCGCGCAGCGCCCACGAACGGGCGGCGGCGATCCGCTGGGGAGCCGTGGGGTGGGAGGAGTAGAGCAGGTATTCGAACGGGTCGGGGTCGAGGTCGGCGATGTTGGTGAGCGCCAGCCGCCGCTGCATCGCCACGAACGTGCCCGGGTCGCGGGTCAGGTCCAGCGCGTGAACGTCGGCCCTGGCCTCGATGTGCCTGCTGACCAGGTTCTGGCCCGGGCCGGACAGGAAGGCGGCCAGGCTCATCAGGCCCATCAGCAGACCGACGGCCCGGGGATCGGCGATCGACGGCACGGCCGCGCGGCGGCGCGGCGCGCCGGCCGAGGTCACCAGGTAGAGCAGGATCACGCCCCAGGCCGCGCCGAGGCCGCCGATCAGGGTGCCGGAAAGGACGTCGTCGCGCTCGGCATGACCCAGCTCGTGCGCCACGATCAGCTCGATCTCGTTCTCCGGGGCCTTGAGCAGCGTGTCGTAGACGACGATGCGGCGGGTCGCGCCGAACCCGGACACGTACGCGTTGAGCGCCGTGGTGCGCCGGGAGGCGTCGGCGACCAGCACGTCGTCCACCGGCACGCCGTCGCGGCCGGCCATGGCCAGCAGGTCATCGCGCAACCGCCCGGCCTGCATCGGCCGGAAGTCGTTGAAGATCGGCTCCACCACGACGGGGTAGACGAACGAGGCGGCCAGCGTGAGCGCGAACGCGCCCAGGGCCGCCGGAATCCACCAGCGGGCGAACCGCCGCGCCAGCGCGATCAGCACGACCACCATGAGCGCGGTCAGCAACGTGCTCACCGCGGTGTTCTTCAGCCGGTCCACGCTCCAGGACAGCCAGGTCTGCGTGGAAAGGCCGTACTCGCGGAGGTAGGTCTCGGACCAGACGCCGAGCGGCCACCGCAGCAGCTCGACCACCACCGTGAGCGCCACCACGCCGCCCACCGCCTTGACCCACCACGGGCCGGGCACGCGGCGCACCACCCGCGCCCCGAACGGCGTCGCCACCAGCACCACGGCGAAGACCAGCCCGAGCGCGAGGGACAGATAGGCGGGCGCGCTGAGCGCCGCGTCGAACGCCTGCGACCGGGCGATATCCGCCGCGGTGAAGTCGCGGGCCGGATCGGCGGCCACCTCGGGCGCGCCCGGCGGCAGCGCCCGCCACGGCGTCGTCACCGCGACGATCCCGGCGAGAGCCAGGCCGAGCACCACCAGTGCGGCCCATGCCGCGCGAACCCCCCGCACGTCAGCCACTCCCCCCGCCGGCGCCACATCTAGTAGCGCATTCTCCAGGATCGGCCGGTCGCGGGGCCACACTTGCGCGTCCACGCCATGTCCACCGGCCGGCAGTGGAGCCTATTCAAGCGGATGGAAGCGTCTCCACGGCGGGCCCAGGTCTTTACCGCCGGGCCGGATTTCCAGGATTACGGAGAAATGCGGGTGATCAGAAATGCGGGTGATCACCGTCGACCACGAAAAAGCGGCCCCGCCCCACCGGAGGGGAACGAAAGGACGGGGCCGCCTTCCCGTGCCGGCGGTCTCCGGAGAAAGCGCCGCCGGAACTAAAGGCCCGGCCGTACGGCGCCGCTGAAACTCGCCTTGCGCCAGCCGCTCAGCTTCTCGACGCGGACCGTCTTTCCGCTGCTCGGCGAGTGGACCATCTTGCCGTCGCCGACGTACATACCGACGTGGCCCTTACCCCGGAAGAACAGCAGATCTCCCGGGCGCAGGTTCTTGAAGGACACCTTCTTCTTGATACGGGTGTACTGGCTGTACGTCACCCGGGGAAGGCGCACTCCTGCCTTCTTCCAACTGAACTGGACGAGGCCCGAGCAGTCGAAGGCGTTGGGGCCGCTACCTCCCCACCGATAAGGGTCGCCGACCTGTTTCTTGGCCACCGAAACGGCCTTGGCGGCCTTGATCCGCTGTGTGGCGGCCTTGCTGAGTTTCTTGGCCGCCGGCACCGCGGAATTCTCGTGCTCCGCCTCGGCGGGGGACGGCGTTTCCGCCGGGTCGGTCTGCACGGCGGTCGGTTCGATGGCGGCCGTCGCCTCCGCCGCAGTGGCCTGCAGCGACATCGTCACCACCGAGGCGGTGACGGTGAGGGCCGCGCCGCCGAGGGAAAGGCGGACACGGTGAGACGGCCGTGAATCATACACGGATGCGGACAGGATCGCTCCTCAACTCTTCCACGAACGCCTACCGGGTTAGCTGACGGATTCGGGCGGGGAAGTTCGCCCTACGGCGCTCACGCGCCGATTCACCCCCGGCCGTTTCCCGCAGCGAAACGCTCGGTGCGGGACGGGCCCATTGGGTCCCCGGCTCCATGCCTCATGTCTGCATGGATTCGGCTGAGTCACCACCCGGAATCGGGGGGTACGGCACGCGTCGCGGCGGACGGGCGGTGACCAAGCGGATCTCGCCATTCAGAAAACGACACCGGCGGATCCGGGCCGATGTCGTGCGGCGACTTGGCATGTTCGCCGCGATGCGAGAAGGTACTCCCATCGCCATATTCCGGCAAAGGGCCGACAAAGCGCGGAGATCGATAAGGCCCTCGTGGATCACGCGAATCCCCCACGCCACATGGGGTTCCCGGCGCCCGATGTGACACTGCTCACATATTCGGTGAATCATGTAACAGAGATCACTTATGGCAGCCGTGGATCACGATCTTCACTCCCGTCACGGGAGGCGTTTTTCGCGAACTTCGCAAAGGGCGCGGTAAGCCGTGCTAGGCTCCAGTCCCACTGGAAGTTCCACCGAACAGGAGCGACGACAGGGCAACCGGGTGCCGGCGGGAGGCCGCATCGAGCGGGCCGGAAGCCGTACGAACGGGCCGTCCACGCGGGCGTCCCGGACCGCACCACCCGAGGGACCGCGAAGCCGTGGAGGCCGCCCTCGCTCTCGTCAGAGGCCGCGTACCGCGCGAGCCGCCGCCGTTCGAGCACTACCACGACCTCGGCCACACAGCGAGCCAGAGCAAGGCGCCGTCCTGACAGGGCCGCCGCCCCCAGGCCGCCCAGAGCGACGATGGGCGGCCCGTGCCGTCCTTCGGCGCACCCAGCGACCTCGTAGCGGTCAGACCACGCCTGAAGGAGCCGGTCCGGCCGCGCCGGAAGACCGGCCCTTTCCGGAGTGGCCGGTTCGGGCTGATCTACATCGCCCTGGCCGGCGATGCCCGCTCGATCATCGGGCCTGCCGGAGCCCACCGCGCCGGGGGGGCCGGGCCACGACAGCCCCAGGGCGGCCGGTGTGGCCGGTTCCGGCCACAAGGGGACGGGCCCCGAAAGGGGGCAAAAGCAAACGGCCAGGCCGCTCGTGCGGCCTGGCCGTACTCTGCCCGGCGGGCGCGCGCTCGCGCGTGCCCGCCGTCCGACCCGGTGTCAGGCGGGGACGATGTTCTCCGCCTGCGGGCCCTTCTGCCCCTGGGTGATGTCGAAGGCCACACGCTGGCCCTCGTGCAGCTCACGGTAGCCGCCCTGGGACACGATGTTGGAGTAGTGAGCGAAGACGTCGGCGCCGCCGCCGTCCTGCTCGATGAAGCCGAAGCCCTTTTCCGAGTTGAACCACTTCACGGTTCCGGTGGTGCTCATGTCGTTTCTCCTTCTGACAGGTGCAGAGACGAGGCCCGCACCGTGCGAACCCCGTGTCGCCGCGATGACCCCCATCCGGAGACGCCCGGAAAAAGAAAAGCACCTGAGCTGTCACAACGCGTCAGGTGCACAAGTAATCTTATGGGTACCACAACTGCAACTTCTTCAACTTACCACGCCCGCCATGCGCCTGTGCAGACTCTTGTCACTCCGGCCGAGAGCCGCCAGGAACGGCGCAGCGGGGGTGCCCCTGGCACCCCCGCGCGACCAGGGCACGATCAGGGGCGGATGGCTCCGACGAAGCGACCCCGGCCGTAGGAGTCGAGGCTGACGACCTTGATGACGTCGCCCGTCTGCGGCGCGTGGACCATCTTATTGTTGCCGGCATAGATCCCGACATGCCCGAGCCCGTGGCTGAACAGCAGGTCGCCGGGCTGCAGGGCGTCCATCGAGACCTTCCGGCCCGCCCCCCACCGCCACTGCTCCCAGGTGGTCCGGGGCAGCGACACGCCGCCGGAGCGCCAGGCCGCCTGGGTGAGCCCTGAGCAGTCGTACCCGCCCGGACCCGTCCCGCCGTACCGGTACGGCTTGCCGATCTGGGCGAAGGCGAAGCCGAGCACCTGGCGGGCGTTGCCCGAGGCGCTGCCGGTGTACTTGACGCCCGGGCTGTTCGGGTCGCCGTTGCGGTAGGCCCCGAGCCGGCGCAGCAGCTTGGTCTGCTCCTTGACCAGCCCTTCGACCTTCTTCTTCTCGCCCTTGACCTCGTCGAGCACCTTCTCGGTCTCGCCCAGCGCCTTCTTGGCGGCGTCCCGCTTGCGCACCAGGTCGCGGGTGGCCGAGTCGAAGGCGGTCAGCGACTGGGATCGGGACGCGGAGAGCTGGCTGATCGAGGCCAGGCCGGCGAGCATGGCCGCCGGGTCCTGCTGGCCCATCATGCCCGGCCAGGTGCTCAGGTCGGCGCCCTGGTAGGCGGTGACGGCCATGCCGACGAGCTGGCGGCGCAGGCCGTCCACGGTGCCGCTCTGCTTGGCGTACTCGTCCTTGAGCCGCTGGTACTTCTTCTTGGCGCTCTTCTGCCGCTCGGTCGCCGCGTTGTAGCGGTCGACCACCTTGTCCGCCTCGTCGTTGAGCTTCGCCAGCTTCGCCTTGGCCTGCTGAATGGTCGGTCTCGGGTCGGCGACTGCGGACCCGCCGAGCGGTACGGTCAACGCGGCCACAATGACCCCAGCGGCGACGGAAATCCGCACTACCCTCACCTGCACCAACCCAAATCTTTACGTTTCCGGACTTGGGGCGAAATAGTACAGAATTATGCAGGTGTGGCTCACGTTTTCGCCGCGATTGAGATCCTTCAGGCGCGGCCGAGGCGGCGCAGCAGCAGCGACGACTGCACCGGGCGCGCGCCCATCCGCCGCACCGACTCGGCGACCTCCCGGTCGGAGGACACCACGGCGATGGCCCGGCCCGCCGGTTCGGCCCGCACGAGCTGCCTGATCAGGTCATCGGCGATCTGGCCGGGGGCGCTGAACATCACCCGCACGCCGCGCGGCGCGGTGACCGGCACCGGGCCGTTCAGCTCGGCCCCGTCGAAGACACAGGTCACCTCGACCCTGGTCTGCGCGACCAGCCCGCCGAGGCCGGTCAGCAGCCGGCCGCGCTGGTCGGCCAGGGTGAGCGTGCCGTAGCCGGTCTTGGTGACGTTGTAGCCGTCGATGATCAGATGGACCTGCGGCAGCGCCAGCAACTGGTCCAGCAGCGCCGGGTCGTCATCGGCCAGGGCGCGGGCCGGGACGGCGCGCACCCCCGGCCGGTCCGGCGACACCGCGTTGACCGTGTCGGCCGGACGGCTGATCGTCGAGGGCAGCGCCAGCTCCCTGCGCAGCCCGGCCGCCGCGTCCTGGAGGGCGTCCAGCAGCACGCGCACGCGGGTGTCCTCCGCGCTGCGGCCCTCGCGGGCGGACCGGCGGCCCGCTTCGAGCTGGCGTTCGGCCTCCGTCAGGCGCTCGCGTGTACGGCGCAGCTCGGTCTCGGCCGCGCTGCCCGCCGAGGCGAGCGCGGCCCGCGCCTCCTCGGCGGCCCCCTCGTGCCCGGCCGCCCGGGCATCGGCGGCCTTGGCGCGTTCCCGCGCGTCGTGCAGTTTGCGGCGCAGGTCGGCGATCTCGGCGCGGGCCGACCTGAGCTGCTCGCGGACGCGGTCGATCTCCTCCTTGGCCGCCGCCTTCTGGCCGGCGAGCTGTTCGCGCAGCCGCGCGATGGTCTGCTCGTGCGCGGAGCCCTCCGCGGCGGCGGCGGAACGGGCGAGGTCGGCCCGCGCGGACTCCACCATGTCCGGCCAGCCGGGCGGCCGGGTCAGGTAGGCGGCGGTGGCGACCAGCACCGGATCGGCGGCGGGCGGCACCGTGCCCTCGGCCAGACTGGAGACCAGCTCGGGCCAGCCCGCGGCCAGCGTCTCCGCGACGACCTCGCGGAACTTCTTGTCGGTCTCCAGTTGCGCGGCGATCGCGGCACCGCCCAGCCTGGCCCGTTTGCGGGGTTCGAACTTGGCTATCCCGCGCAGCGGCGCGGGCACGGCCGGGCCCGGGATCGTCCCGAGCACCTGGGCCGCGAGATCGACCACGTGGCCCCTCACCTGTTCGGGCAGCGGACGAGACAGGCCCTCATCGGCTGAACTCATCCCATGTCCCCTCAGCCCTCGTCAGGCACCCTTCCAGAAAAAACGTCTATCCGACAAGGGTACGGCCGTCACGCAACTGGCTTGGTCCGGCACAGGAGCGCACATGACCTAGACGTGACCGGCGTCGTGAACGGTCAGGGCGATCTGGACGCGATTGTTAAGTTCCAATTTGGTGAGGACGCGCGAGACGTGCGCCTTGACGGTGGCCACGCTCATGAACAGCTCGGCGCCGATCTCGGCGTTGGAGCCGCCCCTGCCGACGGCGAGCGCGACCTCGCGCTCGCGTTCGCTCAGCCGGTCGAGCAGTTCGCGGGCGCGGGACCGGCGGTCGCCCGCCCAGGGGTCGGCCACGTGGTCGATGAGCTGCCTGGTCACGATGGGCGACAGGATGGGCTCGCCGGCCGCGACCCGGCGGATCGCCTCCACCAGGTCGCCCGGCGGGGTGTCCTTCAGCAGGAAGCCCGCGGCCCCGGCGCGCAGCGCGCGCAGCACCTGGACGTCGGCGTGGAAGGTGGTCAGGATGACGACCTCGGGCGGCCGGGGCGCGGCGCGCAGCCGTTCGGTCGCCTCCAGCCCGTCGAGCTTGGGCATCCGGATGTCCATCAGCACGATGTCGGGGCGGTGCCTGGCGACCATCGCGGGCACCTCGTCGCCGTCGGCGGCCTCGCCGGCCAGGGCGATGTCCGGGGCGCCACCGAGGATCATGGACAGTCCGGCGCGCACCAGGGCGTCATCGTCCACGATCAGGACGCTGATGGGGTCGGCGGGAGCGCTCATGAGGGCCACGGTAGCCAGGCGCGCAGCACATAGTCACCATCGGGGCGCGTACCGTGCTCCAGCCGCCCGCCGGCCAGCCCCGCCCGCTCGGCCAGGCCGATCAGCCCGGTGCCGCTGCCGGGGATGACGATGTGGCGGCCGGACGTACGCGCGGGATTGCGGATCTCGACGGTCAGCCCGGGGCCGGGCGCGCCGTCCACGGCGACGGTCACCGGCACGCCGGGGGCGTGCTTGCGCGCGTTGGTCAGCCCTTCCTGCACGACCCGGTAGACCGTACGGCCGAGCGCCGCGGGCACCTCCGGCTCGCCGGGCACGCGCAGCGCGGGCCGTACCTCCATCCCGGCCTTCCGCGACGCCTCAAGCAGCCCGTTCAGGTCGGCCATCGTCGGCTGCGGCGGCTCGGGGGCCTCGCCCTGCCGGTCCCAGCGCAGCACGCCGATGACCTCCCGGAGGTCCTGGAGCGCCTCGTGCGCGCCGGACCTGATCGCGGTGGCCGCCGTGGCGATCCCCTCGGCGGAGGCGTCCTTGCGGAACTCCAGCGCTCCCGCGTGCAGGCTGAGCAGCGTCAGGCGGTGGGCCAGCACGTCGTGCATCTCCCTGGCGATCCGCTCGCGCTCCAGCCGCCGGGCCTGCTCGGCCGCCTGGTCGGCGCGCTCGCGCAGGGTGAACATGAGCTGCCGCCTGGACCGGGTGAGCATCCCCCAGGCGATCAGCACCAGGTAGACCAGCACCGCAATGATGACCGTCCCGGCGAAGCCGAGCTCGGGATCGGGGTGCAGCCAGCCGTAGGGCAGCAGGGCCAGCAGGTGCGGCACCATGATCAGCACGATGTACCGGAACGGCCGGTGGACCGCCACCGTGAAGACCACGATCAGCAGCGGCCCCGAGACGAGCAGCGAGAACGCCGACAGCGGCGCGAGCGTGAGCGCCAGCCCGACCGGCCACCTGCGGCGCAGCCAGACCGCCGCGCACGACAGCGCCCCCAGGATCTGCTCGGCGAACACCATCTCCTCCGGCCGGCCCTTCAGGTCGCCCAGGAAGATCAGGGTGATCAGGCAGGCCAGCAGGAACATGGTGATGTCCACGGCCCAGTCACGGGGCGTGCGCCGCACGGGCCGCCCCGGGCGCTCCTCCAGGGTGCCGATCAGGGCCGCGGGCAGCAGCCAGCGATACTCAGTCATCCTGACGTGCAGGTTACGTGGTCGAACGGATACCGCGACAGCTACCAAAGTCGATGGCACGGACGCCCTCCGGCCGAAGCGGCGCGGCGGGCGGTCCGCGATCGTCGGGGGCATGAAAGTGATACTCGACGTCGCCGGGGTGCTGTGCATCGTCCAGGCCGTGGGCGGGGCGCTCAACAACCTGCTGGGCAGTTCCACACCGAGCTGGTTCCTGGTCAACCACATCGCGGCCCTGGACGGATACGAGATCTTCGCCAGCATCGTGGTCGGCGTGCTGGGCGTGGCGCTGTGCGCCGCCGCGCGGGCGGTGGGCAGGACGTCCGGCCGCGGGGAGGGCTGAGCGGATGGATCTGCGCCCCCCGCGCAACCGGGCCGACCGGCGGGCCGTCACCTGGTGGACCGTGCAGGGACTGATCGGGGCCGCGGTGGCCGCGGTGGCCGTGGGCGTGCCGTACGTGCTGTTCACCGACCGGCCGCTGTGGCTGGCGGCGGTGGCGGCCGGGTTCGTCGCGGCGCTGCTCGCGCTGGCGCTGGTGTGGCCGCGGGCCTACTACCGCCTCTCCCGCTGGGAGGTGACGGACGAGGCGGTCTACACGTGCTCGGGGTGGTTGTTCCGGTCGTGGCGGATCGCGCCGATGTCGCGCATCCAGACGGTCGACACGGTACGCGGTCCGTTGCAGCGGCTGTTCGGGCTTTCCGACGTGACGGTGACCACGGCGTCGTCGGCGGGCGCGATCAAGATCGAGGGCCTGGACCACGCGCTCGCCGCCGGGCTGGCCGAACGGCTCACCGAGATCACCCAGCGCACGCCGGGGGACGCCACGTGAGCGACGAGTGGCTGCGCCTGCACCGGCGCACCTTCCTGGCCTCCGCGGTGATGTCGATGGCGCTGGTCGTCCCGCTGGTCACGGTCTTGACCAAGGTGCTGCTGGACCAGGAGGTGGCGCTGCGCCTGGTGGTCGCCGCCGACGCCGGGGCGACGGTACTGATCATCATCGGGGTGGTGATCTACGACGTGCTGCGCTGGCGCGCCACGACGTACCGGATCACCGGCGAGCGCGTGGAACTGCGCTCGGGGATCATGGTGCGCGAGCACCGCTCCATCCCCAGGGACCGGGTCCGCACGGTGGACGTCACCGCCGACCCGGTGCGCCGCGTACTCGGCCTGGCGGTGGTCAAGGTCGGCACCGGCGAGCGGGCCGGCGACGACAAGGCCGAGCTGACGCTCGACCCGGTAGGGCGGGCCGATGCCGACCGGCTGCGCCGCACACTGCTGCACAGGAGCCCGGAGCCGGACGGCACACCGCAGGCCGACGCCACCATCGCCGAGCTGCGCTGGGCGTGGATCCGTTACGCCCCGCTGACCGTGTGGGCGTTCGTCGGCGGCGCCGTCCTGGTGGGCGTGGCCCACCGGGCGCTGGACATCATCGGCGTGGAACTGTTCTCCCTCGACGCGCTCGGTGACCTTTGGGACCGGCTGAGCGTGATCCCGGGATGGCTGCTCATCGTGCTGCTGCCGGCGGCCGACCTGCTGGTCGGGACGGTCGGCGCGGTCGCGCTGTTCGTCGAGTCGTGGTGGCACTACCGGCTGGACCGCGAACCGAGCGGCACCCTGCGGCTGCGCAGGGGCCTGCTGACCACCCGCTCCCTGACGCTCACCGAACGGCGGCTGCGCGGCGTCGAGCTGTCCCGGCCGCTGCTGCTGCGCTGGGGCGGCGGCGCGCGGGTCAAGGCGGTCGCCACCGGCCTGTCGAAGAACGACAAGGAGACCGAACGCGCCGACACCCTGACCCCGCCGGTCCCGCTGGCGGAGGCCCTGCGGGTCGCCCAGGAGATCTCCCCGGGCGAGCACCCCGCGCTGCGGGCGCACCCGAAGGCCGCGCGCGCCCGGCGGATGCGCTGGGCCGGGTTCGCGGTGGTGATGCTCGCCGTGGCCACGGCCGCGCTGGACGCGGTGTTCGCCTGGGTGCCGTGGTGGGCGTGGGCGGTCCCGGCCGCCGCCGTACCGGCCGCCGCGTACTTCGCCGCCGACGCCTACCGGGGGCTCGGGCACGGGCTCACCGGCCGCCACCTGGTCACCCGGTCCGGTACGGCGGTGCGCCGCACCGTCGCGCTGGACCGTACCGGGATCATCGGCTGGCACTTCCGCCAGTCGGTCTTCCAGCGCCGCGCCGGACTGGCGACCCTGGTCGCCACCACCGCCGCCGGGCACGGTTCCTACACCGTCCACGACGCCGCCGAGGCGGCGGCGGTGGATCTGGCCGACCTGGCCGTCCCCGGGCTGGTGGCCCCCTTCCGGGCGAGCGGAGATCGTGACGGATTCGTGACGCCGGGCTAGGCAATGCCTCGCCGCGCCGGCCGGTACTCAGGGCAGCCGATTCCGCCGAGACCATGGAGGCCCGATGTCCGAGCCGGCGTTGTCCTGCCAGTCCCTCACCTGCGAGGCCGGCGGGCGGGAGATCTTCCGCGACCTCTCCCTGGAGTTCCGGGCGGGCGAGCGCGTCGCGGTGATGGGCCCCTCGGGCTCGGGGAAGACCACGCTGCTGACCACGCTGGCCGGGCTCGGGCCGCCCGCGTCGGGACAGGTGCTGGTGGGCGGCGTCCCACTGGCCCGCGACCCGTCGCTGCGGTCGCAGGTGGCGCTGGTGTTCCAGTCCTACGGGCTGCTCACGCTGCTCACCGCGGCCGAGAACGTCGAGGTGGCGCTGCGCGCGGCGGGCCGTACCGGGGCCGAGGCGATGGCCGCGGCGGTCGGGCCGCTGGCCAGGCTGGGCCTGGCCGGGCACGCCGACCACCTGATCGAGGAACTGTCGGGGGGCCAGCAGCAGCGCGTGGCGGTGGCCAGGGCGCTGACGCTCGGCCCCCGGGTGCTGCTGGCCGACGAGCCGACGGCCGAGCAGGACGCCGGCCACCGCGAGATCGTGCTGACCGAACTGCTCGCCGTCGCCGATCGCGGCGGCGCCCTGGTGATCGCCACGCACGACGACGAGGTCGCCGCCCGGTGCGACCGGGTGGTCGAGCTGCGCCCCGCCGTACGGGGGGCGGTGGGCGCCCGATGACCGCGGCCGTGCGCTGTGACGGCGTCGTGCAGATCTACAAGACCAGGGACCTGGAGATCGTCGCGCTGCGGGACGTGGACCTCGTCATCGCCCAGGGCGAGACCGTGGCCCTGCTCGGCCCGTCGGGCGCGGGCAAGTCCACGCTGATGTGGCTGATGGCCGGGCTGCTGCGGCCGAGCGCGGGCAGGCTGCGGATCAACGGCACGGACGTGTCCCGGCTGTCGCCGGGCGCGCTGGACCGGATGCGGGCCGCCGACATCGGCGTCGTGCTGCAGAATCCCGGCCGCAACCTGATCCCCTACGCCACCGCCGCCCAGAACGTGGCCTTCGCCCAGCGGGCCGCCCGCACCGATCGGCGCCGCGCCGCAGCGCTGCTCGACCGGGTCGGGCTGGGCGGGATGCGGCGGCGGGCCGGTGCGATGTCCGGCGGCGAGCAGCAGCGTCTGGCGGTGGCCGTGGCGCTGGCCAACGCGCCCCGGCTGCTGCTGGCCGACGAGCCGACCAGCCAGCTCGACGACGATTCCGGGCGGGCCGTCATCGGCCTGATCGAACAGGCGGCCGAGGAGAACGGGACGACCGTCGTGGTGGTCACCCATGACGCGGCGGTCAGCCGGGCGCTCGGCCGTACCATCACGATCCGGGACGGAAAGGTCGGCGCGGAGGGCCGGCACGGCGAGGAGTTCGTGGTGGTCGGCCGGGAGGGCGGGGTGCAGCTTCCCCCCGAGTTCCACGAACTGCTGCCGCCGGGCTCGATGGCCAGGGTCGAGGCCCTGCCCGACGGCGTGGCGCTGCGCCGGGCCGAATCATGAGTGCCCGGAGTCGGGGGCTGACCCTGCGCGGGCTGTGGGAGCGCCGCGGCCTGTCGCTGGCCGTGCTCGTCGTGACGGTCGTCTCGGTGGCCACCTCCGCGTTGGGACCGATCTTCGCCGAGGCGGCGGGCACCGCGCTCGTCCGAGGCGTCCTGAACCAGGCCGCCCCCGAGGGCAGGGGCTGGCGCATCACCGCGCGCGACGCCGACGTCTCGCCGCTCGCCGACCGGTTCCGCTCCGGCGCGGCCTTCCTCGGCACGCCCGTCAACGGCGCGGAACTCCCCGGCCGCGACCCGCGCGGCGGCGTCGTCCGCCCGGTGATCTACCAGGACGACGTCTGTGCGCACCTGGTCCTGGTGAAGGGCCGCTGCCCGGCGAACGGGGGCGAGGTGATCGCCAGCCAGGCGAGCCGCCTCGACGCGGGCAAGGTCGTCCGGGTTGCGGGGCTGGCGGTCGCGCCCGCCCCGGGCGAGGTGATCGCCGCCAGGGCGGAACTGGCCCCGCTGCGCGTGGTCGGGGTCTACCGGCCGCGTGACATCAACGACCCGTACTGGTTCGGCGGCAACCTGTTCGCGCAGACCGCCGGATCGTCGGAGAGCAAGGCCGACCCGTTGTTCACCGTCGAGGAGACCCGGCGGGCCACGCAGGCCACCGTGCAGTGGACGCACTGGTCCATCGTGTCCATCGACCCCACCAAGATCACCGCCGCGGATCTCCCCCGCCTGGAGGAACTGACCGCCGCGGCCCCCCGGCTCGGCCTGGCCCAAGCCCCGGTGATCACCCTCAGCCGCGTCCCGGACACCATGCTGGAGGTGCGCGCGCAGACCGGCACGCTGGGCGTGCCCGCGCTGCTGGTGATCGCGCAGTTGGTGGCGCTGGGCTGGCTGCTGCTGTACCTGACGGTCTCCGACCTGGTGGCCGCGCGCGCCCCGGAGATCGCGCTGGCCCGGCTGCGCGGGCAGGGCCGGCTGCGGGTGTGGCGGTTCGCGCTGGCCGAGCCGGTGCTGCTGCTGGCGCTCGCGCTGGCCGCCGGGCTGGCCCTGGGGATGCGGCTCGCCCAGGTCGTGGCGGCGGCTCTGCTGCCCGGCCAGGTGGCGCTCGCGCTGCCGCCCGCGGGCGTGCTCGCGGGCGCCGCCGTACCGCTCGGCGGGCTGGTCGCGGCCGTGATCGCGGCGCGCGGCATGGCGGTGCGGCCGGTCACCGAGGAGTGGCGGCGCACGCCGAGGCGGCGGGCCCGAGGGTGGGTCATCGACGCGATCGTGCTGTCCCTGACGGCGCTCGGCCTGGTGGAGCTGCTGGCGGCGGGGGTCATCACGCAGACCTCGGGGCAGACGTCGGCGGCGCTGGCCGTACCGGGGCTGCTCGCGCTGGGCGTCGCGCTGCTGGCCTGCCGGGTCGTGCCGTTCCTGGCCGGGCGGCTGTTCCGGGCGAGCAGGCGGGCCGGGGGCATCGGGGCGTTCCTGGCGCTGCGCCAGATCGCCCGCGGGCGCGCCACCGCGGGCAGCCTGATCGTGCTGTGCACCGCGTTCGGCATGGCCGTCTTCGCCACCGCCGCTTGGGACGTCACCTCGGCGAACTTCGAGCGGGTGGCCCGCGTGCACAACGGCGCGGCGGGCGTGCTGGAACTGCGCGCCGGCAGTGTGGCCGAACTGCGCGCGGCGGTCGAGGCCGCCGATCCCGGCGGGCGGCACGCCGCCCCGGTGATCGTCATGCCCGGCCCGCCGAAGATGATCGCGACGGACCCCGCCCGGTTCGCGCACGTCGCCGACTGGGCCGCGGCCCGCCCGGGGACGGACGCCGCGCGGCTGACCGCCGGGCTGGCCGGCCCGCCCGGCACGCCGCGTCTGATGGTGCGGGGTGAGCGGATTAGGCTGCGGATCGGTCCGGTGAAGGTGCCGGACAAATGGGAGCCGACGCTGTTCGCCGACTTCCGGGTCCCGGGGAGCACCCTGGTCAAGAGCATCCCGCTCGGGCCGATCGGCCCCGCCACGATGGAATGGGGCCTGCCCCCGGAGTGCCGGGCCGCCACCTGCGAGCTGCGCGCCCTGCGCGCGGAGGTGACGGTCCTCGACGAGGTCACCACCAACGCGAGCATGTTCGCGGACGTCAAGAGGATCGAGGTGCGCACCGGTGGGCGCTGGCGGGAGATCGACGCCGGCCTCACCGACCGCGCCCGGTGGAGCGGCACGGCGTCGGCCGGCGAGGACGGGCTGTCGCTGATGATCCCCCTGTTCGGCGGGGCCAAGGCCGTACCCGCGACCTTCCCCCGGCACCTGCCGGCGCTGGTCAACGGCCCGATCGACGGCGAACTCACGCCGGGCCTGGACCAGAACTTCGCAGCCGGGCACGCCGTGCTGGGCGAGCGGGCACCGCTGCCGGGACTTTCCGAACCCGGCGCGATCGTGGACCTCGAACTCGCCGACCGGGCCGCCCTGGGCATCGCCCCCGAGGCGCGGTTCGAGGTCTGGGTCGCGGCCGGGCGTCTGGAGCAGGTCGCCGCGGCGCTCAAGGCCCAGGGCCATCCGGTCTCGCCCGCGCGCACCCCGGACCAGCTCGTCTCCCGTTACACGACCCAGGGCCCGGGGCTGGCGCTGGCGCTCATGCTGGCGGCCGCGCTCGCCGCCGGGGCGCTGGCACTGGGCCGGGCCGTACTGGCCCTGTACGGCGCGGCCCGGCGGCGCGGGTACGAGCTGGCGGCGCTCGCGGCCACCGGGGCGAAACCCGGCGAACTGCGCGCCGCGCTGCTGCTGGAACAGCTCATCACGCTCGCGGCGGGCACCCTCAACGGAGCCGGCGCGGGCCTGCTCGCCGCGCGGGTGGCACTGCCGCGCGTCCCGGAGTTCGCGACCGCGCCGAGTACGCCGCCGCTGCTGTACGAGCCGTCCCTCGGGCCGGTCGCCCTGGTCGCCGGGGCGGCGCTGGTGGTCGCCTTCGCCGCCGTCGCGCTGACCGCCGAGGCGCTGCTGCGCGGCATCCGGGCCGACCGCCTGCGGCAGGCGCAGCCGTGAATCCAAAACCGTTGAATCCGGGAATATGTCGGTGGCCGCCCTTATGGTCAAGAGCGTGGAGATCGCTGTGCAGGGCGCGCTCGACGAGTTGGGCACGCCACTCGACCAGGTGACATTCGTGGTGTTCGACCTGGAGACGACGGGAGGCTCGGCCGCCGAGCATGCGATCACCGAGATCGGGGCGGTCAAGGTGCTCGGCGGTCAGGTGGTCGGCGAGCTGGCCACGCTGGTCGATCCCGGCGGGCCGATTCCGCCGTTCATCGCGGTGCTGACCGGCATCACCGACGCGATGGTGGCGGCGGCGCCGAAGTTCGCCTCGGTGCTGCCGTCCTTCCTGGAGTTCATCAAGGGCGCCACCCTGGTGGCCCACAACGCCCCCTTCGACATGGGCTTCATCAAGGCGGCGTGCGCGGCGCACGGATATCCGCCGCCGGCCAACCCGGTGGTCGACACCGCCGACCTGGCCAGGCGGGTGCTCACCCGCGACGAGGCGCCCAACTGCAAGCTGTCCACGCTCGCCCGGATCTTCCGCAGCTCGACCGAGCCGTCCCACCGGGCCCTGGCCGACGCCAGGGCCACCACCGACGTGCTGCACGCCCTGCTCGAACGCGCGGGCTCCTTCGGCGTGCACACCCTGGAGGAGCTGAAGGGGTTCGTCCGCGCCCCCACGCCGGAGCAGCGGCGCAAGCGCCACCTGGCCGACACGGTGCCCGCCGCGCCGGGCGTCTACGTGTTCGAGGACGAGCACGGCGAGGCACTGTACATCGGCAAGAGCGGCAGCCTGCGCACCCGGGTGCGCAGTTACTTCACCGCGAGCGAGACCCGCCGCCGGATCCGCGAGATGATCGGCATCGCCGAGCGGGTCCGCACCATCGTGTGCGCCACCGGGCTGGAGGCCGAGGTCAGGGAGCTGCGGCTGATCGCCGCGGGCAAACCGCGCTACAACCGCCGCTCCCGCTTTCCGGAGCGGGCGGTGTGGCTCAAACTCACCGACGAGCCGTTCCCGCGGCTGTCGGTCGTCCGTGAGGTCCGCGACGACCAGGCGGCCTACCTCGGGCCCTTCGGTAGCGGCCGCGCCGCCGAAGACGCCAGGAGCGCCCTGCACGAGGCGATCCCGCTGCGCCGCTGCACCGAGCGGCTGGGCCTGCGGCCCTCCCGTACGGCCTGCGCGCTGGCCGAGCTCGGCCGCTGCGGCGCGCCCTGCGAGGGGCGGGAGAGCCAGGCCGGCTACGCCGTACACGCCGAGGCGGTGCGCCGCGCGATGGAGCACGACGCCTCGGCGGTCTACGCCGCCGTACAGGCCCGGATGGAGCGGCTGTCGGTCGAGCAGCGCTACGAGGAGGCCGCCGCCGACCGCGACCGGCTGGCCGCCTACATCCGCGCCGCCGCGCGCATGCAGCGCCTGTGGTCGCTGACCCGGCTGCCCCAGCTCGTGGCCGCGAGCCCGGCCTTCGGCGGCGGCTGGGACATCCACGTCGTCCGGTACGGCAGGCTCGCCGCCGCCGGGGTGATGCCGCGCGGCGCGCACCCCACCCCCTTCGTCGACGCCCTGGTGGCCACCGCCGAGACCGTACGCCCGGGCCCCGGGCCCACTCCGGCGGCCACCGCCGAGGAGACCGAGTGCATCCTGCGCTGGCTGGAGTCGCCGGGGGTCCGCCTGGTGCAGGCCGACGACGGGTGGAGCATGCCCGCCTGGGGGGCGGCCCGGCTGCGGGGCCGTATCGAGCGGGCCTACCAGGCGCTGCGGCGGCACAGTGAGCGGGAGGGGCGTCCACTGCGGTGATCGGCTCGCGCGATAGGGTGGGGGCCACGCTGGCAGGTCACCGAAGGAGGGGCTCGTGGTCACCGCGATCGTGCACATCAAGGCCGAGGTCGACCGGATTCCGCAGGTGGCCAAGGAGATCGCCGACATCGACGGGGTGAGCGAGGTCTACTCCATCACCGGCGAGTTCGACCTGATGGCCATGATCAGGGTGCGTGCATACGAGCAGGTCGCCGACCTGGTGCCCGGCAAGCTGAACAAGGTCGTGGGCGTCCGGCACACCGAGACGCACCTGGCGTTTCGCACCTACTCCAAGCACGACCTGGAGGCGGCCTTCTCCATCGGGCTCAACGAGGCCGACTGACCTCGCCGCCGCCCGGTCCCGATCCGGGGGTCGGCAGCCGGACGCGTACCTCGAAGCCGCCGCCCGGGTGCGCGGCGGCTGACAGGGTGCCGCCGAAGAGCGCGGCCCGCTCTCCCATTCCGGCCAGTCCTCGGCCGGGGGTCACGGTTTCGGCCCTGGCCATGCCATTATCCCGGACGAGCAGGTCCAGCGCGCCGGAGCACCAGCGCAGCGACACTTCGGCGGTGCGGGCCGCGCCGTGCCGTACGGCGTTGGCCAGCGCCTCCTGCACGATCCGGCAGACCGACACCTCGAACATCGGCGACAGCGGCGGCGGCGTTCCGGCCACGCCGAGCCGTACGGCCAGGCCGCCCGCCTCGGCCTCCGCGACCAGCCGGGGCAGATCCGCGAGCCCCGGCAACGGCTCCCGTGCCCGCGCGAGGTCGGTCCACGGCCGTTCTGAAAGCCCGGGCAGCGGTTCACCGGAGCCCGGGAAATCCCCATCGGGCCGCTCCGAAGGCCGTGGCAGCGCCGCCAGGCGGCGCAGTTCCGCCACGGCCAGCCGACCGGCGTCCTCGGCCTCGCGCATCGCGGCCTCGGCCTGCTCGGGATCACGACGCATGACCAGCCGCGCCCCGCCGACGCGCAGCGTCATCACCGAAACCACGTGCGCCACCACCTCGTGCACCTCCCCCGCGATCAGTTGCCGCTCCCCGGCCGGCACCGCCCGATCCAGCTCGGCCCGCTGCGCGGCCAGCAGCTCCCGCTGTAGCCGCACCCGCCCCGAAAGCGCGGAAGCCCTGCGCCGCTCACGCACGGCCCAGCCGCCCACCAGCCCGAGCGCACCGGCCAACAGCACCGCGGGACCCCACACGACAATGGGCTGGACGATGGCGACCACAAGGTCGAGACGCCGCATGCCGGGCAGCGTAGGAC
>NZ_POUA01000170.1 GCF_003236385.1 Spongiactinospora gelatinilytica
GACGAGTACTTGGCGCGGCGGGCGGCGGCGGTCGCGGTCGCCTCGGCTGAGGCCGCGCCGGTGGCTGCCGCTGTTCCTGCTGAGGGGCTTTCGGCGAAGGAGGAGCGGGAGCTGCGCAAGGAGCTCTCCCGGCTGGAACGGCGGCTGGACCGGCTGGGGGAGCGGGAGGCGGGGCTGCACGCGGCGATGGCCGAGGCGGCGGACGACTACGAACGCCTGGGCCGGCTGGACGCCGAACTGAAGGAGATCGCCTCCGAAAAGGACACCGTCGAAGCCGACTGGCTGGCCCTGGCCGACCGCCTGGAGTGAACCGGGGCCGGTGCGGGGCTTGTCTCAATCGCCTTCGCTCTGCTCTTTCCATATCGGGCTTCGCCCAACGGCCGCCTCCGGCGAGCCCGCGCGCTCCGCGCGCCCCTAATCGCCTTCGGCGGGAGACGCGCTCCGCGCGTACGGCAAGCCCCCTGCCCGCCGCCGGTCCGTGCCCGGTACCGCTCCGGAGTCTGGCATCACGCCTGCGTCGTGGCCCCTCTCCATACCTCCCACCGGCTATCCCGGCCTCGTCCGACCCCGCTGCGATCGCGGCTGAAGACCCATATGACCCGGCGAAGGAGGCACGGGGCGCGGTGATCTACCTTGCCCGGCGCGCCGAGGCGTACTTGGCGTTGGGCGACCTCGACGCGGCGGTGGCCACTGCCGCAGAGGTCGTGAAGTTGATGGGTGGGATCGATTCGGCGCGGAGCACCGCCACCTTGAAGGGGCTTCGTGGTCAACTGAATGCGTATCGCAATGTACCGGTAGTCGCCGACTTCCTCGGCGGCACCGCCTGACCGCGCCCCAGCCTCTGGCCCGCGTGGGCCTGCCCGTCGTCGCGGATTTCCGGGTGGCACTGGGAGAGTTGTGAATGCTCTCTGTCATGAGGCGTGCGGGGCTGGGATGATCGGGGTGTGGCGATCCAGGTGTCGGTGTGCGGGCCCCGCGACTGTACTCCGGACGATGAGTCCAACGCCCGGGAGGTCGGGCGGTTGCTGGCCGGGCGGGGCGCGGTGGTGATCTGTGGTGGCTACAGCGGGGTCATGGCCGCCGTGGCCGCCGGTGCCCGTACGGCGGGCGGGACGGTGGTGGGCATCTTGTCCCGTGCCGACCGCGAGCAGGCCAATCCCGATCTGTCGATCGTGATCCCGACCGGTGTCGGAGAGGCCCGTAACAACATCATCGTGAACTCGGGCGATGCGGTGATCATCGTCGGCGGCTCCTGGGGCACCCTGTCCGAACTGGCCCTGGCCAAGCGTCGCGGCAACGTCCCGGTCGTACAGCTCGGCGGCTGGCGCCTCCTCGACCAGGACGGCCGCCCCGTCCCGGGCCTCCGGTACGCCTCCTCCCCCCAAGAGGCCCTGGCCGCGACCGGCCTCTGGTAGCCACCCCCAACGGCCCGGTCAGGGCGTCTTGTCGTGGCCGTGCGGGTGATGATCTTCAGGGGGCAGGCGCGATTCGAGCCCGGCGAGGAGTGTGTGCAGGCCGAACTCGAAAGGGTCCTCGGCGGATGCGGCGGCAGAGTCGATGCGGGCCCGAAGCCGAGTCGCCGGTGTAGCGGCGTTCTCGGCGAGCGCTTCGGCGTACCTGCCCTCGTCGAGCAGGAGGCCGGAACGGCTGGTGCGGATGCGCGCGGCCTGCACGAGGTCCCCGGCCCGCTCGGCCAGCCGCAGGGCGCGCTCATGGTGCTCGGCGGTGTCGGCGGGGTCGCCGGACAGCATGGCATGCAACGCCAGCGCGGTATGCGCGGCGGCCTTGGCGGCGGCATCAGCGGCAGTCGCGGTGGTGACCTCGGCGGCGGCCCCGGGAGTGGCACCAGCGGCGGTTTCGGTGGTGGACCGGGCTCCGACGGCGGCTGATGCGCGCGACGTGGCGAACGACCGCACCGCGTCCACGACCGCCCCTCAGGGGGCGGCGTCGAACGGCACGAGGAGGCTGCGCAGCAGCCCGGCCAGGGTGTCGCGCTCGTCGGCGCGCAGGCAGGCGAGCAGGTGGTGCTCGCGGCGAAGCAGGTCGGCGAAGGCGGCGTCCACGCGGTCGCGGCCCGCCGGGGTGAGGGAGACCAGGACTCCGCGCCGGTCTTCGGGGTCGGGGCGGCGGCGGACCAGCCCGGCCGCGGCGAGGCGGTCGATGCGGTTGGTCATCGTGCCGGAGGTGACCAGGGTGGCGCGCAGCAGCGCGCCGGGGCTCAGCTCGTACGGGTCGCCGGCCCGGCGCAGGGTGGTGAGCACGTCGAACTCCCACGGCTCAAGGTCGTGCTCGGCGAAGGCCGCGCGGCGGGCCCGATCGAGGTGGCGGGCCAGCCGAGAGACCCGGCTGAGCACCTGCAACGGCTCCACGTCGAGGTCAGGACGCTCCTGCCGCCAGGCCGCCACCAGCCGATCGACCTCATCACGGTCGTCCGGCCGGGCCACGCCCACCTCGTCAGTCATGACATGGAGTCTAGCTGTCTTGACGTCGAGATATCTGGTTCGCTAGTACTTTATCTTGATGTCAAGAGATATGTGGGACCCCGCCGTATACCACCGCTTCGCCGGCGAACGTGCCCGGCCCTTCTTCGAGCTGCTGGCCCGGGTGCGCGCCGACGATCCACAGTATGTCGTGGACGCCGGGTGCGGGCCCGGCGAACTCACCGCCGAACTCGCCCGGCGCTGGCCGGACGCCGAAGTACACGGCTTCGACTCCTCGCCCGCGATGATCGGCAAGGCCCGGGCGCACGCCCACGACCGGCTCGCCTTCGAGGTCGCCGACCTGCGCGAATGGCGTCCGCGGCGGCCGGTGGACGTGCTGGTCGGCAACGCCGTCCTGCAATGGCTGCCCGACCACCGCGAACTGCTGCCCGCCTGGGTGGCCGCGCTCGCGCCCGGCGGCTGGCTGGCCTTCCAGGTGCCGGGCAACTTCGACGAGCCGAGCCACACCACGGTCCGCGCGCTGTGCCGTACGCCGGAGTGGCGCGACCGGCTCGGCGACCTGGGCGAATATCGATCGGTGGGCAAGCCCGCCGAGTATCTGGAACTGCTCGCCGGGCTCGGCTGCCGGGTGGACGCCTGGGAGACCACCTACATCCACCTGCTGCCGGGCGAGGACGCGGTGCTCGGCTGGGTCAGCGGCACGGCGCTGCGGCCCGTCCTGGACCGGCTCGGCGAGGGGCCGGAGCGGGAGGCGTTCCTCGCGGCCTGCCGTACGGCGCTCGACGCGGCCTACCCGCGCGGGCCGTACGGCACGCCGTTCCCGTTCCGCCGGATCTTCGTCGTCGCCCAGACCGGCCCGCACGAGGCATGAAATGTGGCCGAAAGGGGCAGCGACTGATGGGTCGCGAAGTTTGTTTACCTTACGGTGGCATCATGGCCACGTATCCGCTACCTGGACATAATGCGGGGTTACTGTGGCACTTGAGATCGAAGACAAGTTCGATGTTCCTGTGGACTTCCAAGTCCCCGAACTGAGCGGAGTACGCGGCTGCGGGGAAGCGGCCGGCCCGAAGAGCCACCAGCTCGTGGCGATCTACTTCGACACCGCCGACCTGCGCCTGGCCGCCCGGGGCATCACCCTGCGCCGCCGCCGCGGTGGCGCGGACCCCGGCTGGCACCTGAAGCTGCCCAAGGCCAAGGGCGTGCGGCAGGAGATCACCCATCCGCTCACCCGGAGCACCAAGATCGTACCGGCGGCGCTGGCCGGGCTCGTCCAAGCGTACACACGCGGGGCCGAACTGATCCCGGTGGCCGAGCTGGACACCCGGCGCAGCGTGACCGTGCTGCACGACGTCGCGGGCAACGCCGCCGTGGAGGTCGCCGACGACCGGGTCAAGGGCACGGTTTTCGGCGAGGAGCCGCGGATCGAGCGCTGGCGCGAGGTGGAGGCCGAGCTGATCGGGTCGACCGACCCGGCCGTGCTGCGCCGGGTCGGCAAGCGGCTGCGCAAGGCGGGGGCCGCCCCGGCGACGTCGGCCAGCAAGCTGGCCCGGCTGCTCAACGGGACCGCTCCCAAGGCCGCTCCACGGCCGGTGGCCGTCCCGGGCAGCGCGGGCGAGGTCGTGCTCGACTACCTCACCGCCCAGGTCACCGCGCTGCTCGCGCAAGACCCCCGGGTACGGCAGGCCGGCGACGACGCCGTCCACCAGATGCGGGTGGCCTGCCGCAGGCTGCGCAGCGCGCTGAAGGCGTTCAAGAGCATCGTCGCGGCGAACTCCGAGGTCGCCGCGATCCAGGGCGAGTTGCAGTGGCTCGGCAACGAGCTGGGCACCGCCCGCGACCTGGAGGTCATCCGGGCCAGGTTCGCCCGGCACTTCGCCGCGCTGCCCGACGCGCTGGTGGTCGGCCCGATCACCGACCGGCTCGGTGACGACCTGCTGGTCAAGGAGCGCGCCGCCTACGAGCAGATCCGCCAGGCCCTGTCCGACCAGCGCTATTTCGACCTGCTCGACGCGCTGGACGCGCTGCTGGCCGCGCCGCCGTTCACCAAGCAGGCGAAAAGGCCCGCGGACGCCCCGCTGGCCGCCGTCGCCGAACGGGAGTGGCGGCGGGTGACCGACGCCTACGACGTCGCCCAGGCCAAGCCGGACGAGGACGAGCGCGAGATCGCCATGCACGACGTGCGCAAGGCCGCCAAGCGGGCCCGGTACACGGCCGAGGTGCTCGGCATGCGCGAGCTGGCCAAGATCGCCGAGGAGGTGCAGGAGACCCTGGGCACGTACCAGGACGGCGTGGTGACGCAGGAACTGCTGGCCCGCGAGGCCGAGAACGCCCGGCTGGCCGGTGAGGACACCTTCACCTACGGCGTGCTGACCGGACTGGAACGGGCCACCGGCGAACGCGCCCACGTCGCCTTCCCCGACGTCTGGACGCGGACGACGACCGCCGCCCGCGCCTTCTTCGACGGCCGCCGGGATCCGGCGTCGTAGTCACGCCGGGTGACGGACATTACGTGCTGTAGCGTTCCAGGGCGACGATCCGGCCCGCCGCGTGGTGCAGTACGGCGAACGCGCCCTTGCGCAGGTGGGTGTCCCTGCCGGGGCCGCTGTGCCGCTCCTGCCACACGGCGTCGATCAGCGGTGGCAGCGTCTTGCCGTGCCCGCACAGTACGGCGGGCACGCCGGCGTCCATCAGGTCGAGGGCGAGGCGCAGCACCACCGCCGGGTCGGGGGCGGTCTCGGTGAGCGCGGCGTCCTCGCGGACGGGCAGGCCGTGCCCGGCCGCGAAGGGCTGGAGCGTCTGCACGCAGCGCAGGCTGGGCGAGCTGACCAGGACCTGCGGGCGGAACCCGGCCAGCGCCTCGGCGATCCCGGCGGCCTGCGCCCGGCCGTCCTCGTCGAGCGGGCGCTCGTCGTCCTCGCCCGGCCAGTCCTGGCGCGAGCCGGCCAGGCCGTGCCGTACGAAGATCAGCGGGACGGTGGTGAGCGGCGCGGCGCGCAGGCCGCGCAGCAGGCCCGCGTCCCACTCGTAGGTGAGCCGTCGCCTGGCCTCCTCCACCGGCAGCCAGGCCAGCTCATCGACCTCCTCGCTCACCTCGAAGCCGGGGCCGCCGAGCGCCCGCGCGGCCCAGTAGTCGACGCGCTTGAGCCTGCCGTTCTTCAGGTAGTGGATCGGCGGCAGCGCCCGGCCGAGCACCGCGTCGATCCCGGTCTCCTCGCAGACCTCGCGTAACGCGCCGGCGATGACGTGCTCGCCGGCCTTGAGCTTGCCCTTGGGGAAGGACCAGTCGTCATAGCGCGGCCGGTGGACCAGGACGACCTCGGGACTGTTCTCGTCGCCGCGCCACACCACCGCCCCCGCCGCGCGGATCATGTCGGTCGGGTGGACGTCGAGCTCAGTCATCAATCGTCCTCCACCGGCGGGTACCGATGAGATGGGTCTGCACGTCCAGGAGGGGTTCGCCGTCGTCGTCGCGGTGCCGCCGGGTCCATGCCCCGTCGGAGCACAGCCACCAGGTGCTCGTCTGGTCGGAGGTGCACAGGTCGAGCAGTTCGCCGAGGTACTCGCGGTGCTGCTGGCTGGTGACCTTGACCAGGGCCTCCACCCTGCGGTCCAGGTTGCGGCGCATCACGTCGGCGCTGCCGATCCAGATCTCCGGACGCCGTCCCGCGCCGAACTCGTAGATGCGGGAGTGCTCCAGGAAGCGGCCGAGCACGCTGCGCACCCGGATGTTCTCCGACAGGCCGGGGATGCCCGGCCGCAGGGTGCAGACGCCCCGCACGCACACGTCGATCGGCACGCCCGCCCGGGAGGCCCGGTACAGGGCGTCGATCAACTCCTCGTCCACCAGGCTGTTGCTCTTGATCCGGATGCGCGCCGGGCGCCCGGCCTCAAGATGGCCGATCTCTCGCTCGATCCTGGCGATCAGGCCGCCGCGCATCGAGTGCGGGGCCACCAGCAGCCGGCGGTAGGCGGAGTGGTTGGAGTAGCCGGTGAGGTGGATGAACAGGTCGGTGACGTCCTCGCCGACCAGCGGGTCGGAGGTCAGCAGGCCGAAGTCCTCGTACAGCCGGGCGGTCTTGGGGTTGTAGTTGCCGGTGCCGATGTGGCAGTAGCGGCGCAGTTCGCCGGACGCCTCCTGCCGTACGACGAGGGCGAGCTTGCAGTGCGTCTTGAGCCCGACCACCCCGTAGACCACATGGCAGCCGGCCCGCTCCAGCTTGCGCGCCCAGGAGATGTTCGCGTGCTCGTCGAACCTGGCCTTGATCTCCACCACGACCACGACCTGCTTGCCGGTTTCGGCGGCGTCGATCAGCGCGTCCACGATCGGGGAGTCGCCGCTGGTGCGGTAGAGGGTCTGCTTGATCGCCAGGACGTTCGGGTCCTTGGCGGCGTCCTCGACCAGGCGCTGCACGCTGGTGGAGAAGGAGTCGTAGGGGTGGTGGACGAGTACGTCGCGTTCGCGTAGTACGGCGAACAGGTCGTCTTCGGCGTGGACGGCCTCGGCGGGGACGAACGGCCGGTAGCTCAGCTCGCCCCGGTCGAGGTCGGCGATGGCGTGCAGGCCGGTGAGGTCGAGCGGGCCGGGCAGCCGGTAGATCTCGTGGTCGGCCACGTCCAGTTCCTCGACCAGCAGGTCGAGGACCTCGTCGGTGATGTTCTCCTCGACCTCCAGGCGCACGGCGGGGCCGAACCGCCGGTTGCGCAGCTCGCGTTCGAGGGCCTGCATCAGGTTCTCGGTGACGTCCTCGTCCACTTCGAGGTCTTCGTTGCGGGTGACCCGGAAGACGTGGTGCTGGACGATCTCCATGCCCTTGAAGAGCTGGCCCAGGTGGGCGGCGATGACGTCTTCCAGCGGGACGAACCGGTCCTTGGAGGCCGCCACGAAGCGGGGGAGCTGGCTCGGTACCTTGACCCGGGCGAAGACGGTCTGGCCGGTGGCCGGGTTGCGGACGATGACGGCCAGGTTGAGCGACAGGCCGGATATATAGGGAAACGGGTGGGCGGGATCGACGGCCAGCGGCGTGAGCACCGGGCGGATCCGCTCCCGGAAGAGCTTGCGCAGGCCGGTGCGTTCGTCCCGGCCGAGGTCGTCCCAGCGGACCAGTTCGATGCCCTCGCCGCTCAGCGTCGGGCGGATCTGCGCGTGGAAGCAGGCGGCGTGGCGCAGCGCCAGTTCGTCGGCGATCGCGGCGATCCTGGCCAGTTCCTCGCGCGGCTTCAGCCCGCTCTTCGTGCGCAGCAGCAGGCCGGTGGCCATCCGCCGCTTGAGCCCGGCCACCCGGACCCGGAAGAACTCGTCGAGGTTGCTTGCGAAGATCGCCAGGAAGCGGACGCGTTCGAGGAGGGGCAGGGACGCGTCCTCCGCCATTTCGAGCACGCGCTGGTTGAACTGGAGCCACGACTCCTCCCTGTTGAGGAAGCGCTCCGCAGGGAGTGGTGGCTCTTCCTGCCCGTCTGGCGGTGGTTGCACGAGTTCGGCGGACATATCAAAGAATATTGCTCAGCTTGTTGAACAGAACGTTAATTTCGGCTCAACGAGTGCGGTCAGTGCTCCGCCGAGCGACGTTCTCCCGGCTCCTGTCCACTCTAACCCGATCCATACCCTTCGTCCTGTATGTGGACCGGGGCATGCGCGGCCACCGCCGGCCGGGGCTGCTCGGGCTGTGGCTGGGGAGGCTGCGGCTGGTGGAGCTGCGGCTGGTGGAGCTGCGGCTGTTGGGGGCGGCTCGGCGTCCGGCCGGCCGCGCGCGCCTCCCGGGCGCGCAGCCTCTCCTGCTCCCGCACCTCCCGCTCGCGGGCCTTCTCCAGTTCCCTGGCCTCGCGTTCGCGGGCCTTCTCCCGTTCGCGCAGCTCGCGTTCCCTGGCCTTCTCCTGCTCGCGGGCGAGCTTCTCCTGCTCCTTGCGCTCCTTCTCGCGGGCCTTCTCCCGCTCCCGCTGTTCGCGCAGCCGCTGCTTCTCCTGCTCGCGGGCGTACTTCTCCTGCTCCTTGACCTCGCGTTCGCGGGCCTTCTCCCGTTCGCGCAACTCCTTGTCGGTGGCCGGCCGTACGACGGGCGGGGGCGGCTGGGCCCTTTGCGCGGTCTGTGCGCTCTGTGCCTCCGCCCTGCGGCCCGCGGGACTGAGCCGCGGGCTGGGGTTGAGGCCCGTCAGGCCGTTCCAGGCGAGGTTCACCAGGTTGGCGGCGACCTCCTCGCGGCCGGGCGCGCGTACGTCGAGCCACCACTGGCCGGTCAGCGCGACCATGCCGACCAGCATCTGGGCGTACATCGGCGCGAGCTTGGGGTCATAGCCGCGGTTGGCGAACTCGTCGGCCAGCATGTCCTCCACCTGGCTGGCGATCTCGCTGATCAGGCTGGCGAACGTGCCGGTGCCCGACGCCGCGTGCGAGTCGCGGACCAGGATGCGAAACCCCTCGCTGCTCTCCTCGATGTAGTGGAGCAGCGCGAGGGCGGCCCGCTCCAGCTTGGCCAGCGGATGTGAGGCCGAGAGCGCCTCGGTGATCATCGTCAGCAGCCGCTGCATCTCGCGGTCCACGACCACCGCGTAGATGCCCTCCTTGCCGCCGAAGTGCTCATAGACCACAGGCTTGGAGACCTGGGCGTGGGCGGCGATCTCCTCGACCGAGGTGCCGTCGAACCCCTTCTCGGCGAAGAGGGCGCGGCTCACCGCGATCAGCTGCTCCCTGCGTTCCTTGCCTGACATACGTCTGCGGGACCGGGATTCGCTCACAGGATTCATAATGCCCGCAGTTCTCCTGGCGGTGGGAACACGGGCCGCCTCGGTATCGGCGGCCCGGCCGATCAGATGGGGTGTCCGGGCGGACTCAGCCAAGCCGCCTCGCCGCCAGCCGCTCGGGGTCCGGCCACCGTACGTCGTAGGCCCAGCCGGCCTTCTCCAGCAGGCGGATGACGCCGGCGCTCAGGTCGATCTGGCCCTTCAGCGCGCCGTGCCTGGCGCAGGTCGGGTCGGAGTGGTGCAGGTTGTGCCAGGACTCGCCGAACGACGGGATCGCCAGCCACCAGACGTTCCGCGACTTGTCGCGCACCTGGAAGTCCTCTTCGCCGAAGACGTGGCAGATCGAGTTGATCGACCAGGTCACGTGGTGCAGCAGCCCGATCCGCACCACCGTGCCCCAGAAGAACGCGGTCGCCGCGCCCCACCACGACCAGGTCACCAGGCCGCCGATGATCGCGGGCAGCACGAGGGAGGAGATGGCCATGACCGGGAACCAGGAGTGCATCTTGCGCACGTCGGGGTCCTTGTAGAGGTCGGGGGCGTACTTCTCCCGGTTGGCCCGGGTGGGCTCGAACAGCCAGCCCATGTGCGCGTACAGCAGGCCCTTGGACATCGCCTTGAACCCGGTGCCGAACCGCCACGGCGAGTGCGGGTCGCCCTCCTTGTCGGAGAACTTGTGGTGCTTGCGGTGGGTGGCCACCCAGTCCAGCACGGACATCTCCAGTGAGAGGCTGCCGGCGATGCCGAGTGCGATCTTCAGCGGGCGCTTGGCCTTGAAGGAGCCGTGCGTGTAGTACCGGTGCAGGCCGACGGTGACGCCGAGGCCGGTCACGACGTAGAAGACGAACGCGATGACGATGTCGACCCAACTCAGTCCCCAGCCCCAGGCGAAGGGCACGGCGGCGGCGATGGCGATCAGTGGAGCGGCCACCACGACGCCGAAGGTGATGATCTCCGATCTCGTCTTGAGCTCTGGATCGATGTCCGGCTTAGCGCGATGCGCCGTGTTTTCGGTGGCGACGGTCATAGGGCTGCCTCTCGCTACGTGAATGGGAGCGATGTCCTATCTACGCAACCGTAACTTACGCCATCGTAGGTAAGGAAGACCTCAGTGCCGAATATGTCCGGGGTGACGATCTGGAAGGTCTCCGGTGGGGCTCGGGTGGCTCGTGGGTGTGGTAGGGCCCCCCGACATGTCCGACTATATGCGCATAGTGCGGGCAGTGATGCGGTACGTGAGCGGGTGGCCGCCAGAGCGGCCAAAAGATCCATCGCGCTTGGCCAACTCGATCGTCGGAGGGTGTGCGCGCCAGGTAGGGTGTGCTCGATGGACTGAGTCGGGCGGTCGTCGAGGGATCTCGCACCGCTTGGGTCGGTCCGTAATCCGGCGTTGGGTAATTGGCAGCCCGCTGTCTTTTGGTGTCAGTTGTCCAGGTTCGAGTCCTGGCGCCGGAGCGGTAGTCATGTGTGGTTCGTCGGGTCACCCGGGATGCTCGGGTGGGGTGAGAGTCACTGTGAGGCGGGCAGGTATCCTCACGGTGTCGGGTGGATTGCGGCGCGGGGCCCAGGTGGTAGCCGTACGCCATCCTCATCAGGCTTGAGTAGATCATCCGTTTTGTTCACAGCATCCGAACCATCCATAGCCGCGACGCCGAGGGAGCTCAGTCCGTGAGTGTGCCGCGCCCGGCCGCCGTCGTCGTCCTCGCCGCGGGCGAGGGCACACGGATGAAGTCCGAACGACCGAAAGTCCTGCACGAGCTGTGCGGCCGGGCCATGCTCGACCACGTGCTCACCGCCGCGCGCGGGCTCGAACCCGAGCGCCTGATCGTCGTCATCGGGCACGAGCGGGAGCGGATGCGCGAGCATCTGGCCGCCACCAGCCCCGACGCGCTGGCCGTGGTGCAGGCCGAGCAGCGCGGCACCGGCCACGCGGTGCGCACCGCCCTGGAAGAGGTCGGCACGATCGGCGGCACCGTCCTGGTGACGTACGGCGACACGCCGATGCTGCGCCGCGAGACGATGGCCCGGCTGCTCGCCGTACACGCCGAGGAGGGCAACGCGGTCACCGTGCTGACCGCCGAGGTGCCCGACCCGACCGGATACGGGCGGATCGTCCGTGACTCCGATGGCGCGGTGCTGGAGATCGTCGAGCACAAGGACGCCACCCCCGAGCAGCGCGCGATCCGGGAGATGAACTCCGGGGTCTACGCCTTCGACGGGCAGCTCCTGGCCGACGGGATCAAGCGGGTCGGGGCCGCCAACGCCCAGGGCGAGGAATACCTCACCGACGTCCTGGCGATCCTGCGCGCCGACGGCCACCGGGTCGGCGCCTTCGTGGCCGCCGACCATGTCGAGGTGGAGGGCGTCAACAACCGCGTCCAGCTCGCCGCCGCCCGCCGGGTGCTGAACGACCGGATGCTGCACGAGCACATGCTGGCCGGGGTGACCGTGATCGATCCGGCCAGTACCTGGATCGACGTGGACGTCGAGCTCGCGGCCGACGCCGTGATCCACCCCGGGTGCCAGTTGCACGGCCGTACGACGGTCGCCGCCGGCGCGCAGATCGGCCCGGCCACCACGCTGACCGACACCGAGGTCGGGGCCGACGCCGTGGTGCGCAACTCGGTCTGCGAGGGCGCGCGGATCGGCCCCCAGGCCCAGGTCGGCCCCTACACCTACCTGCGCCCGGGGGCCGTGCTGATGCGCAAGGCCAAGGCGGGCGCGCATGTCGAGATAAAGAACTCCCAGGTCGGCGAGGGTGCCAAGGTGCCGCACCTCAGCTATGTGGGAGACGCCACGATCGGCGCGGGCGCCAACATCGGCGCGGCGACGGTGTTCGTCAACTACGACGGCGTGGCCAAGAATCACACCACCGTGGGGGAGCACGCGTTCGTCGGCTGCGACACCATGCTGATCGCGCCCGTGACGATCGGCGACGGCGCCCACACGGCGGCGGGGTCCACGATCACCAACGACGTGCCGCCCGGGGCGATCGCGGTCGCCCGCGGACGGCAGCGCAACATTGAAGGGTGGGTCGCGCGCAAGCGTGCGGGCACCAGGTCGGCCGAGGCGGCGCTTCGCGCGTCGGCCGCCGCGCCGACCGGCGATCAACAGGAGAAAGGCACGTGAGCAAGCGATCACGTCGGCACGTCATCGAATCATCCGGTGGGGTGGCACAGTGAGCGGCAGGAAGACGACCGGGGAGAAGAACCTCATGTTCTTCTCCGGCAGGGCCTATCCCGAGCTGGCCGAAGAGGTGGCGGCCCACCTCGGGATCGAGATGACCCCCACCAGACTGCACGACTTCGCCAACGGTGAGATCTACGCCCGCTACCTGGAGTCCGTACGCGGATGTGACGCCTTCGTGATCCAGAGTCACACTGCTCCGATCAACCAGTGGATCATGGAACAGTTGATCATGGTGGACGCGCTCAAGCGGGCCTCGGCCAAGCGCATCACCGTGGTCATGCCGTTCTTCGGGTACGCCCGCCAGGACAAGAAGGGCCGCGGCCGGGAGCCGATCACCGCCCGGCTCGTCGCCGACCTGTTCAAGACCGCGGGAGCCGACCGGCTCATGTCGGTCGACCTGCACACCTCCCAGATCCAGGGCTTCTTCGACGGGCCGGTGGACCACCTGTTCGCGATGCCGGTCCTCGCCTCCTACCTGCGCGACAAGCTGGAGCCGGAGAACACCACGATCGTCTCCCCCGACACCGGCCGGGTCCGCCTGGCCGAGCGGTGGGCCGACAAGCTCGGCACCCCGGTCGCCTTCATCCACAAGCGCCGCGATCTCGACGTGGCCAACCAGGTGAAGGTGCACGAGGTGGTCGGTAAGGTGCACGGCCGTACGTGCGTGCTGATCGACGACATGATCGACACGGCGGGCACCATCTGCAAGGCCGCCGACGCCCTCTATGAGCAGGGCGCGACCAACGTGCTGGTCGCGGCCACCCACGCGGTGTTCTCCAGCCCCGCCGTGGACCGGATGAAGAACTCCCGGATCTCCGAGGTCGTGGTGACGAACACGCTGCCGCTGGCGGGCGACAAGCGGTTCGACAAGCTGACGGTGCTGTCCATCGCGCCGCTGATCGCGCAGGCGATCGGCGAGGTCTTCAACGACGGCTCGGTGACGAGCCTGTTCGAGGGGGACAGCTAGCCCCTGTCGTACCGGCCGGTGTCCGCTTCCCGCGGGCAGGGCATGATCCTGATCCTCGCCCGCGAGCTGCGCGGCCGTGACATCACCGTCAACGCCGTGGCCCCCGGTCCCACCGCCACCCCGCTGTTCCTCAACGGCAAGGACGAAGCCACGATCGCCACCCTGGCCAAGGCCGCCCCGCTGGAGCGCCTCGGCGAGCCCGCGACATCGCCGAGACCGTCTCCCATCTGGCCGGTCCGGCCCGCTGGGTCAGCGGCCAGGTGATCTACGTCAACGGCGGCTTCGCCTGATCCCCTCCTCCGGAACCGGCGACCTCACGGCCTGCCTAGACTGACGAGATCCGGTAACGACACAGCGGGAGCGAACGTGGCCACAGAGCCCAAGGGCGTCGTCGCCGGAGAGCGCGGCCAGCGCGGGCGGGGGCGCCGGCCGGCGGACGAGGTCCGGGCCGACGTGCTCCGCACGGTCGGCGAACTCCTGCTCACCGAAGGCATCGCGGACCTGACCTTCGAGCGGGTGGCCAGGCTGTCGTGCGTCAGCAAGACGACCCTCTACAAATGGTGGCCCTCCAAGGGCGCCCTGGCCATGGACGGCTACTTTCATGCCGTCCAGGACAGACTGGCCTTTCCTGACACGGGAGACGTCCGCGCGGACCTGATCAGCCAGTTGCGCGCGTTCGCCCGGGTGATGACCGAGACACCGGGCGGGAGGGTCCTGGCCGAGCTGATCGGCCAGGCGCAGACCGACCCCGACCTGTCCGCCGCCTTCCGGAGGCTGTACTCCTCGGGGCGGCGCGCGCTGGCCGGCGAGCGGCTGCGCCGGGCGCAGGAGGCCGGGCAGATCCGGGCCGACATCGATGTGCGGGTCGTCGTCGACCAGCTCTGGGGCTCGGTCTACCACCGGCTGCTCATCCCGGACGAACCGGTCACGGACGACTTCGTCGTCGCGCTGGTGAACAACCTTCTGGACGGGATCGGCTTCGGCGGCGTATAGACTAGCCAGGTTGCGCCCGTAACGCCTTCCGCTAGGGCGGACCAGGGTGGGCGCGCATTCCGCCCGAATCGCCGAGATCCCTAGGAGATCAGCCGTGTCCGAAGTACGCATCAACGTCGAGCAGCGCACCGCGTTCGGCAAGGGCGCCGCCCGCAAGATCCGCCGCGCCGCCAAGGTGCCCGCCGTCCTTTACGGGCACGGCACCGAGCCCAAGCACCTCACCCTGCCGGGGCACGAGCTGATGATCGCGCTGCGCACGCCCAACGTGCTCATCCGCCTCGCCGGCGACGGCGTGGACGAGCTGGCCCTGCCCAAGGGCATCCAGCGCGACCCGCTCAAGGGCTTCCTGGAGCACATCGACCTGCTGCTGGTCCGCCGGGGCGAGAAGGTCAGCGTCGAGATCCCGGTCAACGTCGTGGGCGATGTCGTGCCGGATGGCATGCTGGAGCAGCTCATGATGTCCGTCCCGGTCGAGGCGGAGGCCACGCACATCCCGCAGGGCGTCGAGGTCGACATCACCGGCCTCGCGCTCGGCACCCAGATCACCTCGGGCGACCTGCCCCTGCCGTCCGGCGTCTCGCTGTCCGCCGACGCCGAGGCCCTGGTCCTGCACATCACCACCAAGCCGACCTCGGTCGAGGCGGAGGCCCCGGCCGAGGGCGCCGAGGACGAGGGCGAGTCTGCCGCCGAGGGCAGCACCGAGTCCGAGTAACCCCCGGAAGGACCGGCCCCGGAGGGGCGT
>NZ_POUA01000171.1 GCF_003236385.1 Spongiactinospora gelatinilytica
GTCGACGGGCAGGGGGGCGGGGTCGCTGAGTTCGGCGGAGACGGTGACGCCGCTGGCGGCCAGGCCGTACGCGGAGAACACGCCGGCGGTCGGGCCGAGCGGGACGACGAGCTGTTCGGCGCCGAGTTCGGCGGCGTAGGCGAAGCTGTGCATGGGGCCGGCGCCGCCGAAGGCGTAGACGACGAAGTCGCGCGGGTCGTGCCCGGTCTCGACGACGACCTTGCGGGCCAGGTCGCCCGTCTGGCCGTTCTGGACGGCGACCACCGCGGCCGCCGCGCCTTCGGCGTCCAGGCCAAGCGGCACGCCGACCCGTTCGAGCAGCGCCTTGGCGGCCAGGTCGGTGGACAGGCGATGGGTGCCGCCGAGGAAGTAGGCGGGGTTGAGTATGCCGCAGACGAGGTCGGCGTCGGTGACGGTGGGATCGGTGCCGCCCTGGCCGTAGCAGGCGGGGCCCGGCCTGGCCCCGGCGCTGCCCGGCCCGACCCGCAGATTGCCGCCCGCGTCGACGGCGGCGATCGCGCCGCCGCCGGACCCGATCGCGTGCACGCGCAGGGCCGGGGTGTTGACGGGGTGCTGGTTGAGCACCGTCCCCGCGCTGGCGACGGGGACACCGTCGACGATCATCCCGACCAGGAAGGTGGTGCCGCCGACGTCGGTGGAGACGACGTGGGGATGGCCGAGCAGCCGGGCCAGCCTGGCCGCGCCGACCACCCCGCCGGTCAGCACCGAGCCGACGGTCGTGATGGCGACCTCCGGGGCGCGTCTGGCCGCCACCGTGCCGCCGGAGCCCTGCATGACCAGCAGCGGGCCGGTGAGGCCGCGGTCGCGCAGCCTGCCTTCGAGCGGGTCCAGATAGGCGCGCAGGGCGGGCCCGACCTGGGCGTTCATGATGGTCGTCGCGGCGCGGGCGAACTCCCTGATCCGCGGGGTCAGCTCGCTGGAGAGCGTGACGTAGAGACCGGGCGCGACCTCGTGGGCCAGTTCCCTGATCCGCCGCTCGTGCGCCGGGTTCCTGAACGACCAGAGCAGGCTCACCGCGAGCGCGGTCACCCCTTCGGCGACGAGGTGGCGCAGGTGCTCGCGGACCTCCCGCTCGTCCATCGGCACGACGACCGAGCCGTCCCTGTCCACGCGCTCGGTGACCTCGAGGCGGAGCGAGCGGGGGACCAGCGGCGCGGGCTTGCGGGTGTCGAGCGTGTCCTGGGCCTCATGCGGGGACAGCCCGAGGTAGCGGCCTTCCACGTTCATGATGGCGATGGAGTCGCCGTGCCCCTTGGTGGTCAGGAAGCCCACCTTCGCCACCTGGCCGGTGACCAGCGCGTTGAGCGCCACGGTGGTGCCGTGGGCCACGTGGCCGGTCTCCGCGAGCAGGCCCTCCACGGTCAGGCCCGCCTGGGCGGCGAGCACCTCGAGCGCGTTGTCGAAGCCCTGCTCGAAGTCGGGCGGTGTGGACGGGGTCTTCGCCGTGTGCAGCGTCCCGGCCGGGCCGACCGCCACGGCGTCGGTGAACGTTCCGCCGATGTCCAGGCCGATCACGAATGTCACGCCCGCCTGCCTTCCTGCCGGGTGGCCGCCAATCAGATGTCTGACACGAAGGAAAACTATTCAAAGGATACGTCAAAGTCAATGGCGCGATAGAGGCCGCCACCCGTAGATGACGGCCTCATTGAACAGGGCTCAGGAAGCCGATCCGCCCGCGCTGACCAGCCGCTCCAGGTGGGTGAGGTCTTCACGCAGCAGCGCGACCGCCCCCTCGACGCCGCTCGCGGGCATCCGGTCCGCGCCGCGGACCAGACCACGCGAGGCCATCTCGTACATCTCGCGGGCGATCTCCTCGGGCGTGCTCGGCCCGTCAGGCTTGTACCACCAGGCGATCCAGTTGATCATGCCGATCACCGAGAACGCCGCGATCCGCTCGTCGACCGGCCGGAACTCCCCGGACCGCACCCCATCGGCGATGATCTTCGTGAGTTCGTCGAGGATGCGGCCCTTACTGGTGTGATGCTCCTGGAGGATCTCCGCGGGCAGTTCGGCCTCGTTACGCTCCAGCAGCCGGAACCGCAGCGGGCTCTCCGCGATGCGGGCCACGGTCGTGGACACCACCACCCTGAGCTTCTCCGCGGCGCCGATGTCGGTCCGCTCGCGCAGCCTGCGCAGCTCCTGCGAACCGCTGCCCGTGACACCCCTGACCAGCTCCTGCAGCAGCGCCTCCTTGCTGTTGAAGTAGTAGTAGAGCGCCGGCCTGGTCATCCCCATCGCCTCGGCGATGTCGCGCAGGCTGGTGCCGGCGAAACCCCGCTCGGCGAACAGCACGGCGGCTTTCTCCAGCACCGTGTTGCTCATGAGTTCCTTGCGCGAGCTCGTGCTGGCCAACAGACGGACCCCTTCCGCTCGATCGACGGCTCCGTCCAATACTTTACGGCAGGGGTTACAACCGTTCCACGATCGCCGCCATACCCTGGCCGCCGCCGACGCACATCGTCACCAGGCCGACCGTGCCGCCGGAGTCCCGCAGGCCGTGCAGCAGGGTGCCGATCAGCCGCGCGCCGGTCATCCCCGGCGGGTGACCCATCGCGATGGCCCCGCCGTGGACGTTCAGCCGGTCGGGGGGCACGCCGAGGTCGTCCGCGCATGGGATGGCCTGCGCGGCGAACGCCTCGTTCAGCTCCACCATATCCACGTCGCCGACGGACATCTCGGCCCGGCGCAGCGCCTGCCGCGCGGCCTCCACCGGGCCGAGCCCCATGACCTCCGGGCTGAGCGCGGACAGCCCGGTGGCCACCACGCGGCCGAGCGGCGGCACGCCCAGCTCGCGGGCGCGGCGGTCGCTCATCATGACCAGGGCGGCGGCGCCGTCGTTGACCGGGCAGGCGTTGCCCGCGGTGATCCGGCCCGCGGGATGCAGCACGGGCTTGAGCGCGGCCAGCCTCTCCAGGGTCACGCCGGTGCGCGGGCCGTCGTCGCGGTCGGCGACGCCGCCGCCGGGCAGCGGGACCGGGGTGATCTCCGCGGCCCAGAATCCGGCCTCGGCGGCCTCCGCGGCCCGGAGCTGCGAGCGCAGCGCGAACGCGTCCATGGCCTCGCGGGTGACTCCGCGCAGGCGGGCCACGTACTCGGCGGTCTGGATCATCGTCAGGTAGGCGTCCGGCCGTTCGCCGAGCGCGCGGGGGTCGGTCCAGGCGAAGTCGCCGCGTTCCGCGTGGCCCGCCGTACGGCGCGCCGCGCCGGCGTAGAGCGGGTTCGGGTCGCCGGAGCTCTCGGCACTGCCGTATCGGTGGCGGCTGGCCGCCTCGACGCCCGCGACGACGAAGGCGTCGCCCTCGCCCGCGCGGATCGCGTGGGCGGCCATCCGGGCCGCCTGCAGGCTGGAGGCGCAGTGCCTGGTCACCGTGGTGCCGGGCAGGGTGTCGAGGCCCAGCAGCAGGGCGACCATGCGGGCCAGGTTCCAGCCCTGCTCGCCGCCGGGGCTGCCGCACCCGAGCAGCAGGTCGTCGAGCTCGGCCGGATCCAGCTCGGGCACCTTGGTCAGGGCCGCCGAGACGGCTGCCGCGGCCAGGTCGTCGGCCCGCACGTCGCGCAGGCAGCCCTTGCCCGCCTTGCCGATGGGGGTGCGGGCGCTCGCGACGATGACCGGTTCGTTCATGGTGACTCCTCGTTGAGCGCGTCGAGCAGTGCGCGGGTGTGCGGGTGGCTCGGGGCGCGCAGCACGTCGGCGCACGGCCCCTGCTCCACGCACTCGCCGCGGTGCATCACCGCGACCTTGTCGCACAGGTACCGCACGACGGGCAGGTCGTGGGCGATGACCAGGTAGCCGATGCCGAGGTCGGCGCGCAGGTCGCGGAGCAGGTTGAGGATGAGCGCCTGGACGGAGACGTCCAGCGCGGAGGTGACCTCGTCGAGGATCAGCAGCTTCGGCTTGGCCGCCAGCGCCCTGGCGATGGCGACGCGCTGGAGCTGGCCGCCGGACAGCTCGTGCGGGTAGCGGCGGAGCAGGCCGTCGGCGAGGCCGACGCGTTCCAGGGAGGGGCGCTCCGGCGATCCGCTCTGCCTGGCCGCCTCGGTCAGCGTGGCCGCCACGGTCATCCGCGGGTTCAGTGATCCGTGCGGGTCCTGGAAGACCAGCTGAACGCCGGGGTCGGGGACGCGCCGCAGGCCGGGGGCCCGCAGCCGCCTCCCGTCGCGGGTGATCTCCCCCGCGGCCAGCGGCACCATGCCCACCACGGATCTGGCGAGGGTGGACTTGCCCGAACCCGACTCGCCCACCACTCCGACGGCGGCGCCGTCGGGCAGGTCCAGGTCCACGTCCGACACGACGCGCGGGCCGGCACCGTACCTGATCGTCACGCCCCGCAGCCGCAGCCCGTTCACGCCTCCACCGCCCAGCATGCCGTGCGCCGGGCGCCGGGGTGCGCGCGCAGCGGCGGGCGTTCCTTGGCACAGCGGTCCTCGGCCCTGGCGCAGCGTGGGACGAACGCGCAGCCCTCCTGCCGCTCGCCCGGCCGGGGCGGCTGCCCGTCGAGGGCTGGAAGCGGCCGGTCGAGCGGGGTCGTCATGGTCAGCGTGCTGCCGACCAGCGCCTGGGTGTAGGGGTGCAGCGGACGCGCGATCACCTCGCGGGTGGGTCCCTCCTCCACGACGCGGCCCGCGTACATCACGACCACCCTGTCGCACAGCCCCCGCACGACCGACAGATCGTGCGAGACGAGCACGATCGCGGTGCCGCTCGCGGCGTTGGCCTCGCGGAACAGGTTGAGGACGGCGCGCCGCAGCGTGTTGTCCAGGGCGGTGGTGGGCTCGTCGGCGAGGAGCAGGCCCGCCCGGCCGGCCAGCGCCATCGCGATCGTCGCCCGCTGGCGCTGCCCGCCGGACAGCTCGTGCGGGTACTGCCGCAGCCGCCGCTCCGGCTCGGGCACGCGCACCTGCCGGAGCCCCGCCAGTGCCAGCTCCCGGGCCTGCGCCCGGTTCATCCCCTGATGCGTCCTCGGCACCTCGGTGAGCTGGGTCTCCAGCCTGAGCGAGGGATTGAGGCAGGCGGCGGGGTTCTGGAAGACCAGCGCGAGGCGGGTACCGAGCAGCCGCCTGATCCGCTCTCCCGGGCCGGCCCGCAGGTCGTGCCCGTCGAGCGTCAGCGCGTCCGCCAAGGACTCCACAGGGTACGGCAGCAGCCGCGCCACCGCGAGCATGGTCATCGACTTGCCCGACCCCGACTCCCCGACCAGGCCGACGATGTCGCCCCGGCCGACCCGCAGATCGACGCCGGACACGATGGCAGGGGCTTCCGGTCCCGCCCCCGCGGTGACGGTCAGCCCCTTGACGTCGAGCAGCGCGTCGCTCTCCGTACGGGTCCCTGCGGCCGGGGCCGGGTGCCGCGCGGCCCGCCGCGCCGTCCAGACCGATGGATTGGCGACGCGGGCCATCGCCTCCCCCGCCAGCCCGAACGCCAGCCCCGCGAGCGCGATCATGACGGCCGGGGCGAGCGCGGCCAGCGGCGTGACGTACATGTCCATGACGCCCTGGGACAGCATGCCGCCCCAGTCGAAGGCCGGAGGTTGCACGCCGACGCCGAGGAAGCTCAGCGAGGAGACCACGACCAGAGCGGCGCCGGCGACGACCGACAGGCTCACGGCGAGGCTGTCGGCGATGTTGGGCAGGACATACCGGACGAGGATCCTCGGCCGACCCACCCCCAGCCCCCAGGCGGCGGCCACGAAGTCGCGGGCGAGGACCGCGGTCGCCAGCGTGACCACGATGCGGGCCACGGCGGGGGTGCCGGCCACGCCGACCGCCACCGCCGCGCTCGCCGTACCCTCGGGCAGGATCAGGGTGACGATGATCGCGACGAGGATGGCGGGGAAGGCCAGCACCGCGTCGAGCACCCGCAGCCCCACCTCCCTGGCCCGGCGGCTCAGCACCGCCACGAGACCGCCGAGCAGCAGCCCGGCCAGCGCGGCCACGGCGGCGGCCAGTAGGCCGAGCCCCAGCGAGGTACGGGTGGCGACCAGTGTGCGGACAAGCACGTCGCGGCCCAGCCGGTCGGTCCCCAGCCAGTGCTCGGCGCTCGGCCCCAGCACGGCCGTGGCCGGGTTCAGCGCGGTCGCCATGTCGCCCCACAGGATCGGCGCGACGACGGCGACGACCGCGAGCAGGGTCAGAACGGCCAGGGCGACCGGCCCGGCCGAGGTGGAGCGGAAGGCCCGCAGCGCGGCGGTCATGAGGACACCGTCCTGGTCCGCGGGTCGAGCAGCCGCAACGCCCCGTCGACACAACTGTTGACCACGACGATGGACGCGCCCAGCAGCATGATCACGACCTGCACCACCGGGTAGTCCCTGGCCATCACCGACTGCACGAGCTGGGAGCCGAGGCCGGGCAGGGCGAAGACGTTCTCGATCACCACGGCGCCGCCGAGCAGCCCGGCGAAGATCAGGCCACCGACGGTCAGCGCCGAGGTCAGCGCGTTGGGCAGCACGTGCCTGCCGTACACGATGACGGGGTGCAGGCGTTTGGCGCGGGCCGTGCGGACGTAGTCGTGGGCGAGTACGGCCAGCGTCTCCACCCTGATCACCCGGGCCAGGACGCAGACGGGCGCCAGGCTGACCGCGACGGCCGGTAGCACGAGCCCGGCCGGATCGGCCAGCCCGGCGACGGGCAGCCAGCCGAGCCCCACCGCGAACACCAGCGCCAGCACCGCCCCGGTCACGTACTCGGGGACGGCGCCGACGAGCGAGGTGCCCGTCGTGAAGGCGGTTTCGACGCCGGGACGGCGGCCCTCCCGCGTGAGGGCGGCCATGGCGATCCCGAGCGCGACACCGGTCAGCATCGTCAGCGTGATCCCCATGGCCGCGAGCCGCAGTGTCACGCCGAGGCTGCCGCCGATGACGCCGGTGACCGGCTCGCCCGTCCTGAACGAGCGCCCGAAGTCCAGGCGCAGGCCGTCCATGACGTACTCGGCGAACTGCCGGTGCAGGGGAAGGTCCAGGCCGAGCCGGTGCCGTACCGCGGCGACCTGCTCCGGGGTGGCGTTGAGCCCGGCGATCCGCACGGCCGGGTCGCCCGGCACCAGGTGCAGCAGCAGGAAGGAGGCCACCAGCAGGGCGGCGAGCAAAGCGGCCATGGTGCCGAGGCGGCTCAGGATCCTCATGCCCGTCACCGCCGGGCGAGTTCGTGCGGGTCCACCATGGTCCCGCCGCCGGCCAGGCCCGCGGCGAAGCCGTCACGCACGAACCAGTACGGCTTGCTGTGTACCAGCGGGACCACGTCCGCGTTCTCGACGATCGCCCGCTGCGCGTCCCCCCAGTGCCGGCAGCGTTCTTCGCCCAGCGAGGCCTGCGCCTTGGCGACCGACGCCTCGAACGCCTTGTTGCCGATGCTCGCGAAGTTCGCGCCGTCCGGAGGCGCCGCTCCCGTCACGAACATCCCGAGCGCGCCAAGGCTCGGGGCCAGCGGAGTGAACGGGTAGACGGTGACGTCCCAGTCGCCCGAGGTGAACATCACCTCGGCGAAGCTGTTCAGCTCCACGAGCTGGAGCCGGACGGACGCGCCCGCCTTACGCAGCGCCTCCAGCACGTACTCGTACCCGGCGGCGTAGTCGGTCGAGCCGACCAGCTTGAGGTCCACGTCCACGGTGGCCGCCGCCGCGGCGGGCGGTCGCACCACGCGGTGGCAGGGCACCTCCTCGCTCACCACGCTGCCGGCCGGCTCTCCCTCGCCGAAGAACGCCGCCTCGTTGAAGCTCTGCGCGCTCACCGCGACCGCCAGCGCCCTGCGCACCGCGGGGTCGGCTCCCGGCCTGCCCTTCGCCTGGTTGAACACCAGCATGAAGGAGCCGTAGATGAGCTGGCTGACCGGCTTCACCGCCGGGTTCGCCCGTACCCTCGCGAGATCCGGCCCGCCGACCCAGGACACGTCCAGGTCGCCGGCGGCGAGCATGTTCGCCGCCGTGCTGTCGTTCTGGACGACCTTGAAGGTGACCGCGTCCGGGTAGCTTCCCTCGCGCTCCGGCCCCCACGTGTATCCCGGGCGGGCGGTCAGCCGGTAGCTCGCGCCTCTGGTCGAGGCCGCCAGCGTGTACGGCCCGCTGCCCGCGGGGGTCGCCGCCAGCGTGTCCGCGGCCCGCAGCCCCTCCGGGCAGATGATCGAGGCCATCGGCTGGGCCAGGCCCATCAGCAGGTCGCTGTACGGCCGCCCGGTCCGCACCGTGACCGTCCGCGCCGCGTCATCGGCGGTGACCGTGTAGCCGGAGCCGCCGAAGACCAGGCTCGCGTACGGCGCCGCGGTCTCCTTGGCGCCGAGCCGGCGCAGGGAGGCCGCGACCATGGTGGGCGTCAGCTCGGTTCCGCTCGCGCAGCGGGCGCCTCGGCGCAGGGTGAGCCTGACGGTGTCGGGGGTCTGCGTCCACGATTCGGCGAGATACGGGACCACCTTGCCGTCGGCGACCGTGACGAGCCTGTCGTAGAGGGTCGTGACGAGCTGGTAGCCGTACGTGGTGCGGGTCTTGGCGGGATCCAGGGAGTCCCAGTCGGAGTTGAGTCTCACCACCAAGTCCCGGCTGGACTGCATGCCGCCGCCGGGTCCGGCGCAGGCCGTGAGCGCGATCGCCACGGCGAGCAGGATGCCGAGCGGATGGAGAGAACTGCGAGCCATCGTCATGGGCTACCGCCTTTTCTCGACAGATGCGTCAAATAATGCACGCGTACGTCAGAGCGGTCAACGCCCAACACCGGGAACCGCTTCGCCGACGAGCCCGCGACCTCCACCTGCGAGTGAATGCTTCGACCCCCCACTAGCCTCGTCCGCGCAACCGGGTCGAGGGCGGGCGATCTTGACCATACTTCGCTAAACGAAGTATGGCCTTCCGCATGCCCAAAAGATCATCTGTGCCTTCGGGCCACCTCGGCCACCGGCCCCGAGCCCACGAAGACCCGAATGCGATCCACCCTCCGGCGCCGAAGAGGCGGTACACGACCGCAGGCGCCGGACTCGTCGCCGTCCTCCTCGCCGGAACGATCGGCATCGCCCCCGCACACGCCCAGCAGGAGGCGGCCGGGAAGGCGAGCAGCGTGACCCTGATCACCGGCGACCGCGTCGTGGTCGTCGGCAAGGGGTACCGCGTGGAGCCCGGCCCCGGCAGGCAGGTGGGCTTCATGAAGCAGGTGCGCGAGGGCCACCTGTACGTGATTTCGCCCGACGCGCGGCCCCTGATCGCCTCTGGGGTCCTCGACAGGCGGCTGTTCGACGTCACCCGCCTCCTGGAGTGGCGGTACGGCGACGCCGACACCACCGACATCCCCCTGATCACCCAGTCGTCCAAGGGGCTCGCTCCCCCGCACGAAGGCGCCCGGCAGACCCGGCAGCTCAGCGGCCTCGGCATGACCACGCTCCGCGTGCCCAAGGCGGGCGCCGCCCAGACCTGGAAGGACCTGACCGGCGGCGCCCGCGGCGTCGGCCTGGACAGTGCGGACGTGCGCAAGGTCGGCGGTGTGGCGGGCGCGGATCTACGAGGCACGGCACCGGGGGCGATCCGGCTGGAGCGGCACCGGCTGGGCAAGACGGACGCGGTCCGCGAGAGCTACGGAGCGATGGCCCAGATACTCGCCGGCCTGATCTGATCGGGACCGTTGTTCCCCATGGTGGCCTGCCGGACGTGGACGCGGACCCGCCGCAGGAGAGCATCGGCCCGTTCCTCGACCTCAGCGGCGTCCGCGCCGGTGACCACGAACGCCCCCAGCCGATGCCCGTTGGCGCCCGGCTCGTGCACCAGGCCGCCGGCCGCCGCACGCCAACGGGCGCACGGCACGCCCGCTTGGGGACCAGCACCGGCTCAAAGGTGCCGGCCCGATCGCGGGGCACCGCCGGCCGCACCGGCCCGATCCCGATCTGCACCGTCTTGCCGATCCGGCCGTTGCGCGAGTTACCCGTCCCGTGGCCGACCGGATCATGCTTGCCGTAGCCCGGATGACAGGAGATCTCCACCTCCAACCCGCCCTGAGCACGCCCGCCACGCCTCGCCCGCGGCCCCGCTCACGAACACGCTCAAGCACGTTGATGCAGGCGGCCCTCGGCACACGGGAGATCAGCTGAGAAGAGCGGACATGAAGCGCCCGACCCGCTGATCAGTTGGAAGGGCGGTCGCGATACTCCGCACGAATAGCCACTGCTTTCTCGATGTTCGGCCGCCCTCCGCGACGGCCGAACATCGCAACGGCTTCAACAACCGCCAGAACGCTCCCTACCCCAGCTCGCCTCCCAGACCCGCGTTCTTGATCCAGCGCCCCCAGCGAGCACTACGCGAGAACTGCGCCGCGATCACCCTCCCCGACGGCAACGCCCCATCAGGAAGACGATTCTCCTGCGCCCACCGCCACGCGACCCTATGCAGATCCACGACTCCGCGGTCGGCCTGCCCGCCCGCCTCCACCGGAGACGGCCCAGCCTCCCCGTTATCCTCGCCTGGGGCGGCACCCTCTTCGCTGGTGGTCTCCGTCACTTCTTCGCCACCGACCTCCCCGGGCGAGACCCGGCGAATCTGCGCCATCGAAAGCTCGTAACTCCCGATCAACGCCGCAGACGGCCAGGCGGCGATGCCCCGGCCGATCACACTCGGCTCCGCGACCGCGACATTCGCCCCCAGACTGGCCGGACTGCCCACGATCAGCAGGTTCCAGGCCAGCGGTCCACCTCGCGCACCGTACCGGTCGGCCAGGAGGATGGACATGGAGGCGACCACGATGGTGCCGTCCACGGCGAGCGGGATGAGCACCGCCGCAAGATGGTCCTCGCCATGACGCAGGCACAATTCGTGCATGTGCCGGAAGGAGACGACCGCGGCGATACCCGCCAATACCGCAACGCCCCCGATCGTCGTACACTTAGTGAGCCGAGTGCGATTCCGGTCCTGTTCGCCTTAAGCACCGCCTACCGGGTCCATATTCACAATGCCCATGGTCTGCACCGTCGGTTTTCTCATGTGGCAGGAGGAGATGCTCCGCGTCACAGCGGCAGGGCGGATGGTGACGGTGCTCGTTGGCGCACAGGCGGTGGCGGCCGGAGCGGCGGGGTCAGAGCGAGCGGCAACGATCCCGCCGATCAACCCGGTGACGCCCAGCGCACCCAGCGCACCCAGCGCACCCATGGCGGTCAAAGCGCTGCGACGTGAAACGCCAGATCGCGGGGTGGCGGGCGCCTTGGTCGGCGTGCCGGCGCCGGATTCGGGGGAAGGTTCGGCCGGGGCGGAGCCTGGTCGGTCGTGGCCGGGCATGAGTATCCTCCGGGATCGGTCTGTATTGTGCCGGTGAGATTTCTGTGCCGGAATCGGCTTGGCCAGCTGGCCGGTTCGTTCAGCGCGATCATCCGCGTTCCGGGGATGATCGCTGTCTCCTCCGGACGAGGGCGGCCGGGTTTCGGCCGCTATGCCACGAATTGGGACATTTTTGCTCGGTCGGCCTTGGTCAGAGCTTGGCGCGCGTACCGCGGCGCCACACGGCCTGGATGTTCAGGGTGTCGGAGATGGTGGTGGTGGGATCGCCCTGAACCAGGAGCAGGTCGGCGCGCATGCCTTCGGCGATGCGCCCGCGGTCGCGGAGGTCGAACCGGCGGGCGGGCACGGAGGTGGCGGCGGACAGTGCCTCGGTGGGGCTGAGACCGGCCTTCACGAGCATCTGCAGTTCGTGGTGGACGCTCGCACCATGAGCGAGTCCACCGAGGTACGGCACCGCCACGGAGGCGTCGGTGCCGACAAGGAGGTCCACGCCGGCGTCCCGCAGGGCTTTGACCGAGGCCAGGATGTCCGCGAGGTCGCCTTTGGGGTAACGGTTGAAGCTGCTGTTCAGGGTCGCCAGCCATTCCTTGCTCAGCCTGGAGCGCACTCGGGGGTCGGCGGAGAAGGTCTTGCCGGTGATGCCGATCATGGAGGCGTCCAGGACCACGCAGGGCACGACGAATGCGCCGGACTTCGCGATCCGGTCGATGATCTCGGGGGTGTGGGGCTTGTCCATGAACAGGTGCACGAGGCCGTCGATGCCGGCCTTGATCGCCATCCGGGTGGCGTCGATGGTCAGCGTGTGTGCGACGGTCAGCTTGCCGTGGCGGTGGGCTTCGGCGACCCCGGCGTCGAGGGTCGCCTGATTGAGCATCGGTAACCCCGGTTCCCCCAGGACCGTTCCGTCGTCGATCATGAATTTGATGTAGTCGGAGCCGCCCGCGATCAGTTTCGGAACGAAGGCGACCGCCTCTTCCGGCGTGGTGCAGAACGGCATGACAAACTCCGCTCTATCCCCCTGGTCGCCGCCACCAGGGTGACCGTCGCCTGCGCCCTCGCCCTCGGGGAACAACTCCTCGGGATGGCCGCCGGGAGGCGTGATGCCGAACCCCGCTGAACGAACGTCCGCCACGGCGTCGTTGTCGGTGATGTCCGCACGGTGGCCGGCGGTCAATCCTCCCTGCATCTCGAGCTCCGTCGTGACCCCGAATGTCAAGGCGAGTGCCAGAGACTCGATGGAGGTGTGCACATGCGTGTCGAACAGGCCCGGCAGCAGCGTCATGCCGCGCGCGTCGACGGTCTCAGAACACTCCGGGAGCGGCCGCGACGGACCGGCTCCGTGATCGCGTGGGCCGTCGACAGCCAGGATCGTCGCTCCATCGATGACCACGGTCCCCGCGCCAAGGACGCGTTCGCCGTCGAAGATCCGCGCATTCGTGATGGCAGTAGCCATGGGGTCTCCCTTAGGCAAGCCGCGCGGGCGAGTCCCGCGCAGCCATATGCATGATGTAAAGCACATGCATGACCTAAAGCATACATTTTGGAGCTGAGAACACGCTGAGAACGGGGGCGAGGTCGGCTGTCACGGCACGTCGTTCTGGCCTAGGGCACTGGTCGCATCGGCGTACTTGAGCAGCAGGCGTGCGAACTCCAGTCTTTCCCACGCAGGCCAGTCCTTGGTGATGTGCTCGAACGCCTGCCGGTGTTGACTGCGATATCGGTCACGCAGCACGATGCCCTCTCCGGTGAGGCGCACCACGGTCCGTCGCCCGTCATGCTGGGAAGCCGCCCGCTCCAGGTAGCCACGGGAGATCATGTCCGAGACGATCCGGCTGGCGACCGACGCGTCGAAGCCGAGCTGCTCGGCGATACCACCGACCGTCATCTCACCCGCCGCCTCGTCAATGACGTTGATGATCAGGTTCCGGGACAAGTCCTTACGATCGAACTGCTGTTCTTCGGTCTTCACCAGATGCGTGCGCCGCCGAAGCCGTGCGAACGCCACACCGACCGAGTTGAGTAGTTCGTCATCAGCCGACCGAGATCCGTCCACCACGCTCTCAGCCTAGTCCCGATGTACGGACCGTTTCGGTGAGGTTCGCCTGCTGAACACCGCTCGGGCGAGCTCTGCAGGGGAGAGCGGTCCCGAGCTCGCGTCCCGGTGGAAGTCGTAGAAATGTCGCAGGACGCTCTCGCTGTGGCCTCGCGTCGTCGGCGCGTACTTGGGGGCCTGGCCTGGGCTTGCCCGTCACTGGGTTCTGCCGGGCCGGTGTCGCGGCCCGGTCCGAGGACGTCGGCTTGTCGTCGCTTGTCGGCGACCTGGATCCAGGTGGAGAAGTCGCGGGCCTCGGTTCGGGTCGCCTGACCCCACGGCACATCAACGGCCCACAGGAGACTTCTCTGCACTACGCAAGGCGACACGGCGGGAAGTCCTCTTCGCCGGCGACGAGCTCGAGGCGCACCTCGTCGCCCAGGTCGAGGCGGCCGACCCGGGCCTCACCCCGATCGAGGTGCTGCTGGGCGCGCTGGGCACCGCTGAGGAGATCTTCCGCCCGCGCGAGTTCCTGTTGCGCCGGGGCAGAGTGATCGCCGCCAATCCGGCACTGGCCGAGCGCGATCTGATCAAGCTCGCCGACATCGCCGACGCGCCGGCGCCGGCGATAGAGCGCCGCGGCGTCGAGCCCGGCAAGGCACGCTTCATCATCGACGTGGTCCTGGCGATCCACCGGCGCGCCATGCCCCGCTGGCTGGCCGAGCCGGACACCACCCTTTCCCAGCTCATGGCCCAGGCCGTCGCCGAGCTTCGCGAGGCGGTCATGCCGTCGGCTCCGACGACCCGCCGCCGAGGAAAGCCTCTCGACTGAGCCGTCCCGCAAACGATCGCGCGCGGACCGGTCCGACGACAAGGTCGCCGCAGTCCGTGATCTGGAAGCCGGCGGGCAGCGATGGTCGGCGACGGCATCAACGACGCCCCCGCCCTGGCCGCCGTCACACACCGGGGTCGCGATAGGCGGCGTCGGCTCCGACCTGACCCTGCAGAACGCCGATGCCGTCGTCGTCGAAGAAAGTCCTGCCGGCGTTTCGTGACCGGTGGGAGGCCGTCGCGGATCGATTGTTCTCGTGGTCCGCCGGGGATGCCGCTTGTGTGCTGCTCGGATTCGTGAGCGATGACTTCTTCGGTGATGTGCGCGCCTGGATCATCCGTCACGGACGCGCGGCGGTGGATCGGATCCCGGCTGACCCTGGTCGAACTGGCCCACGATGTTGACTCCGTTGGCTCTGGCGAGGCGCTTGGCATGCTCGTCTGGGAGATGTGGGAGCGGCTGACGGGCGACCGTGGCGGCGAGATGCCGCCCAGCGGTGGGCCAGTTCGTGACCTGATCGGAGCCGTATCGATCTGAAGGATGTGGGGTCCCGGTAGCAATGCAGAAATTTCCAACGAAGTAGCTCCTGACCTGGATGCATACGGATCTCTATGGCCAGGGCTTGATCGCGTTCGCGCCGGCGCATGGGGGGGAGGTCAGCCGGGACGGCGGCGCTGGGCGGGATCGGCTTCGGCGGTGATGCGCGCGGAGGTCTCCTCGCCCAGGCGCACGTAGCGGCCGAGGCTGGCCAGGTGCTGGTGGCGGCTCTTGGCCTGCAACTCCAGAGCGGTCCGTCCGGCCTGCGCGAGATGCTGCAGGGCACGTAGTGCTCGCAGGACGGTGTCGTGGGTGTGGTGTGTGCCGGCGGACAGCGAACCCACACCGACGGCAGCAGCCTGAGCACCGCACGCCGACCGTCCCCATGCCACCAACGAGAGGACTG
>NZ_POUA01000172.1 GCF_003236385.1 Spongiactinospora gelatinilytica
CGCCCCCGCCGCCGACCACTGACCCCGGCGATAACCCGAAAAAAACGATCGTCACGCTTGTCACAACCCACTCACCTACATCGTCCCATGTCCGGCAGCGGTGGCCCGACTCCGGAAGGGAAGCCATCACGTGGGAGCTCACCCCCACCCGGGACGACTGTTAGATGAGAGCGGCACGGCACGACGAGCGGTGGTCGTAAGCGGCCTCGGACGCACCTACGCCGGACGGCGACGGCTCTTTCGCAGGGCCGCGAGCGAGGTCGTCGCGCTGGACGGCGTCGACCTGGAGATCGCCGAAGGCGAGCTGCACGGCCTGCTCGGCCCGAACGGGGCCGGGAAGACGACCTTCTGCAAGATCCTCTCCACGGTGCTCACACCGTCCAGGGGCTCAGTGGCGGTCCTCGGCCTGGACGTCGTACGCGAGGCGAAGCGGCTGCGCCCGTTGATCGGCGTCGTGATGGGCGGCGAGCGCGGCCTGTACTACCGGCTCACCGGCCGCGAGTTCCTGATGTACTGGTCGGCCCTGTACGGCGTCGCCGACACCGTGGCACGACGCCGGGCCGCGGACCTCCTGGACCGCCTCCGGCTCGCCGAGCGCGCCGACGACCGGATCGAGACCTACTCCCGCGGCATGAAACAGCGGCTCCACCTCGCACGCGGCCTGATCACCGATCCGCGCCTGCTTCTGCTGGACGAGCCGACCGCCGGGCTCGACCCGATCGGCGCGAAGACGTTCCGCGCGATGATCTCCGAACTGCGCCGGGATCGCACGATCCTGCTGACCACCCACGACATGGCCGAGGCCGAGCAACTGTGCGACCGCGTCACGCTGATCGGCGGCGGCAAGGTGATCGCCACGGAGAGCCCGGGCACGCTCGGGGCCGCTCTCACCCGGCATGAACGGGTGGACGCCCACGACGTCGGCGATGCCCTGCTGGCGGAGCTGGCCGGCGTCGCGGGCGTCCTTCGGGCCGAGCGCCGCCCCGACGGTTCGGTCCGGGTGGAGACCGGCGCCGACGGCGTGTCCGCCACGGTGCTGCGCCTGCTCCTGGACGCGGGCGTGACCCGGGTGCGCACCTCGCTGCCGGATCTGGAAGAGGCGTACGTCCACCTTCTCGGCCCGCGCGGGGACACCTGAGATGCGAACGCTTCGCGCGGCCGCGCGACTGCAGTGGTGGTCGATGCGCGGCGGGCTGGACGATCGGCAGTCGTTCGTACTGGCACCGCTGTTCGTCCTGTTGTTCGTCGGGGTGGTCCGGGCCCGCGGCCACGCCGAGCTGACGGCCCAGGCGGCCCTCGGGGCCATGCTGGTCTGCCTGTGGAACCTCTGCGTCCAGATCAGCGGCGGTGTCGTCGCCAACGAGCGGCGGTTCGGCACGTTCGAGCTCACCGCGGCGGCCCCGGCCTCCTTCCCCACGGTGGTCATGGGGCGGGTGACCACCATCGCCGCCGTGGCCCTGCTGGTGGTGCCCGAGGTCTGGCTCGCCACGCTGCTGTTCTTCGGCGAGGCCGTCGAAGTGCCGCATCCCGGCCTGTTCCTGATCGGGATCGTGCTGATCACCTTCGGCATGGCCGCCGCCGGAACCCTCATCGCCGCGCTGTTCGTGCTCGCACGCAACGTCGTCTATCTCCAGGTCGCCTTCACCTATCCGTTCTTCATCCTCGGCGGCCTGGTCGTGCCCGTGTCGCTGCTGCCGGAGTGGGTCCAGCCCATCTCGCGGCTGGTCTTCCTGTCCTGGGGCTCGGACCTCCTCCGCGCGGCGCTGGATCCGGCGGCCCCCCGGCAGGTGGAACTCCAGATCCTCGGGCTGTTCGCCGTCTCGGCGCTGACCTTCGCAGCCGGACGGATGCTGCTCACCCGGCTGGTCGACCGGGCCCGCCGGCACGGGACGCTGGGGCGGGCATGAGGCGGGCGCTGCGCATCCTGCGCTGGTCGGTACGTCTCGGCCTGTCGGATCTCGGCACCGTCCACACCTGGCGGTCATGGGTGTTCGGCTGGCTCACGCGCGTCGTGGCGCAGGTGCTCTTCTTCGGCCTGAGCGGGCTGCTCGCCGGTGGCGTCGCCGATGTGCGGTTCATGCTGATCGGCAGTGCCGCGGTGATCGCGGTGCTGGAGGCGATGTCCATCATCGTGTGGGCCGCGGCCGACCGCCACATGGGCACCGCCGGGCTGGTGGTGATCTCGCCGACCGGCTATTTCCCGGCGTTCGCGGCGCGCGGTCTGTACACCGTGCTGACCGGCACCGCCTCGTCCGTGGTCGCCCTGGCGGCGGGTGCGACCATCCTGCGGGTGGCACTGTCCCCGGCGGCGATCCTCCTGGCGGTGCCGGTCATCGCGCTCGGCGCGACCTCCGCGTACTTCTTCGCCAACGCGGTCGCCGCAATCGTCGTCAAGGCCGCCGGCGCGCACTGGTTCGCGCTGAACGTCTCCTACCTCCTCATCATGATCTGTGGCGGGTTCGTCATCCCGTTCGACACCCTGCCGTACGCCGTGCGGACCGTGATGTCCGCGATGCCGTACACACACGCGCTGGCGGCCCTGCGCGCGGTGCTGGAGCCCGGCATGGATCTGCCGCTCGCGCTGGCCGAGTGCGGGTGGGAGATCGCGGTGACCGTCGCCTGGGCGGTGGTCGCCAAGCTCGTGTTCGACCTGGCCATCCGGCGCGAGCGCCGCCTGGGGGGCGCGCTGCTCGGATGAGCCGGCCCCTGGTGAGAAAGCCTCTCCCGCGAAAAAGGAGCATTGATGTCCACCTATGAGAGGGAAATCGCGATCGTCGGATTCGCGGCCAGGGTGCCGGGGGCCGACGACGCCGACACCTTCTGGCGCAATCTCTGCGCCGGCACGGAATCGATCGAGTTACTGGACGAGGAGGCGATGCGGTCGCGCGGCGTTCCCGAGCACAAGCTGCGGGAGCGCGGCTATCGGCCGGTCGGCGCGAGCGCGCGGGAACTCGACGCGTTCGACGCCGAGTTCTTCGGCCTCACCCGGCGGGAGGCGGAGATCTGCGACCCGCAGTTCCGGCTCTTCCTCGAACTCTCCTACACCGCCCTGGAACACGCGGGATACGACCCGTGGGCGATGCCGGGGCGGGTGGCGGTACTCGGCGGATCGGCGCTCGGCACCTACGGGCAGGAGCACGTGCTGCGCAACCGGTCCGTGCGCAGGGCCGTCGGGGAGTCGAGCATCCTGATCGGCACGAGTCCCGACTACATCGCCCCCCTGGTCTCCTACAAGCTCGGCTACACCGGGCCGAGCGTCTCGGTTTACACGGCGTGCTCGACCTCGCTGGTCGCCGTCCACCTCGGCGTCCAGAGCCTGCGCGCCCGTCAGGCCGACGTCGTGGTCGCGGGCGGGGTGCAGGTGGACCTGCCGCTGGGCGGCGGCTACGTGTACCGGGAGGGCGGCATCAACTCCGCCGACGGCCATGTGCGGCCGTTCGACGCCGGCGCTTCCGGGACGGTCTTCGCCGACGGTGGCGCGACCGTGGTGCTCAAGCGGCTGCGGGACGCGCTCGCCGACGGTGACACGATCCACGGCGTGCTGCTCGGCTCGGCCGTCAACAACGACGGTGACCGCCGGGCCGGTTTCACCGCGCCGGGAGTGGCCGGGCAGGCGGAACTGATCGAGGCGGCCCTGGCCGACGCCCGGATCGGCCCCCGCACGATCGGCATGATGGAGGCGCACGGCACGGGCACCGTCGTCGGCGACCCCATCGAGGTGGCGGCTCTGACGTCGGTCTACCGCCGCTACACCGGCGACCGGGGGTTCTGCCGGCTGGGATCGGTCAAGGGCAACGTCGGCCACCTCGGCGCGGGTTCGGGCGCGGTTTCGCTGATCAAGGCGCTGTACGCGCTCAAAACCGGGCTGATCCCGCCCTCCATCAACTGTGACGTGGTCAACCCGGCGCTGAAGCTGGCGGAGGGGCCGTTCGTACTGGCCAGCGAACCGGCCACCTGGGACGCCGGGCATGCGGTACGCCGGGCCGCGGTCAGCTCCTTCGGCATCGGCGGCACGAACGCGCATGTCATCCTCGAACGCGCGGCGCAGCGCCCCGCCGAGCCGAAGCCGCCTGTGTGGCGGCTCGTGCCCGTGTCGGCCCGGACGCCGCAGGCGCTGGAGCAGGCGGCCGGCAGACTCGCGCATGCCCTGGAGGGCGACTCCCTCGAACTGCCGCACGTGACGTACACGCTGCAGGAGGGCCGGCCACGGTTCGCGCGACGCCGCGCCGTCGTGGCCCGTACCCGCACGGAGGCCGCAAGCGCGCTGCGGGCCGGGCCCGACTCGCCCTTCGCGGCGAGCGGCGAGGCCGGGCCGGGCGATCCGCGCGTCGCGCTGCTGTTCCCCGGACAGGGCGCGCAGACCCCCGGCATGGGCCGCGGGCTGTACCGGGCCTACCCGGTGTACCGCGACACGGTGGACGAGTGCGCCGGCCTGCTGGCGCCGACGCTGGGCCTGGACCTGCGCGAACTCCTGCTGGCCGACCCTGGCGACGCGCAGGCCGCCGCGCGGCTGCGGGAGACCGCGATCACCCAGCCGTCGATCTTCGTGACGCAGTACGCCGCCGCCCGCCTGTGGGAGAGCCTCGGAGCGCGCCCGGCGGCGCTGCTCGGGCACAGCGTCGGCGAATTCACGGCGGCCTGCCTGGCGGGCGTGTTCGCACTGCCCGACGCGCTGCGCGCGGTCGCGCGGCGCGGCGCGCTCATGCAGGCGACCGGGCGCGGGACGATGCTCGCGCTGCCGCTGGACGCGGACGCCGTGCGGCCGATGCTGCCCGGCGATGTCGAGGTGGCCGCGGCGAACTCCCCGGCGGCGTGCGTCGTCGCCGGATCCGGCGAGGCCATCGCCCGTTTCGCCGAGGACCTCGCCGACCTCGGCATCACCGGCACGCCGCTGCGGACGTCGCACGCGTTCCACTCGCGGCTGATGGAACCGGTACTGGAGGAGTTCGCGACGGCGCTCGCCGATATGGACCTGCGGGCGCCGGAGGCACCGTTCGTGTCCGGCCTGACCGGCGAGTGGATCACCCCGGGGCAGGCCACGAGCCCGGCGTACTGGGCCGCGCAACTGCGCGGCGAGGTGCGCTTCGACGCGGGTGTGCGCACGCTGCGGCTCGCCGGTCACGGCCACTTCCTGGAGGCGGGCCCCGGCAGGGCGCTGACCGGCTTCGTCCGCAGGCACCTCCTGGACGCCGGGGCGCGCGGTGTGCCGGTGGCGGGCATGCCGGGCGGGGGCGATGACGAGGCCGATCTCTTCAAGGCCGCGGCCCGCCTGTGGACCACCGGCGTGGAGCTCGACTGGGAGCGGCTGGAGCGTTCGCGCGTACGGCGGCGCGTCGCACTGCCGTCCTATCCCTTCCAGCGCGACCGGCATTGGATCGAGCCCGACCCCGACCCCGACTCCGGCACGAATGACGCGGCCGAGCCGGACACGGCGCGGCACGGCCTGTACGTCCCCGCCTGGCGGCAGGAGCTCCGCCCCGCCCCCCGTCCCGTCACCGGGGAGCACTGGCTGCTCGTCGGCGGCCCCCGGGACGTCGCGGACGCGGTGGCGGAGGCGGCGGCCGAGGCCGGTGCCACGGTCACCATCGCCGAGTCCGGCCAGGGAACGCCGCTCGATCTGGATTCACCGGCCGACGTCCAGCGGTGCCTGCAGCGGCTGACGGCCGATTCGGCGCGGATCCACCGGATCGTTCATCTGGACGGCCTGGACGCCGGGGCGCACGACCTCGATCAGCGCGCGGTCGCGCGCCGCGTGTACCGGCGGATGGCGGCGGTCGCGCAGGCCCTCGTACGGCACTGCCCGTCCGGGGCCGAGGTGATCGGCGTGACCGCTCGCGTGTGGTCGGTCAACGGCGAGCCCGCCGCACCTGCGGCGGTGACCGCCCTCGGCCCGCTGCTGACGCTGCCGCGCGAGCAACCGTCGGTGACCGTCCGCCAGATCGACGTGGCCGCCACGGTGTCCGTCCCGCGTCTGGCCTCCGCCCTGGTCGCCGAGGTCAGAGCAGAGGACGCGCCGGACCGGGTCGCCCTCCGGGGCCCCCGCCGTTGGGTCCAGTCCTTCACTCCCCTCCCTGAGCCTTCGGTGCCGGTCGGGCCGCCGCCGCTGCGTCAGGGGGGTGTCTATGTCATCACCGGCGGGCTGGGCGGACTGGGGCTGGCGGTCGGCGAGGAGCTGGCCCGGGCCGCCGGGGCCCGGCTGGTGCTCGTGGGCCGGACCGCGGTGCCGGATCGTGAGCGCTGGCCCGCCCTGCTGGACGGCCCGGGCACGGACGCCGGGACCCGCAGGCGGATCGCCGGAGTCCGGCGCGTCGAGGCCGCGGGCGGGCAGGTCCTGACGGTCGCGGCCGACGTCGGCGATCGTGACCAGGTGATCGAGGTGCTGAGGCTGGCGGAGAAGGAGTTCGGCGAGGTCAACGGCATCGTCCACGCGGCGGGCGTGCCGGGCGGGCAGTTGCTCGCGGTACACGACGAGAGCGCCGCGGACGCGGTGTTCGCCGCCAAGCTGGACGGCGCGAGCGTCCTCGCGGAACTGGCCGAGGAGGGTCGCCTCCCGGCGGCGGACTTCGTCGCGCTGTTCTCGTCCATCGTCACAATCAGCGCCGACTACGGCCACTGCGACTACATGGCGGCCAACCTGTACCTCGACGCGCTCGCCGCGGCCCATGCCGACGGCGAGCCGCGTTTCGTCTCCATCAACTGGTGGGGCTGGCGCGACGTCGGCATGGTGTCGGAGACCGGCGGCTCCGAGGCGTTCCAGCGGTTCAGCCGGGCCCGCCAAGCCGCCTCGCGGGCACCGGTCGGCCATCCGCTGGTGGACGCCATGACCCGCGACGACGATGACGCCAAGGAGTTCGAGGTACTGCTGCGGCCGGAGGCGCACTGGGTGTGGGCCGAGCACCGCATCGACGACGCGGGCTCGCTGCCCGGTACCGGCCTGCTGGAGATGGTGGCGGCCTGCGCCCGCCACGCCTGGGGGAAGGCGACGGTCCGGATCGCCGACGTGCTCTTCATCGACCCGGTGTTCGTGTCCGCGGAGACGATCGGGCGCATCTCCTTCGCCCCCGGCGCCGAGCCCGACACCTGGGACTTCGCCATCGCCTTCCGTTCTGACGGGGAGGCCGGGGATGCCGGGGATGCCGGGGAGAGGGTCCAGTGCAGGGGGACGGTGTACCTCGGCGTCGCGGACTCGCCCGCCGCCATCGACCTGGCCGCCTGCCGTGCCGGGCTGACCGAGCGAGGCACCGCCCCGGAGGACGGCGTGGTGCGGTTCGGCCCGAACTTCCAGGTCGTGACCGGCTACTGGTCCGACGGCGAACGCGGCCTGGTCGAGCTGAGCCTGCCCGCCGACCCGCCGGCCGACACCGCGGACCTCATCGTGCATCCCGCGCTGCTGGATCGCGCGTCGTACGGGGTGCCCAGCCCCGAGGGGCACATCTACCTGCCCTTCTCCTACCGCGCGGTCGAGGTGCGGGCCCCGTTGCCACGGCACTGCTGGGCCGTGCAGACCTATCATTCGGATCCGGCCCGCCCGGAGTTCATCGAGGCCGACATCACCATCGTGGACGACGCCGGGAACGCGTGCGTCATCGTCGCCGGCTACAGCTGCCGGAGCGTGACCGCCCCCGCCGCGAGCGCGCCACGGCGGGTGAGCGCGGCCCCCGGCGCCGGGTCCATGCTCGCCACCGTGGAGGGCCAGGCGCTGTTCCTGCGGATCCTCGCCACCTGGCCCGCGCAGCAGGTGGTCACCACGATCGGACCGCTGTCGGCCCGGATCGAGCGCAGCCGCGCCTTCGACCAGGCCGCGATCGCCGCGGGATCGGCCGCCGGGACCCGCACCGGCGACGCCGCCCGCCCCGAGGGCGTCGCCTTCGCGCCCCCGGGCACCGCGGTGGAGACGGCGCTGGTGAAGCTGTGGAGCGATGCGCTCGGACTGCGGGAGATCGGCATCGACGACGACTTCTTCGACCTGGGCGGCGAGTCACTGACCGTGGTCTACCTCGCGTCCAGCATCCGTGAGCGGCTGGGCGTCGAGATCACCGTCGCCGACCTGTTCGAGCGGACCACCATCCGCGACCTCGCCCTGCTCGTGGAGGGGTCGGCGCCCGGCACCGGGGACGGCCGGTGATCGGGGAGGCCGTTCGCCCGGTGCGGGTCCGCCCGCTAGGGCCCGGCTGGACGATCTGGGACACGTTCGTGGTGCGACCGGCCGGGCTGCCCTTCGACTGGCTCACCCTGGCGGACGGCGACCTGCGCGCGCAGCCGCTCTTCCGCGAGGCCCTGGCGTGGCAGAACCCCCGGCTCACCGCCCGGCTGCGGTCCGGGCGCGGGCGGGAGCGGCCCAGCGACCGCCGCGCGTTCCGGCGGGCGATCAGGTCCTACGCCCAGCGGTACTGCGCCAAGAACGACACGATCGGCTTCTTCGGCCCGGCGGCCTGGGGCGCCTGGTCGGAAGGCGGCACCGCGATCACGCCGGCCGGGCGGCCACCGCGATCCCGGCGCACCTCCTTCGAGCTGTGGGCGGTGCAGGCGATCGCGGACGCGCTGGAACTGCGGCACGAGCTGACCCCCTGGACCGTCGTCCATCTCGCGCCGGGGCTGCACCGCTCGGAGGCCGGAGTCATGCTGGCCGACGGCAGCCTGCTGCGGGCGGCCGGCGACGACCTGCGGCTGATCGCGCTCGTGGACGGACGGCGCAGCGGCGCCGACCTCGCGGCCGAGTACGGGCCGCAGGCCGCGGGCGATGTCGCGCGCCGCCTCGCCCGGCTGCGCGCCATGGGCATCCTGACCTCCGGCTTCGCCGTCCGGCGCGGCGTCACGCCGGAACGGGCGCTGCGCGGCCAGTTGCTCCGGGTCTCCGACACGCGCCGGCGGGCCGCCGCGCTGGCCGACCTCGACGCCCTGGTGGCCGCGCGGGACGAGGTCGCGGCGGCGGCGGGCGACGACGCGGCGGTCGAACGGGCCCAGCGCGACCTGCGGACCGCCTTCACCGGTCTCACCAGCCAGGATCCCGACCGCCGCCACGCGGAGTTCTACGCCGGGCGGACCCTCGTCTACGAGGACAGCGTGGCCGATCTCGACGTCCGGCTCGGCACCGGCGTGCTGGCCCGGTTGACCGCTCCGCTGACGCTGCTGCTCGATTCCTCACTCTGGTTCTGCAACACGGTGGCGGACGCGTACGAGCGGCTGGTGGCCGAGCGGTTCGGCGCGCACGCGCGCCGGGCCGGTGGGGTGCCCCTCGCGGCGGTGCTCAACGCGCTCGATCCGATGTCGGTACCGGGGGCCGCCGGTCCCGCCGACGTGGTCGCCGCGGAACTGACCCGCCGCTGGAGCGCGCTGCTCGGCGCTCCCGCCGAAGGCCCGGCCGTACGAGTACGCAGTGCGGCGCTCCTCGGCCGGGCCGCCGCGTCGTTCGCGGCCGGAGAGCCGCGCTGGACCCGGGCCCGCTGGCAGAGCCCGGACGTCATGTTCGCCGCCGCCTCCCAGGCCGAGCTCGCGGCGGGACGATACCTCGCGGTGCTCGGTGAGCTGCACGCCGGGCTGAACGCGACCGACCACCAGCCCTTCGACCAGGCGCATCCGGACCGGGCGGCGCTGCACGCGCGGATCGCCGCCGACACCGAGGGCAAGTTCGTCCCGCTCTACCGGCTGCGCGGCTCGATCCTGAACTCCCGGACGATGCCGCCCGACTGCCACCTGCCCGCCTCCGACACCTACCTCGGCACCGGCGGCGAGCCGCCCTACCAGCCCGCGGCGGCCCGGACGATCCCCGTCGCCGCGTTGCGCGTCCACCTGGACGGCGAGACGGCCGTGGTGCGCACCGTCACCGGTGAGTACGTCGCGGGGCTCACCGAGGTCATCGGCGACCAGCTCAGCCATGCCGTGGCGCAGCGGTTCGCCGTCCTGCCGCCCGCGCCCTACCAGCCGCGGGTCGCCATCGACGAACTGGTGGTGAGCCGGGAACGCTGGAGGCTGCCGCTGCGGGAGCTGCCCCGCGCGGTTCAGGGCCCTCGGCGGCTCGCCGCCGCGCTGGAGGCCGCCACCTCGGCGCGGCACCGCCACCTGTTCGCGGCGGTCGCGGGCGAACGAAAACCGTTCCTGGTCGACGTCGAAAGCGACGCGTCACTCGAAGTGCTCGCCCATCGGCTCACCCGGCGGGCGGACGAGCACCCGGACGAGCACCTGACGCTCACCGAGATGCTGCCGGGGCCGGGCGACCTGTGGTTCCGCGACGACCTCGGACGCCGGTACACGGCCGAGTTCCGGTTCGTCTGCGTCCGGGAGGCCGTTTCGGAAAGGGGCGAGGAGGCGGGCCGTGGCTGACGGGCGTGTCGCCGAAGAGGTCGTGGCGGCGCTGTGGCGCGGCGAACGGCCGGCACCGGAGCGGGTCGCCGCGTCGGGCGGGCTCTACGCGCTGATCGCCGCGCGGGCGCGGCTCGCCCCGGACCTGACGGCGGTCCGCGACCCGATGACCCGGCTGACGTACCGGGAGCTGGACCACGCCGCCCGGACCGTCGCCGCCGACCTGCGGGCGGCCGGAGTCCGGCCCGGTGACATCGTCGCCGTGTGCGCCGGGCCGTCGGTGTCGTACGTGGCGGGCGTGGCCGGGGTCCTCGCCGCCGGGGCGGCGTTCCTACCGGTGGACCCCGAGCAGCCGGCGGCCCGCATCGGGCGGCTGCTGGACGACGCCGGACCGGCCGCGTGTCTCGTCGCCGGCGAGGTCCCTCTCCCGGACGGCGTCCGGGGCCTGCCGATCAGGCTGGAGGGCCCGGTCCCGCCCGAGCCGGACATCGTCGGGGCCGACGCGCTCGCGTACGTCCTTTACACGTCCGGTTCCACGGGGCGGCCGAAGGGGGTGCGCTGCCATCATCGGGGGGTCCTGGCCCTGCTCGGCGACTTCATCGCGCGGGCGCCGGTACCGCTGGGGGCGGTGTGCACGTGGTGGACCGCGCCGGGCTTCGACGTCTCGGTGTACGAGATCTTCTCGGCACTGCTCGGCGGTGAGCTGCTGGTCGTACCGCCCGCCGTGCGGACGGACGCGGCCGGGTTCTTGGACCTGCTCGCGGCGGAGTGCGTCTCGAGCGCGTACGTGCCGCCGTTCCTGCTGGCCGACCTCGCGGACCGGGCGGAAGCCGAACCGGGGCGGCTGGGCCTGCGGCGGTTGCTGGTCGGCGTGGAGCCGATCCAGGAGCGGCTGCTGCGCCGCATCGCCGTCGCGGTCGGCGGGCTGCGGGTGCTGAACGGGTACGGCCCGACCGAGACCCACGTCTGCGCGACCGTCTACGAGGTGCCCGCCGAAGCCGCGCCGGACGGCTCACCCGGCTCACTCGGCCGGACGCCGATCGGCGGGCCGGTCGGCGGCTCGCGAGTCCATGTCCTCGATCCGCACCTGCGGCCTGTGCCGCCGGGTGAGGTCGGCGAGCTGTACGTGAGCGGCGCGGGCGTGGCGCACGGCTACCACCGTGCTCCCGAGGCGACCGCCGCCGCGTTCAGGTGGATCGACATCGGTACCGGCAGGGTGCGTGCGTACCGGACCGGCGACCTGGTGCGCGGCCGGGCCGACGGCGAGCTGATGTTCGTCGGCCGGGCCGACGACCAGCTCAAGGTGCGCGGGCATCGCGTCGAGCCCGGCGAGGTCGAGGCCGTGCTCCAGGAACACCGGGCGGTCCGCGCGGCGGCCGTCACCTGCCCGCACGACGCCCCCGATCTGCTGTGCGCCTACGTCGAGCCGGCCGAGCCGCTCGCGGCCGCCGCCGAGACACTGCGCGCGCACCTGACGGCCCGCCTGCCCCCGTACCTCGTGCCCGGCGTCATCGCGTTCGTGGACCGGCTGCCGGTGACCGCGCACGGCAAGCTGGACCGGGCCCGGCTCGCCCGCCAGGCGCCGCCGCTCGCCGAGGCCGGGGAAGGGGGTCCGGCGAACGACGGTGAGAGGTACGTCCAGGCGGTCTGGGCACGTGTGCTCGGCGGCGTGGCATGCGGCGCGCACGCGCACTTCCTCGACGTGGGAGGTCATTCGCTGGCCGCCATCCGCATCGCCGGACACGTACGGCGCGACACCGGGGCCGAGGTCACGGCCGCGGACGTGTACGCGAATCCGACCATCGCCCGGTTCGCCGTGTTCCTGGCCGGCCGCAACGCGATCTTCGGGCGGGCTGCGGCCCCGGCGCGTTCCGGCGCGCTGCTGGCCCCGCTGTCCGCGGCGCAGGAGGCCCTGCTCCTGCTGCACCGAATGTACCCGGGCAACCGTGCCTACCACATCCCGACACTGCACGAGATCACCGGCGTGCTGGACCTCGACGCGCTGGGCCGCGCGCTGCTCGCCGTACGCGAGCGGCACACCGCGCTGCGGTCCACGCTGGTGGAGGTGGGGCCCTCGGTCGCGCAGCGGGTGGGGCCCGCCGGACCGGTTCCGCTCGACGTCGCCGACCTGGCCGAGCTCTCCGGCGAGCGGCAGGCGGCCGAACTGCGGCGGCTCGTCCAGGAGACGAGCACCGCCGCGTGGGATCTGCGCAGTGAGCCGCCGCTACGGGTGCGGCTGTTCCGGCTCGCCGCCCGGCGGCATGCCCTGCTGCTCGTGACGCATCACCTGTTCAGTGACGGCTGGTCGATGGAGATCGTGCACCGGGACCTTTCGGAGGCGTACCGGGCGATCACAGCCGGACGCGAGCCGGAGCTGCCCGCGGCGTCCCAGGCGGCCGACTTCGCCAAGGGCGAGCGCGAGCCCGGGGAAGGGGAACGGGTCGCCCGGCAGGTCGAGTACTGGAAGCGGCGGCTGTCGGCCGCGCCGGTCCCGCGACCGCTGCCCATGCAGCGGCCGCGCCGCCGCGAGCCGCGCTTCGCCGCGGAACGGCTGGGGTTCACACTCGACCGGGCGAGGACCGATGCGCTCCGCGCGCTGGCCAGGGCGCGCGGGATCGGCCTGTTCAGCGTGCTCGCGACCGGCTTCACCACGGTCATCGCCCGATATCTGGGGCAGTCCGGTTTCGTGCTGGGGGTGCCGGTCGCGGGCCGGGCCGACCCGGAGCGCGCCGGCAGCGTCGGATTCTTCAACAACTCGCTGGCCGTGCCGTGCACGGTGGACGGCGGGGATTCGTTCGCCGGCAACGCCGCCGCCTTCCACGAAGAGCTGCTCGCCGCCCTGTCGCACGCGGAGGCGCCGTTCGCACGGGTGGTCGCCGAACTCCGGCCGCCCAGGCAGCCGGGGGCCAACCCGTTGTTCCGGTACTGGTGCAACATGCTCTCCTACCCAAGGCATCCGCTGCGGCTCGATGGTTGCGCCGTCCGGGCGATACGCGCACCCGTGCCGGGCGCGTTGTTCGATCTTTCCTGCTATCTGATCGAGCATCCGGACCGCATCGAGGTCGAGCTGGTGTACGACGCCGACCTCTACGACAGGGACCGGGTCGCCGCGCTGGCGGGCCACTGCCAGGAGGTTTACGCGAACGCCTGCGCCGCGCCGGACGGGCCGGTGGACGAGCTGATGTCCTCCGCGCCGGTTCCCCCGCGCGCGCCCGCGCCGGAATATGCCGCGCCGACGGCCGACGAGCTGTTCACCGCCGCCGCGTCCGCGCACCCGGACCTGCCGGCGCTCCGGACCAGCGCCGCCGACTGGACCTACCGGCGGCTTGAGCACGCGGTGGACGACCAGGCCCGGGCACTGCGACGCCTGGGCGCGGGACCTGGCCGCCCCGTCGCGATCCTCGCCGACCGCACCCCACGGCTGGTCATCGCCATCCTCGCGGCCCTGCGCTCCGGCACCCCCTTCGTCCTGCTCGACCGGGCCCAGCCCGAGCCCCGACTGCGCCGAATGGTGACCCGCAGCCGCCCGTACGCATGGATCGACGCCACCGGCCCGACCCCCGGCGCGACGGCGGACGGCTGCGCCCTGACCCGCATCCCCCGCGCCGACACCGATACACCCCCCACCGAGCCACCGGCCAATGCGACCGGCACGGCGGCCACCGGGGTGGTAGCGCCGGAGGCGGCATATGTCGCGTTCACCTCTGGCAGTACCGGTGAGCCGCGGGGGATCGTGGCGGGACAGGGGGCGCTGGCCGCGTTCAGCGAGCGGCATCGGGCCGAGCATGGGATCGGGCCGGGCGACCGGTTCGCCCTCCTGGCCGGGATCGGTCATGACCCGCTGTTGCGCGAAGTGCTCGTCCCGCTGACCAGCGGCGCCGCCCTCCTGATCCCCGACGCCGAGGAGGCGGCGAATCCGGCGCGGCTCGTGTCCTGGCTGGCCGCCCGACGCGTCACCGTCCTGTATCTGACGCCGGCGACGGCCCGCGTCCACAGCGGCGCCGCGCAGGCCGCCCGGATTACGCTCCCCGGCGTGCGACTGCTGGGCTTCGGCGGGTCCGCCGTCGAAGCCGGCGACGTCCACGCCACCCGCCGGATGCTGCCGAACGCGCGCCTGGAGTCCTACTACGGCGCCACCGAGACACCTCAGGTCGTCGCCGTCGCCGACCCGGCGGACGCCGCCGACGCGCCCCTCATCGGCACCGGGTACGGCGAGGCCCGCCTGCTGGTCGTCGAGCCGGACGGCCGCGAGGCCCCGGTGAACGTCGCCGGGGAGATCGTGGTGAGCAGCCCGCACCTCGCCATCGGCTATCTCGGCGACGACCTGGCGACCGCGCGACGATTCCACACCGTCCCACAGGACGGCCCGCGGGTTCGCCGCTATCGCACGGGCGACCGGGGCTGCCGCAGGCCCGACGGCCGGATCGAGTTCGGGGGCAGACTGGATCGGCAGCTCGACCTGCACGGCATCCGCGCCGAGCCCGGCGAGATCGAGTATCTGACACGCACTCACCCGCAGGTCCGCGAGTGCCTGGTGACCGGCCCGGGGGACATCGGCGTCGAGGTGCTCACCGCGTACGTGGAACCGGCCGGACCGGGGTTGACCACGGCCGACGTGCGCCGGCATCTCGCCGCCCTGCTTCCCGCGGCACTCATACCGGCCGACATCGTGCTGGTCGCGGCGATCCCGCTCAACCCGCACGGCAAACCCGACCCC
>NZ_POUA01000173.1 GCF_003236385.1 Spongiactinospora gelatinilytica
GCCCTGAAGGGAGTCCGATGCGACCACTCGAAACCCCGCCGCCGGGCGCCGCCGCCCACGAGCGGGTCCTCGCGCATGCCGAGGTGCTGCGCGGCGATGTCCGGGCGCTCGGGGAGTGCGCGGAGCGATTGCGCGCGGTCCAGGAGCGGCTCGCCGCGAACGGCTTGGCGCCGCGGTGGCTGGGCGAGTCGGTGGCCGCCCATCTGGCCGCGTGCGCGGTGGCCGCCGCCGACCTCGACGCCGCCGCCGCGCGCCTCACCGCCTACGCGGCCCGCCTGGCGCGGGAACACCGCGGCCGGCGGACATGACGGCAATCATGAGCGAGTGATGACTTTGTGGACTGTCCCCGCCGCGGCCCGGTCCGACATGCTCGGTCACCATGAAGAGGCTGTCACGCACCACGCAGTTGATCGTGGCACTCGGCGTCGCGGCGATGGGGCTGCACGCCGTACCAGCCACCGCGGACACCGGCCCAGCGCTGGATCGCAGGGCGCTCCAGCGTTCGGTGAACGCCGTTCACGAGGCCGGGATGTACGGCGTCTACTCCGAGGTCCGCGACGGGCGGCAGACCTGGGCGGGCGCGGCCGGAGTCGCCGACGTCGAGACCCGCCGGCCGGTCCACCCCCGCATGGCGCACCGGATCGGCAGCATCACCAAGTCGTTCGTCACGGTGGCCCTGCTCCAGCAGGCCGAACGCGGCACGGTCGATCTCGACGCGCCCGTGGCCCGCTACCTCCCCGGCGTCCTGCCCGCCGACCGGGCCGGCAAGACCACCGTCCGAATGCTGCTGAACCACACCAGCCACCTCGGCGACTACATCGCCGCCGCCTTCCCCTCCTTCCTTGAGGGCTCGCCCAAGAGCCTCGACGACAACCGGTTCCGCACCTTCAGCCCATGGGAACTGGTGGAGTTCGGGCTTTCCCGCCCCGTGACCGGAGCGCCGGGGGCGCTGCCCGGCAGCTACTCCAACACCAACTACATCCTCGCCGGGATGCTGCTGGCCAAGGTGACCGGCCGGTCGGCCGAGGAGTACATCACCCGCCAGGTGATCCACCGCGCGGGCCTGCGGCACACGTACTTCCCGCGCTCGCCGTACATCAAGGGCCCGCACTCCAAGGCGTACGAGGCGCTGTTCGGCTGGATCGACCCGCCGCGCGACTACAGCGTGTACGACATGTCCTGGGGCGGCACGGCCGGCGCCGTCGTCTCCACCATGGACGACCTCAACCGCTTCTACCGGGCGCTGCTCACGGGCCGGCTGATCGGCCCGGAGCGGCTCGCCGAGATGCGCGAGACCGTCCCGGTGCAGGTCGGCGGCCTCGCGGCGATCGACTACGGCCTCGGGCTCTATTCCATGGATCTTCCCTGCGGCCGGTTCTGGGGCCACGACGGCGGTGTCTTCGGCATGCTGACCATGTCGCTGAGCAGCGAGGACGGCGGTCGTCAGGTGTCCTTCGGGCTGAACCTCAGCAAGTACCAGAAGATCGGCGACGACGGCCTGCCGCTCCCGCACCCGGTGGACGAGGCGATGGTGAACCACCTGCTGCTGAGCCTGTGCGGCACCTCCTCACCGCAGGCCAGGACCACCGCGCCGGCGTTCCCGCTCTTCCCGACCCAGGACTTCCCGGTCAAGCGGACGTCCTCCTGACACTGACATGACGGCGAACGCCCGGCCGGTGGTCCCGGCCGGGCGTTCGGCGTGTGGACAAAGGTGCGGATCAGTGCCCGTAGGCGGCGAAGCGGTTCCAGAAGCCGCAGTTGTGCTGCTCGCCGATCTCCCTGGTGAGCTGGCTGTCACCGGCGGGAGCGAGCGACATCACGGCAGGGTCGTGGCGGGTGAAGGGCTTCCAGAGCGGGGTGCCGTCCACGGTCGGGTTGCCGGTGTGCGCGAACCCGGTCCACTGGGCGACGATCTGGGCGGCGAACGCCTGCTGGTTGGCGGTGAGCTGGGCGCCGGCCGGCGGCGACAGGAACTGGTTGAGCACGACGTGGAAGGCGCCGTTCGGCTTGGTCTTGTCCAGGAAGCTGGCGGGCGGGGCGTCGGCGTTGTCGGTCTGGTAGGCGAACACCTTCAGGTGCCGCGACATCCGCTGGTGGTTCAGCAGCGAGGGGCAGACGGAGTTGGAGTCGGCGACGATCGTCCGGTAGGCGATGAAGTGGGAGGGGGCGGGGAAGCGCTTCATCGGGTAGAGGGCGAACACCTGCGGGGCCCACTTGCCGTACTGCTCCTTGACCAGCCGCTCGTAGTCCTCGGGGCTGTTGGCGGAGGCGAGCTGCACCTCGTCGCGGTCCACGCCGTGCATCAGCGTGACGTCGTTGACCCGGCCGGTGGCGAACGCCTTGGCCGGCGACATGGGGAGGGTCTTGCCGTCCACGATGGGGGCGATGGTGCCCTTGTCCGGGCCTAGGCCGTTACCGGACTGTTCGAGCAGCTTCGCGACCGGCACCGCGCGCAGGCACTCGGCGGCCCGGCGGGGGTCGGTGCAGCCGAGCGCGGCGGCGAACCGCTGCCCGGTCCGGTGGGCCTCCTTGGCCGAGGGCAGTTCGGACTTGCAGTCCTGCGCCTGCCAGGAGGTGTTGTTGCCGAGCAGGGAGTTGTACTCGCCGCTCTGCGCGATGCCCTTGTGGAACAGCCCGCGCGCGGTGGGCGACGCGGTGTTGGCGCAGACGCTGGACCCGCCGGCCGAGGCACCGAAGATCGTCACGTTGCCCGGGTCGCCGCCGAAGGCCGCGATGTTGCGCTGCACCCAGCGCAGCGCGGCCTGCTGGTCCTGGATGGCGTAGTTGCCGGAGTTCCTGCCGAGGTCGTCGTGCGCGAGGTAGCCGAAGATCCCGAGCCGGTACCGCACCTCCACCGAGACCACATTGCCGGTGCGCACCAGGTGACTGCCGTCCGCCGGCCGGCCGAACCGGAAACCGCCGCCGTGGATCTGGACCATCACCGGCAGCTTCCGCACGCCGGCCCTGGCCGGCGCCCGGACGTTCACACTCAGGCAGTCCTCATTGGTGGAACCCGCGCCCAGCCCATCGGACTGCGGGCAGTTCGGGCCCTGCTCGGTGGCCTGGAGCACTCCGTTCCATCCCGCGTGGGGTTCGGGGGGAGCCCAGCGAAGGTCGCCGGCCGGCGCGGCCGCGTAACGGATGCCCAGCCAGGAGTTGACGCCGTCCGCGGTGGTGCCGCAGACCTCGCCCTTGTCGGTGCGTATCGTGGTGCCGGGCGCGCACCCGGGCGCGGCCTGCGCGTCAGCGGAGGTCTGGGAGTCGGCGGACGTCGTCTGGGGGTCGGTCGGCGGGGCGGGCTCGGCTAGTGACGGGGCAGTGGTGAGCGTCAGGGCGGTCACGGTCGCCGCAGCGGTCACCGCCACGCCGAACCAACGGATTCTGTAGGATTTCACACGGCCTCCCTTGCGTGGTGCTCCCCCGTGGCCCGTGATCCTCCGCCTGCGGAAACGTGGTACGCAGAGGTCCTGATCACGGACGCACTGACCATAAAGTGCGTTATGTGCGCCCGGATAGCGGTCACAGATGCAGATATCGGTCAACGGTCGCTTGGCAGCGGCCACCCGACCCTCCGCGTCGCCGAACGGGCGGGTGGGTGCGGCGGGTGGTCCACGGGTGATCGCAAAGGGAACGGCGGGGAAAGACCGCCTGAATCCTTCCCCGCCGGATCTCGTGGCTATTCAGCCGCCGAGCCTGCCGCCCTGCGGAACTCGAAGATCTCGAACTCGACGTCCTGCTCCGATAAGCGCCGTTCGGCGTGTACGAGGACCATCTCCAGGTCGCACTCCTTGGCCAGCCTGGCCAGCAGGGCGGTGTTCCCGACGTCGGAGAAGCCGAGCAGCAGCCGGCCGCCGGGGGTCAGGTGGGCCGGTCCTTCGCGCAGGTACCGCTCGTGCGCGCGGTAGCCGGGGTCGAAGAACGCGTGATGCAGGCCGGTGTCGTCGATGAAGTCGGGTGGGGCGTCGACGAAGTTGGAGTTCCAGAAAATCGCGTCGAAGGTCTCGTCCCGGCCGAGCCCGTCGAAGAGGTCGGCGCGCAGGACGCGGACCCGGTCGGCGACGCCGTGCCGTACCGCGTTGCGGCGGGCGTTCTCCACGGCGAACGCGTTGATGTCGATGGCGGTGACCGCCCGGCACCCGGACAGCGCGGCGGTAACCGCAGTCACCCCGGCGCCGCACCCCATTTCCAGGAAGGTTCCGCCGACTGGATATTCCAGCCATGTGGTGAACAGCCCGGTGGCCGGCGTGCAGGCCGGTGAGAATACATTCGCCAGCAGATCCCACTGCCGGTCGTGCAGGGTGAACACCGTTGGGCGGTCGGTGTCCTCGGCGTTTTTCCGGTGCAGGTACTCGCCCCGGGCGATACCGCGTGCATTCATGATCGACCTCGATTCTCGCCGGAATTCCCGTTCCCGGCGAGTATCGCAGCCCTTTCCGCACGGGCAAGATCGCCTTATCGGCGCCGGGCCACGCCGCCCCATGCGTCGACCGGCACCGACGGGCCGAAAGGACTGTCGTCGGGCCGCCATTTTTGAAGTTGCACCACGCCGGGCTCGATCAGTTCAAGGCCGTCCAGGAAACGGGCGATCTGCTCGGGCGTGCGCAGGTGGTAAGGGAGCGATCCGGTCTCGTTGTACCGGCGGATCGCCTCGACGTATCCCGGGTCGGTGTCGGTGCCGTCGTAAATGGCCAGAAAGCCGCCCGGCGGCAGGGCCGCCGTCAGGCGGTCCACGATCGAGCGGGCGGCGTCGTCGCCGGGCCCGGTCACCGGGAGGTGCCCGAGCACGCCCATCAGCATGATCGCGACGGGCCGGTCGAAGTCGAGTTTCGTCTTCGCGGCGCGCACGATGGTGTCGGGGTCGTTGAGGTCGGCCTCGATGTAGTCGGTGCTGCCCCGGGGGTCGGCGGTGAGCAGCGCGTGCGCGTGCGCCAGCACCATGGGGTCGTTGTCGACGTAGACGATGCGCGCGCGCGGATCGACGCGCTGGGCGACCTCGTGGGTGTTGTCGTGGCTGGGCAGGCCGGTGCCGATGTCCAGGAACTGGCGGACGCCCAGCTCGTGGGCCAGGTACCGGACCACGCGGGCGATGTAGTAACGCGACACCCGGGCCATGTCGACGATTCCCGGATAGAGCCCGGCGAACACGTCACCGGCCTGCCGATCGACCGGGAAGTTGTCCTTTCCCCCCATCCAGTAGTTCCAGATGCGTGCGGAGTGCGGCACCGACGTGTCGATCCCCGACATCAGATCCTTCTCCGCCTCGCGCCAGTGGAAGACCTGCTCATCGCCGCTCACCGCAATCCCCCTGGGCCGTCAGATGAGGAACTCCCGCAAGAACGCCCGGCTTTCCGGTGGCCGCAGCGCCTCGATGGCCGACCGGCTCAGCACCTGACTGAAATGATTGACGTCGGCGGCATTGTCGAGGTATAGCCCGCCGGTCAGGTGTTCGAGATAAACGATATCGGAGAACTCACTTTCCGGAAAGCGGAGCAGAACGACGGGATCGCCGGCCGCCGTGCCGCCGCTCGTTTTCTGGGGCAGCACCTGAACGGTGATGCCGGGCCGCTCCGAACTCCGGATCAGCGAAACCACCTGGGCCCGCATGATCGCGCGGTCGATGGGCGCGCGCAGCGCGGCCTCGTCGATTATCGCCCAGAGTTTGGCGGAGTTGGATTTGCTCAGGATGGTCCGGCGGCGCATCATCAGGTCGGCCCGGCGCGCGAGCGACCGCGCCGGGAGCCCGGGCCGGTCCAGTCGGAGCGCGGCCATGGCGTACTCCCGGGTCTGGAGCAGCGCCGGAACGCGGTGCCCGCCGTAGACGCGGATGAGGTTGGCCGCCGACTCCAGGCTGAGGCACGGCTCCTCCCACTCCGGGACGACGTCCCGATGCCCCGCCCGCCACCAGCCCGTGGCGACGGACCGCCTGGCCATGGCCAGCGCGCCGGTCTCCCGGCGCGCGTGCCGCGATTCGCGGTCGGCCGTGCGCGGGGTGCCGCCGCCCGCGTGCACCCGCACGCGGGCGGCCCGCCTGGCCGCGTCCAGGGCGGCGTCGGCCGCCTCGTGCCTGGCCTTCCACTCCTCAAGGGCGCCGATGGCCGCCGGGTCCAGCCCGGCCTCCGCCGCGAGCACGTGCAGGACGGTGATGAACGAGGCCACCCACTGCCAGCGCGGCAGCCCCCTGCGCCGCCCGGTCAGGATGTCGTGGGTCGTGGACACCCGTAGCGGCTGCACGGCCGGCCTGGGCCCGGCGTAGGGGGCCTCGCAGTGCTTGGACCTCCGCTCCAGCTCCGCATATGTGGGCGGGCCCGCCGCGCACCGCGCCCGGTTCAGCTCGGCGATGAATTCGCGGAGAGCGGGCGCGTTCGCGCCGTCGGACATAACATAGATCCATTCGGTTGTCTGGGGGCGGACAAGGCGGTCGCCGTACTCGGCGGAGAGCAGGACGAAGCCATGGTGTCACCCCGAACCACATCACGTCCAATAAAAGGCGTAAATGCCGTCCAGAACATCCGAATTATGCATGAGTCCGCAAAATCTGAAGCTATTTTATTTTCTGCGGCGACGATGCGGCGGGCCCACCCGCTCCGCTCAGGTGGCGTTCGTCACCAGTTCCAGTACGACCGCGCCTCCGACTTCCAGGGCTTGGGGAAGTACTGCTGAATGATGAAGGCCATGCCCTTGCCGCGCGCGATGTGCTGGTCGCGCTCCAGCTTCTTGGTGATGGGCCCGCCGGGCTCCCCCTGGTTGTCCCACCAGGACTCCCACTGCTTGATGCAGGTCTCGCCGCGCAGGTAGCGGTTGGAGCAGGGCGCGGGCGGGTGCCAGATCTGGGTGTGGCCGAAGTCGACCACCTTGCCGGACGACTGCTCGGTGATCTTCCCCCACGCCTTCAGGCAGTACGCCTCGCCGGGGATGTCCCACTTCGCGTAGTGCTGCCGGCCGGAGGAGGCGATGGTACGGAGATTTCCGCACGTGGCGTCGCCGATCTGCTCCTTGGTGACGCGGACCGTGTAGTACGTGCCGTTGTCCCGCCAGCCGTCCAGCATGACCCAGTCACCGGAGTGAATGAACTTCTCCGCGCTCTTCGGCGGCCACTTCTTCGGGTCGCCCCAGCTCACCTCCGACGTATCGGCCGACAACGGCTTCCACGTCCACTGCCCCGCCGCCTGGCCGTCGGCCCAGTGCTGACCGGCGCTGCGCTGCATCATCCGCGAGTACTCGCCCCAGTTCTCGGCCACCGCGGCTTGGGCCGGGGCCGCCGGCACCGCCGTGGCCGTCACGGCCGCCAGCAACGCCGCCCCTAGGTAAGCGAACTTCACGATCACACTCCTCGATAGGTCGGATGACCATGCAACCAAGGAGTGCCGGTCGGTTCGCCGCTCTTTCAGGAATTGCGAACCATCGGACGCCTCAGGGCGTGCCGCAGACGGGTCGCCACCACTGCGGCGACGGGAACACCCAGCCTTCCAGGCCGTGATCGCTCGTGACGTACCAGTACCTGGCGCCGGAGGCGTTCTCGCGAAGCCGTACGGTGAGGATCTCGCCCCTGCGGAAGTACTCGCCGGTCTGCGTGCCCTGCGGATCGCGCACGGACAACGTCTGCGCGGTCACCTCGAAACGGTCACACGGCCTCGGCGGGCCATCGGGTCGCGGATCCGCGACCCGGTTCGCCGCCGGCACCGCCACCCCGGCCGCCACCGCGCCGGCGAGCAGCAGCAACCACAGGCCCCTCGGGCGCGGCGCACGCGTAGGCCGGACAGCGGGCGGCGGCGAACCCTCAGGCGGCCGCTCCCCCTCCATCCGGTCATCGGGCCCACCGGGATCCCGGGCCGTGGCGGTACTCGCGCCCGCCCCGGACCGGCGGGCGGTGGCCTCGGCCTTCTGACGGGCGGCGAGGTAGGCGAGGTGGTGCCGCACCGGAATCCGGGCGCGATCGAGCATCGCGCGTAAGGTCTGATCCGGCGGGATATGTCCCTTGAGATAGCGCGACCAGGCGCTGTCGGAAATACCGAGAATTTCGGCCTGTTCGCGTTGCGTCCTTTTCTGGGTTATCCGCCCTAGTTGCCGAAGCAACTCCACGAGTTCCCGCTGCGCGTCCGGCGGATCAGGCCCCTCGCCGCCGCTCCCCGGCCCCGGCCTCGCCGTCCCGCTCATCCCGCTCCCATCCCGTTTGTGGTGAGGAAACCGCAGGTGGACGCCCGCATGGGAAATCCCGTCCTTCCCACGTCCCACAAACCGTGACGACGGATTTCCCTGACAGAAATCGTGCCCTATGCGAGCCCCTCATCGGGGGCGGAACGAAACAGAAAGGAAGATGGTTTGATGACGGTACGTAAGAACATCGCGCGGCTCACATTGGGCGCCGGCACCCTCGTCGCCCTGCTGGCCGCGTCCACGGGGGTGGCCCACGCCGGAGGCCCGTACCCGTACGCGGGCAACGACGACATCGGCCGCCGCCTCACGGTGTGCGCGAACGACCTGCTCGTCCGCGGCCCCAACAAGACCCTCCTGCGCGACCAGACCTTCACCGTCCAGAGCTTCAGCGGCCCGGACAAGGAACAGGTGTACGGCTTCGCGTACGGCTACGTCAACGACCACGGCTGGGGCGAGAACGGCTGGTTCTGCGACGCCTGACCCCGAATCCACACGTCCCGGCCGGCCGCGCACGGCCGGCCGGGACGCCGATCGGCGTCACGGCGATCTGGTCGCGGACGTCCTCGCCGAGCGCGCCGTCCAGCGCGTCCGTGATCGTGGCGACCAGGCGGGCCGGACGCCGACCGGCGTCACCTCCGACCGGCAGCCCGCGATCACGGCATGGCTCGCCCCGCGCGCGGCGGCCCGGCGAGCGGCACTGGCCCCGCTGACCCCGGAGCAGCGGCGGGTCTTCGTGGACACGCTGCTCGCCTGCGAGGCCGCGGCCTGCGGCGACCCCCCTGACCGACCTGCCGACCGCCAGGCCGAGGCGATGGCCGCCGGGCCGGTTCTTGTAAGGTTCGCGCATGCGGCTTGCCATCTCGATCCCACAGACCGTCGGCCCCGGCCCGTTCGATCCGACAGCGCTGCGCGCCTACCTCGCGCGCGCCGAAGAACTCGGTTTCGAGGGCGCATGGACGACGGAACAGGTCATCGGGTCGCACCCGCACCTCGGGCCGCTGGAGACGCTGAGTTTCGCGGCGGCGTGCACCACCCGGATCCGGCTGGGCTGCGCGACGCTGATCAGTTCCGTGCACAGCCCGGCGCACCTGGCCAAGACCATCGCCACGCTCGACCAGCTCAGCCTGGGCCGGCTGGACGTCGGCATCGCCATCGGCGGCCGCAGCCGGATGCTCTCGGCCTTCGGTGTGGACCCGGACACCTTCGTCGCCCGGTTCGCCGAGGGGCTGCGGCTGATGAAGGATCTGTGGACCCTGCCCCGCGTCGACTTCGAGGGGCGGTTCTGGCGGTTGCAGGGCGCGGCCATGGAGCCCAAGCCGTACCAGCGCCCGCACCCGCCGATCTGGTTCGGCGGCGGGCACCCGAACGCGCTGCGGCGCGCCGTACGGCTCGGCGACGCCTTCATCGGCGCCGGGTCGGTGACCACCGTGCAGTTCGCCGAGCATGTCCGGATCATCCGGGAGGCGCTCGCCGAACAGCGGCGCGACCCCGCCGGCTTCCCGATCGCCAAGCGGGTCTACATCGCGGTGGACGACGACGCGGAGCGCGCCCGCACCCGGATCGCCCACGCCCTGGACGACCACTACGGCTACGCCGGGCGGCCCGGGCTGGCCCCGGTCGCGGTGGCCGGCACCCCCGGCGACTGCGTGGCGGGCCTGTGCGCGGTGGTCGAGGCGGGCGCGCAGATGATCGTGCTCAACCCGCTCTTCGACGACCTTGAGCAGATGGAGCGGCTGGCCACCGAGGTGACCCCGGAGCTGGGCTGACCGGCGGTTCTCAGACGTCGCGGGCCCGGAGGGCGACGTGGCCCGCGATGCCGACGACCGCCGCAGCCGCGACCAGTACGGCGAGCCCGACCCCGGGGGCGACCATCCCTTCGGCCGGGACCACCGTGTACGCGGCCTGACCGGCAGTGATCGGCCAGAGTGCGGCGAGCCGGTCGCCGAATGCCGGGGCGAGGGCGGGCACCAGCAGGAGCGCGCCGACGAGTACGGCCAGGCCGCCGGTGGCCGATCGGGTCAGCACGCCGACCGCCACCCCGATGAGCGCGATGAGCGTCAGATAGAGCACGCCCCCGGCGAGCGCGCCCGCCACGCCGGGATCGCTGAGACCGGCCATCGGCAGGCCGGTCCCGCCGAGCATGAGCTGCACGACGGTGAAGCTGACCAGCGTCGTGACCAGGCCGGTGACGAACCCGACCGCGGCGACGACGACCATCTTCGCGCCGAGCAGCCGGGAACGCGCGGGGACCACGGCGAGGCTGGTGCCGATCATGCCCGTGTCGTACTCCGGCGTGACGCTGAGCGCGCCCATCATGCCGATGATGAGCTGCGCGAACAGGAAGCCCTTCAGGGCGAGCGCGGTCGGGTCCCAGCCGGCGGGCGGCTCGGCCGGGGGTGCGCCGAGCAGGTCGAAGGAGCCGACCACGCCGAGCACGACGCTGGAGAGCACCGCGCTCACGGCCGCGATCCAGGTGCTGCGGACACTGCGGAGTTTGGTCCATTCCGAGCGCAGGATGTTCATGCCGCGTGGCCTTCGTGATCGGTGACGTCGTGGGTGAGCCGCAGGAAGACGTCCTCCAGGGACTCGCGGACCCTGGCCAGCTCCTCCAGGGCGATCCCCTGCGCGGCGGCGATCTTGCCGATGGTGGCCGGGTCGGTACCGGTGACCAGCAGGCTCGGGCCGGGCGCGCGCTCGAACGCGACGCCGTGCCGGCTCAGCGCGTCCGCCAGCTCGATCAGCTCCATCGACCTGACCGTGACGGCGTGCGAGGTGTGGGCGCGCACGAAGTCCTCCAGGGAGGACTCGGCGATGAGCCGGCCCCGGCCGATGACGATGAGATCGTCCGCGGTCAGCTCCATCTCCGACATCAGGTGGCTGGAGAACAGGATCGTGCGGCCCTCCCCGGCCAGGTCGCGCATCAGCGTGCGCATCCAGCGGATGCCCTCGGGGTCCAGGCCGTTCAACGGTTCGTCGAGCACGAGTACGCCCGGGTCGCCCAGCAGGGCCGTCGCGATGCCGAGCCGCTGGTTCATGCCCAGCGAGAACTCCCCCGCCCGCCGGTTGGCCGAGCCGGTCAGCCCCACGAGGTCCAGCACCGCCCCGACCCGCTCGCGGCCGAGACCCGCGGTCTGGGCGATGGCCAGCAGGTGGTCGAACGCGGTGCGGTGCGGGTGTACCGCGCGGGCGTCCAGCAGCGCGCCGACCGCGCGCGAGGGGTCGGCGAGTTCGGAGATGTGCCGGCCGCCGATCGTGATGGCGCCCTTCGTGGGCCGGGTCAGCCCGAGCAGCATCCGCATGGTCGTGCTCTTGCCCGCGCCGTTGGGGCCGAGGAATCCGGTGATGACGCCCGGTGCGGCGGTGAAGGACAGGTCGTCCACCACGGTCGTGGTCCCGTATCGCTTGGTGAGGCCCTGCGCCCGGATGCCGGCGGCCAGGGCTCCGGGTGGTGGTGAGATCGGCATGTGTGCTCCCTTCCGAAAAGCACACTACACGGTGTAGTTTAGAGATTTCTGAGAGAAGAGTGGGAACATGGGGATGGTGAGAACGGGCCCGCAGACGCCCGGCCGGCGGCAGCGGTCCGAGGGCAAGCGCACGGACATCCTGGCGGCGGCCACGGCGCTGTTCGTCAGCGACGGATACGAGCTCACCAGCGTCGATGCCATCGCCGCGCGGGCGAAGGTGTCCAAACGCACGGTTTATGACCACTTCGGCGACAAGCAGGCCCTCTTCCTGAGCGTGCTCGTGCGGGTCAACGAGGCCGTGGTGGCGACCGTGCGCGCGGCGATCGACCAGGAGCTCACCGAAGGACGCGACCTGCGCGAGGCGCTGACGGCCTTCGCGATGCGCGTGGCGACGGAGGCGTTCCCATCCTCCGACTACGTCACCTTCCGGCGGCTGACCTCCCACGCGTGGCCGACCCCGCCGGTGCCCGCGAGCGCGCACGAGCAGCCCGAACGCATCCTGGAAGACCGGTTCGCCAAGCTGGCCCGGGACGGCGAGATCCGGGCGGGCGACCCCCACTGGGCGGCGCGGCACTTCACCGCGCTGACCATCCTGCTCGCCCTGGACGCGCTCCGGGACGACCCGGCGGGCGCCGACATCCCCGCGATCGTCGCCAACGGGGTGGAGGCGTTCCTTCGCGCCTACCGCTGACCTGTGTGCGCGCCGATGAGTTCGGTGAACCGCCGGGTGTCGATGTTGCCGCCGGAGGCGATCAGGCCGACCCGGCGCGGCGCGCCCGGCACGCGACCGGCCATCAGTGCGGCCAGGGCGGTGGCCCCGCTGGGCTCAAGGACGATCTTCAGGCGTTCGAAGGCGAACCGCATGGCCACGACGATCTCCTCGTCGCCGACCAGGGCGACGGCGTCGGCCAGGCGCTGGTTGACGGCGAAGGTGATCTCGCCGGGAGTGGCCAGGGCCTGGCCGTCGGCGATCGTACGCGGGACCGGGATGGTGACCCGCCGGCCGCTCTCCAGCGAACGCTTGGTGTCGTCGCCCTCCTCCGGCTCGACGCCGATGACCCGGATCGCGGGGTGGAGCGCCTTGGCGGCGATGGCGCTGCCGGCCATGAGACCGCCGCCGCCGACCGGCACCACCAGGGTGTCGAGCTCGCCGGTCTCCGAAAGGAGTTCGAGGGCGGCGGTGCCCTGACCGGCGATGACGTGCGGGTGGTCGTAGGGCGGGATGAGGGTCAGGCCGCGGTCTTCGGCCAGGGCGCGGCCGAGCGCGGTGCGGTCCTCGGTGTAGCGGTCGTAGGTGACGACCTCTGCGCCGTACCCGGCGGTGGCCGCCACCTTGGAAGCAGGCGCGTCCGCGGGCATTAGGATGACCGCGGTGGCGCCCAGTTCACGCGCGGCCAGGGCGGTGGCCTGCGCGTGGTTGCCCGAACTGTACGCGGCGACGCCCCTGGCCAGCCGCTCAGGGGCGAGCCGGGAGACGGCGTTGTAGGCGCCCCGGAACTTGAAGGCGCCGACCCGCTGGAAGTTCTCGCACTTGACGAACACCTCGGCGCCGGTCAGGGCGTTCAGGGTGCGGGAGGTGAGCACGGGGGTGCGGCGGACGACCCCGGCGAGTCGTCCGACGGCCTCGCGAACGTCATCGAACGACACGGGTAACGGCATGACCATGCCCCTCCTCCGTCCCGGGGCGCCCGGCACGCCCGACGCCGCCTAGTCGATCTTGATGAGTTCCACCTCGAACCGGAGCGTGGCATTGGGGGGAATGACGGGCGGATAGCCATGCGCCCCGTACGCGTAGTCGGACGTGCAGACCAGGACCGCCTTCTCCCCGACCGACAGCTGGGGCACGCCCTCGTCCCACCCCTTGATCACTTTGCCCACGCCGATCTTCGTCTTGAACGGCGCCCCACGATCGCGGGAGGAATCGAACTTCTTGCCGTCTTCGAGGGTCCCGACGTAGTGAATCGTCACTTCGTCCCCCTGCTGGGGGAAGTTCTCGCCGTCTCCCGGAGACAGGCGTTCTATCGTGACACCCATGCGTGCCGCCTTCCGCTAGATGATCAGCGTCCAGAGTACTTGCCGAACGCAGGCTATCCGGTCGAGGGTGGGAGAAGGGCGCTGAGGGCGGCGGCGCCGTCGAGGAGGGCCTTGGAGCGGGCCGTGATGCCGGCGTCTCTGGCGTCCAGGGCGGCGGTGATGTCCGCGGATCTGCGGCCGAGGCGTAGTTCCGGCATCAGGGCCCGCAGCGGCTCGATGCGGTGGCCGGCCTTGCGCAGCTGGTGAACGATCCGCGCGTCGCGCACCTGGGCGGGGGTGTACCGGCGTGTTCCCCGCACGGGGTCGCGGTCGGGGACGACCAGATCCTCCGCGTCCCAGTGCCGCAGGGTCGAAGGGCGCACGCCGAGAGCGGCGGCGAGTTCGGAAACGCTCATCGAGTCCGAGGCGCGTACGTCCTCGATCGGCTCGCCGGAGATCGCCTGGGCGGCCTCCCTGGCCTGCCGGAGTTCGGTGCGCTCGGTGTCGAGCCTGGCGTGCGCGGCGTCGAGCAGGGCGAGCACCTGGGCGACCGGGGACCGGTGGACGGCCCGGACGATCTTCCTGGCCTCGGCCGGGCCCACCCCCGCCGCGAGGGCGCGGTAGGCCAGCGCGGACCGCACGTGCACCTCCGCGTACCTCCGGTAGCCCGTGGCCGTACGCGTCGCGGGCGGCAGCACACCATCGCGTTCGAGATTGCGGACCTGCTGGACGGAGTACCCCGCCCGCCGCGCGACATCGACGGTCCGCATGCCCCCCGATTTGAGACCTGACAAGCCGAAGCCCCTTCGTCCACGCTGCTAAGTCTCCACAAGCACCTCAATGCAACGCTAGAGCACATGACCATGGAAGAGATCATCGGCTTCGTGGCCGCCCTCGACGGCGTCCTCACCCTCAGGCCGCAGCCCGGCGACGGATCCCCGGAGATCAGTTGGGGCGACACGTACTTCTACTACGCGCCCGACGGCGTCACCCCTGTCAACGTCCAGCCGTTCGCGACGGTCGTGACCAAGAACTACCCCGGCGACGAGACCTCACGTCTGGAGCGCCCGGACGTCTTCCGGGTGAACATCGCCACCGGGAAGGAGGAGTTCGTCCGCTGGACCGGGCACACTCCACGCGAACCGGCCACCGGCCAGGACCCCGGCGCCACCGACACCCTGATCGCGCACCCCCTCTACGGCACCATGGGCTGGCTGGCGGTGCTGAACCCGGGCCCGCGTACCGAGGCGACCACCCGCGACCTGCTGCGCACGGCCTACGACCTGGCCCGCGCCCGCTACGAACGACGCGCCGCCCCGAACTGAACGGTGATGGACAGGCCGCCTTCGGGGCGGGCGGCGGCGGTGAGGGGGGCGTGGTGG
>NZ_POUA01000174.1 GCF_003236385.1 Spongiactinospora gelatinilytica
ACCGCCTCCACCGCCTCCCCCGGCGCGGCCGGATCGGAGGGCGCGGCCGAGACCCGGGTCTTCGAGGCCGACAACGGTGACATCACCATCCCGGTCAATCCCAAGCGCGTCATCGCGACGGGCTACGCCGTGCCGGTGCTCATCGAGGCCGGGGCCTCCCTGGTCGGGATCTCCACCTGGCAGCGCGGCGTACCGCTGATGACCGACGCGGACCGCGCCACCTACGAGAAGCTGACCAAGGTCGCGGGCGAGACCGCCGCCGAGACCAACTACGAGGCCGTCGCCGCCGCCAAGCCGGATTTGATCGTGATCGGCGTGCCCAAGCCGGTGCTCGCCGACGTGGACATGAAGCGGCTCGCGTCGATCGCGCCCACCATCCACATCGGCCCCACCGTGCCGGACGCCTGGCGCGAGCTGTCCCGCCGCCAGTCCGACGCGGCCGGGCGGCTGTCCTACTTCGAGGCGGAGAAGGCGGCCTACGAGAAGAAGGCCGGCGAGCTGGCCGAGAAGTACCGCGACGCGCTCAAGGGAGTGAAGTTCGGGCACGTCGGGTCGTACGGCGACGTCGCCAAGGGGACCTTCCACCGCGAATACGCCCGCTCCTGGGGCACCAACATCGCGCAGGACATCGGGGTGACCTACTACGGCGAGGTCAAGGAGAAGGGCGGCGGCGGCAAGGACGTCGCCGAATACTCCGCGATCGAGGAGCTTCCGGACAGCCTCGGCGAGGCCGACGCGATCACGTACTCCGTCCAGCCGGACGGCACCCCCAACGCGGCCATCAAGCACGTCCTCGAATCCAAGCTGTGGCCGTCGCTGCCCGCGGTGAAGGCCGGCAAGGCGTTCCCGCTGCGGTACACCGAGGCCGCGACCTACCGGTCGGCGACGAAGACCCTCGACGCCATCGACCAGGCGCTCGCGCCGCTGCTCAAGCCATGAGCCATACGACTGAGGACAGGTCCGACCCGCGCGAGAAGGTGGCCGCGCACCACCGGGCGGGCAGCGGCAACGTCCGCGTGCCGTACCCGATCGGCGTCCGTGCCACCACGATCGTGGCTCGGCACGAGCTGACCCCGCGCATGCTGCGGCTGACGCTGGGCGGTCCCGGGCTCGACGGCTTCCACACCTACCAGGCCGACGACCACGTCAAGATCGTGTTCCCGGACCTGGACGGCACGCTGCGCGCCCCCGTCCCCAACGACCAGCAGATGCTCGACTGGCCGCACCCCATGCCGCCCACCCGGAAGTACACGATCAGGCGCTATGACGCCGCCGCCCGCGAACTCGACCTCGACTTCGTGCTGCACGACGGCGGCCTCGCCTCCACCTGGGCGGAGAAGACCCAGGTCGGCGATGCGGTCGTGGTCGCCGGGCCGCCCGGGGCCAAGGCGTTCCCGCACACCTACGACCACTACGTCTTCGCGGTGGACCCCACGGCGCTGCCCGCCGCCGCGCGCTGGCTGGAGGAGGCCCCGGCCGACGTATCCGCACATGTCGTGATCGAGTGCGACGATCCCGCCGAACACGACTACCCGCTGCCCGGGCGGCCCGGGTTGGAGATCGTCCGCCTGGTCAGGGAGGGCGGCGGTTCCACACTGGCCGACGTCGTGCGCTCGCTGGACCTATCCGACCGGGCGTTCCTGTTCGCGGCGGGCGAGGCGGGCGACATCAGGCCGCTGCGCGCGTGGAGCGCGGGACGGATGGACGCACTGATCACCGGCTACTGGAAGCGCGGAGTAGCCGGGCTTGTCGAAGACTGAACCGGCGCGGGTCTTTCGGCGGCGGGTCGCCTTCCTGGTGGGGGGCTTGGTTCTGCTCGTCGTCGCGGCCGTGGCGAGCGTGAGCGTGGGCGCGCACGGCGTACCGCTGGAGGAGGTGTGGCGGGCGCTGACCGCGTACGCGGGCACCGACGACCACCTGATCGTCCGCGACGTGCGGGGGCCGCGGACGGTCCTCGGGATCGCGGTCGGCGCGGCGCTCGGCGTGTCCGGCGCGCTCATCCAGGCGATGACCCGCAACCCGCTGGCCGAACCGGGCCTGCTCGGCGTGACCTCGGGGTCCGGTTTCGCGATCACGCTGGGCGGCGCGCTGGGCCTCGGCGGGTCACAGCCCGCCCAGCTCACGCTCGCCGCCATCGGGGCGGTGCTGGTCGCCGCCCTGGTCTACGCAGTCGGCCGTACGTCGCCGCTGCGGCTGGTACTGACCGGCCTCGCGCTCAGTTCGGTGCTCGCCGGGCTGTCGCTCGGGCTGCGGCTGATGCTGCCCGACGTCTTCGACGAGTACCGGTTCTGGTCGATCGGCACGCTGGCCGGACGCGAACAGGCCCCGCTGACGCTGCCACTGCTGGTGATCGCCGGGGCGGTCCTCGGCGCGCTCGCGCTCAGCCGCTCGCTCGGCACGCTGGCACTGGGCGAACAGGTCGCCCATGGCCTCGGCGGCCACGTCACACGGACCCGGGTGACCGCCCTGCTGATCGTTACCCTCCTGGCCGGCGCCGCCACGGCGGTGGCCGGGCCGATCACGTTCGCCGGCCTCATCGTGCCGCACCTGGTCCGCCGCGCGGCGGGCGGCTCGGTGCGCTGGCTGATCGCCCTCACCATGATCGTCGGCCCGGTGCTGTTGGTGGCCGCCGACGTCGTGGCCCGCATCCTGCTACCCACCGGCGAGGTCCCGGTCGGCGTGGTGACCGCCTTTCTGGGCGGACCCGCCCTGATCTGGGCCGTCCGCCGCTACGGGACGGTGTCATCGTGAGGGCGTACGTACTGCGCTTCGGCCGTTGCTCCGCCGCACCCGAACGGCGCACCGTCATCACCGTCGCCGCGCTGACCGTGGCCGCGTTGGCGCTCGCCCTGCTCGGCCTGTGCCAGGGCGCGACCTGGGCCAGTCCCGCCGAGGTGCTGCGCGCCCTGGCCGGACAGGGCGACGCCGTTGTGGTGATCACCGAGTGGCGCGCGCCCCGGGTGGCCGCCGCCCTGGTGTTCGGCGCGGCGCTCGGCCTGTCCGGCGCGGTCTTCCAGAACCTCACCCGCAACCCGCTCGGCAGCCCCGACGTTATCGGCCTGGACTCCGGCGCGTACACCGGGGCGCTGGTCGTGATCACCGTGCTCGGCGGCACGTCGGCGCAGCTCGCCACGGGGTCGATCCTCGGCGGGCTGGTGACCGCCGCCGCGGTTTACGTACTGTCGGCGCGCGGCGGGCTCAGCGGCCTGCGGCTGATCGTGATCGGCATCGCCGTCAACGCCGTCCTGGTCGCACTGAACTCCTGGATCGTGCTGCGCGCCGAACTGGAGGTCGCCATCGCGGCCACCGCCTGGCACGCCGGCTCGCTGAACGGCGTCAACTGGGAGGACGTGCTGCTGCCGTTCGCCGTCATCGGCGTACTGGCGGCCGGCGCCCCCTTCCTGGCGCACGCGATCCAGCAGGCGGCGCTCGGCGACGAGATCGCGATGACCTCCGGCGTGGACCTGCCCCGGCTGCGGTTGCTGCTGGTACTCGCCGGGGTCACCTGCACGGCCACGGTCACCGCGGTCGCGGGCCCGATCGCGTTCATCGCGCTGTCCGCGCCGCAGATCGGCCGCAGGCTCGCGGGCGCGCCCGGCGTACCGCTCGCCCCCGCCGCCCTGACCGGCGCGGTACTCCTGCTCGCCGCCGACCTCGCCGCGCAACTGCTGCTCGCCCCGATCTCGCTGCCGGTCGGGGTGGTCACCACCGTCATCGGCGGCTGTTACCTGATCTGGCTGCTCTATCGGGAGGTGCGACGCGCATGACGGTCGCCGATGCGCGGCTCGCCGCGCGGGAGATCACGCTCGGGTACGGCGAGCGCGTCGTGTCGGCGGGCCTGAACGTCGCCGTACCGGACGGCGCGTTCACGGCCGTCGTCGGCGCGAACGCCTCCGGCAAGTCCACCCTGCTGCGCGCCCTGGTCCGCCTGCTGCGGCCCGAGGCGGGGGCCGTACTGCTGGACGGCAAGGACGTCCGCGGCTACCGCCCCAAGGCCATCGCCAGAGAGATCGCGTTCCTGCCACAGAACCTGCTCGCTCCGGAGAACATCGTGGCCAAGCGACTCGTCGCCCGCGGCCGGTACCCCCACCAGTCGCCGCTGTCCACCTGGTCCGCCGCCGACGAACGGGCCGTGGACGAGGCCATGGCGGCGGCCGGCGTCACCGACCTCGCCGAGCGCCCGGTCACCGAACTGTCCGGCGGGCAGCGGCAGCGAGTGTGGATGGCGATGGTCCTGGCCCAGCAGACCGGGCACCTGCTGCTGGACGAGCCGACCACGTTTTTGGACATCGCGCATCAGTACCAGTTGCTGGCCCTGCTGGCCCGGCTGCGCGACCAGGGGCGCACGATCGTGGCGGTACTGCACGACATCAACCAGGCGTGCCGGTACGCCGACCACATCGTGGCGATGAAGGACGGGAAGATCGCGGCGGAGGGGCCGCCGGGGGAGGTGATCGACGCGGCGCTGGTGGAGGACGTCTTCGGGATGCCCTGCGTCGTCGTCCCGGACCCGGTGACCGGCACGCCGATGGTCGTTCCTACGCTTTGATTCTGGCCGGGGCGAGGCTCAGCAGGCCGCAGCCGTAGGACTTGGCCCGGCCGATGCCCGTGGTCAGCGCGGTCGTGAAAAGGTCTGCGTCGGTGACCACGAGATGGCCGTCGAACCGGACCGGATCAATGGTGATCTTGCTGCTCTCGCGGCGTTTCCCGATCAGCCTCGGGGCCGGGCTGGGCGCGACGTCGGGGCCGCCCTGACGGCTGACCGGGATCACGAAACCGTGCTGCTCGCCCTTGCCGATGAGCCATTCGAGCTGCTGGGCGGGCTGCCGCAACGGTACGCGCTTACGGTCTGCGCTGTCCTTGATGTGCGCGCAGCGCGTCGGGTTGGCCATCAGCCGGAACGCGAACCTCCGGCCCGGCGCGACGGCGTCCAGCACCGGTTGTAGGGAACGTACCTCTGCCGCTCTGAGGAGGAGATCGGCGGGGAGGGCGCTCCAGTCTGGTTCGGTACGGCTCTGCACGTACTGGACGATCTGGCCGTTCGGGAGTGTGTCGATGCGCCACAGCACGCCGTGCTCACTGCGGAACGTGCCGGTGGGCGGCATTTCCGGATAGCCGGACATCACGGTCCGATGCATGTCGTGGACGTCGGTGACGTCCCGGCGAAAGGCGGCGGACTTGGGGTTGACGATGAGCTTTGTCAGGAACACCGGCCCGCCCCTTCACCGGTCAGCACCACTTCCCCGATCCGGACGGCCCGCGCGGCGAACCGCCGGTCGTTCGCCCGGAAACTGACCGGCTGGTCGTACCGGACCTCCGCACCGGGTGTCCCGGGCGGACACTCAACAACCGTCCGCAGCGGCTCTGCCGGAGTGTCTCTCCTCACCAACCATTGGTGCCGCTTCAGGATCTCCTCGGCCGGCTCTGGCTCAGGTCCCCCTCCTGGTTCGAGCAGGGGACGGGCCGGGACGTACGCCTTACGCCCGAACGACAGCGGCCAGTGCGGATTCCGGACAGCGGCGGCGACCCTGTCGAGCATGCTCTCCTCGCCTTCAAGCACCACGAGGAAGAGCGCATCGGCCAGGTAGTAGCGCTCACTCACGACTGTCCGGTGCCCGGTGCCCTGCGTGGTGGGCACGTTCTGAGCGGTGTGATAGTCGCGCTCCATGACCCCCTCACGATCCACCCGCACGGCCAGCCGCAGCCGGGCCAACTCGGCAAGCGCCGCGTCATCGTCCCGGTCGATCCCCATCGCGGCTGCCATCAGGCCGACAACACCTGATTTGGTAGGTTCGGGCATCGTGTCCCGGATGATCCCGCGCGACCTGATCCCCCACGACTGCATCGGCCCGTCGAAACAAAGCGGAAGTGACGCGATCACAGCCCGTACTTCCCGGCGTCGATCACCTTGGTGGTGAAGTCGTTCAGGCTGCCCACCACCTGCACGCCTGCGACATCGGAGATCTTCCCCGACACGGACGCGGCCACGGCGGCACGGATCTGGTCGTCACCATAGAAGCCGCGCAGCTTGCCGAAGTGCTCGACCAGTGCCGTGGTGGACGCCTGCATGACGTCGGCGTCGGTGATGGGGTTGAGGAAGGCGTTGGCCAGGTTCCACGCCCCATGCTCACGGACCACGCCGAGCAGAGTGTCGGGCATGGTCCTCGCCGCCATCGAGTTCTGCTTGCCGCCGGGCACGGCGTTGACGAACGCCAGCAGCCAGGCCCGCGCGGTCCGCTTGGCGAGATCGACGTCACCTTGCAGGTTCTTGGCGAGCTGGGTGAGGTCCACGTTGGCGTAGCGGTAGTAGCAGGCGGTGTTGAAGTCGATCGTGCCGAGCATGTCGGCCCCGGACTCGTCCTCAGGCTTGAAGTCGTCCACGGCGGTGTAGAAATCGAATTCGGTGAGCACGACATGGGTCGAGATCGCGTGCGCCACCTGCGAGGCGGCGTCCACGTTGAGATCCTTGTTGTCGGCGATCATCCGCCCGAACAACGCGATGTCGGCGGCCCGGCTCGCATCGAGAATGCGTCGGATCTCCGCCTGCGCGGCCCTGTCCGGCTTGATCTTCTTCTTCTGCGCCTCCGTCTTGGCCTCGGCGAACGTCTGAAGTTTGTCCCAGTTGTCCCGGCAGTGGTCGGCCAGCCGTTCGACCGACTCCCGCCCGACGAACAGCAGGTACTCGGTGAGCCCCTTGTTGGCGTCCAGCCCGAAACCGAGCTGTTGCAGCGCCGCGATGACGATGGGACGCGCCTCGTCGGGGTTTTTGTCGTGCAGCGCCGCAACCACGCTGTCCAGCAGCCGCTTGGTACGCACCCCCACCTCGGCCCTGTCCAGCCCGTACCTGTCGAACAGCAGCCGGGCGGCTCGCTTGAGACTCTGACTGGAGATCCGCCCCCTGACGTACCCGCCAAAGGTCGCGGTTTTGGGCTGGCCCACGTCGTCCCGGTTCAAGTTGCTGACCGGAAAGGACTGGAGCAGGTGCAACTCGGTGATCATTCCGTCGTCTCCGTGGAGTCGGTGGCCGGGGCTTCGCGGTAGTACTCCTCGGCCCACTTGAGGCGGATCTTGCTCGCCCGGTCGCCCCGGTGCTGGTCGCCCAGCAGTACGAGGAGGTCGTCGAGCAGCCGCCCATAGTGGACCGGCACGTCATGGGCGGACAACAGGCGGACGGCCTGGCGCAGATGGTGCGGCAGGGAGTTCTTGTCCCTGGCGAGCAATGCCATGAGCCGCCGCTCGACCGCCGGGCTGTCCAGCTTGCGGTGCAGCCTGCCCAGCGAGGCTCCGATCGTGTGGCGGCCTCCGCCGCCGTTCCAGCTCGCCGGGTGCAGCGCGAACAGACTGCCGAGCAGCAGCCAGATCTCCGCCTCCTCAGAGTCGGATGGCGGGTCGTGCTTGTACACGATTTGGTAAGCCTGGCCCTGCGGCCTGCCCTCCACGAAGGCGCGCCGCAGGCGTGCGAGTGTGCGGCGGGCGTCGGAGACCTGGTATGGATTGTCCGACCGCAGCGCATGCCCCAGGTTGTTAAGGTATGTGACGTAATTGCCACGTCGTTCTGCGACCGACTCAGGCATCGTCGTCCTCCGTTTTGGTGACGTAGCCGCGGACCTTCTCCTCGAACCAGCGTTTCGACCGGTCAAGCCGCTTACTGAAGTCGCCGTAGCGCCGGCCGAGGGCCGCTGCCATGCGGCCCTCCGCAGGCGTTCCCTTGGCCCACCCCTCCGCGGCGGTGACCGCGAGCCGCCGGACCTGCCGTGCCCATTCCTGGGCGGCGGGCGCCTCAGAGTTTCCCGCCGCGCGGGCCGCACCGAGACCGATCAGGAATCGGCCGAACGGAGCGGAGAGCCCTGGCCAGTAGTAATGGTCGATGTCCGGCGTCTTGTCGGAGCCGAACTCCTTGCGGTGATCTTCCTGCAACGCGTGCAGCGCGGACCCCGCGTCGTCGGCCAGCGTGATGGCCGTGCCGATCAGCGCGCCAAGGGTCTCATCCCGCGCCCGGAGCAGCGGTACCGGTGCGGGGATCTGCTCCTCCAGCCAGGTTTCGACCACCGCCCCCTTGGAGTCGAGCCGCTGCCCGAACACGCGCAGCGTGTGGACCGTGTCCAGGGGGATCAGCCCTCGTTCGGCCAGCTCGGCGATCTGGTCGAGAGCGACCGGCCGTTGCCGGTTCCTGCCCTCCTCCCACACGTCGGTCAGCAGCAGTTCGACGCTGTGCCGCCAGATGCCGCGCATCGGATGCAGCCGTACCGGGTACATGGGTGCATCCGCTTTGAACCGGCCCTTGTTGTCACGGGGCCGGCGGAAGGCCGCCATCAGTTCCTCGTCGGGGGTCCTGATGTCGAGCCGGGTGCCCGGAGTGATGACCACGCCGTCCACGGTGTCGCCCGGGGCGGACAGTAGAACCCGCCTGGACGGCCAGGTCAGTAGGTCGGTCCAGCCGCGCGCGACGCGCTTGTCGGGCGTCGGGGGCGGCGGGGCGTTCTCCCAGACCGGCCGGTCGTACTCGGTGGTCATGCGGGGCTTCTCCAGGCCAGGCTGGTAGACCAAGGCATTGAGCAGCAAGGTCTCCTTGAGCGTTTCGCCCTCCACCAGCACCACGCCGAACCGGTTGCAGGGGGCCTGCTCCGATGACTTGTCCTTCTCATAGGGGGTCTTCATGCCGCCCGGGTCGAAGGCGTGCAGGGTGACCAGCCAGCGGGCGGCCTCGGCCGGGGACAGTGTGATCGTGTCCGTGGCGGTGGTGTGGTCGAAGAGCGTGACATTGTTGCCGACCGCCCGGTACGGCACCAGCTTCGCGGCCGAGGACGGGTCCAGGCCGGCCAGGTCCGGGCACTGCATGAACGGCAGGCGCTGGTGAAACAGGTCGAACCGCTCCCGGTGACGCTCGGCGTACTCGGCGATCGGGCCGGTGGGCAGCCGTTCGGCCTTCCACAGCGCGCTCCACTCCGCCTCGCTCGCCGGGCCGTCGTACGCGCGGTGCAGGATCGCGAGCAGCAGCCGGTGCAGGGCGGCCGTCATCGTCGGGGCCTCCGTGGCGATCCGGCGGATCGCGTGGGCCTGGCCGAACAAGTCCACGATGCCGGTGGACCAGTGCCGGCCATCGGTGCCCATGACCGGTATCCATTTCTGCGTGAGCAGGTCGAAGGAGGTTGTGGCCGCCCTGCTCGCGGGCATTGGCGTACGCGTCGGTGCGGATGCCTCCTGCTGGGTCGGCTCGGGTTCCTCCACGAGCAGGCCGAAGTGTTCGCGGTAGCGCAGCACGTAACCGGCGACCTCGCACCACCCGTCGTTGAGCAGCAGATACCGGTACTCGCGAAGCCAGGGCGAGCCACGGAAGGGCGGCGGCGTGGGCGTCGCCGCTATGGCCTCTACGACCTCGACGGGCACCCCGGCCGAGGTGTCGAGCGTGATCGCCGAGCCGTCCAGGGCCTCCAATACCTCGATGCCGGGCGGGATGGGGGCCGTGAGGTCGATCGGCGGGCCGCCCAGGATCGGTACGGCCCGGCCGTCCCCCTCGGCTCGGAACAGCACCACGTCAACTGACTCCGCCACGCTTCTCTCCCTTCTGCTGCCGTGTTTGGCGTGCGCTCTTGCCGTGCCGAGTCAGCTCGCCGAGATGGGTGACCGCGATTGGGTGCGGCAGGTACATCACGCGGCCGTCGCGCTCGTTCTTCTGCCGTTCCCGCGTCAGCTTCTCGGCCGCGGTGCGCCAGGATTCCTCCCACTTGGCCGGGCAGGGGATCGCCTCGTCGGGACCGTAGACGGCGTCGATCAGCTCCGTCACCTCCACGGCGGGTTCCAGGGCGGTCCGCTCGCGCAGCAGTGCCCAGGTACGCATCAACGTCATCGGGGCGTAGATCCGGTCAAGGTAGGCAGGGAACCGCGGCCCCGCGTCGGTGTCCTCGACTCCGGCGATGGCCAGTACCGGTTCACCGCGCCTGCTGAAGCGGTGCAGCCGCCCGGCCCGCTGGATCAGCCGGTCGATGGGGGAAAGGTCGCTCAGCATGGCGTCGAAGTCGAGGTCGAGCCCGTGTTCGAGGACCTGCGTGGCGACCACGATGGCCCTCGGCCGGGTGCCGTTCTTCCCGAAGAAGGCCCTGAGGTCGGCTTCGACCGCCTTGCGCTCACCGGTGGGCATGGGGCCGTTGATGGCGATCAGGCGGGGGCGCTCGTGCGGTGGCAGGGCGGCGATCCGCTTTTCCAGGGTCGTGTAGGTGGCTTCCGCCCTGCGTACCAGGTTGTGCACGATTGCGACGCACCCGCTGTCGGCCGCGCGGTCCAGCGCCCAGTCCGCGATGTCCTCATCGGGTACGTGCGCCAACCGGATCTTCCGCCCGGCGTTCAGGTCGGAAAGGCCGGTGTCCAAGCTCATCACACTGGCCTTGCCCGCCACCGTCACCCGGGGATAACCGAGGTGCGGCTCGGGGGCGGGCGTCTCGCGGGGCAGACTGCGCAGCAGGCCCGACTGCCAGGCCCGGATCAGTTCCTCCCTGCGGCTCGCGGGCAGCGTGGCCGACAGCATCACCACCGAGGTGCCGAGGCGTCCGAGCCAGGTGAGCAGCCGGTCGAGAATCGTGGACATGTAGGTGTCGTAGGCGTGTACCTCGTCGATCACCACGACCTTCCCGGACAGCGCGGCCAGCCGGACGAAGAAGTGACCAGATCGGATGGCCCCTTTCATCGCCTGATCGACGGTGCCGACGCCGAGCGGGGTGAGCAGGCTCTTCTTGCGGGTGAACCACTTCTGGGCCTGTACGTCGGAGTCGTCCGGGTCGTCGCGGCCGACATCCGTGGGGTATTCGTTCGCGGCGGAGTGGATCAACTGCACGATGGTCCGGTTGTCACCGAGGCGCTTCTGGAGGTCCTGCACCTCGGTCAGCATCTGGTTGCTGGTCGCCTGGGTCGGCATCGCGACGTACGCGCCGATCAGGTTCAGCCTGTGGACGAGGGCGGCGGCGGCCTGGAGCCCGGCCTTGGACTTTCCCTCTCCGGTGGGGGCCTCGATGATGATCAGGGCGGGTTCGTCTCGATCGGCGGTGATGTGTTCGACGAGAACCTGCACGGGGCGAGGGCTGTCGGCGGGGAAGAGCTCGGCGAACGTCGTGGGAGGTGTCCAGGGGTGCAGTTCGAGGTTGCGCACCGCCTCGGTGGCGAGGCGCTGGGTCTCGTTGGCGTACGTGGCGGGGTCGGGCGCGTCGGCGTACGGGAAGTCTCCGGTATTTGACGCGATCCAGTCGCTGACCGACGCCAACGCGGCGAACCCGACCGCGGCGGCGGCGCTCATGTGCACCTTCTCCCACGCCGCGTCGAGGGGCAGCCCGCGTAACGTGACGATGTCCTTGACGAAGGAGTCCCGCCATCCCTCCCAGGCGGGGCCACCATGGTGGTTGATCTCCCGCCGCGCCTGCCGCAACGCACTGCCGTCCGGGAAGTACCCGTGGTGCCCACCGAGCGCCACGGCGATGATCTCGGCCGTTTCCTGCGTCGCACCCCAGCGGAGCAGCATGTCCTTCAGATGCATCGCGGTCAGCAACCCGTGTGGTGTATCGACCCGCTGCTTCAACCCCGCCGGCTTACGCACGGCCTTCACATCCGCCGCCGCCCGCTCGGGGAAGTGGTCCGCCGCGAGGTCGGCCTTGAGGCCCTGGAAAGCCGGGCTGTATTTGCCCAGGTCATGCAGGCCGCACAAGGTCGCAATCCACCCATCCGGATTCCCTAACGGCTCGAACCCGGCCCGTAACTCCGCAAAACACTGAGGCCCAAGCAGCTTGCCGATCAACCGCTCAGCCACCGCCGCCGTATCTAGCACATGACAGACCAGCGGGTGGTACCGGCCCCCGGCCGCCTTCGCCCAGGCGGCCAGGGAGTGGGCCCGCATGTTCACCAACCGCCTCGCCGGAGCAGCCCGATGATCTTTACGAACGCCGCCCCGCCCATCGCGATCGCAGCGGCGGAGGGGACGAGGGGACCACCCGCGCCTTCCATGTAGCGGTCCGCCATGAACCAGGTGGCTATGGCGGCGCAGGCAGCAATGACGGCAGCGACGACGATGATCCGCGCTGTACGAGTGTGAAACGCGTCATCAGGAGGTGGTACAAATAACATGTTCCTGCTCTCTTCTAGGTGTGCGGCATTGCAGTGGCCACGCGGTTGGAACGGGTGGGACGGAGTGAGCTCTGCCCGGCAGTGGAGGTCACTCATATTCCTGGTGCTGTGTACGGCTCGTTCGGGTAGCTGAGCCAATGGTGCTCGATCCCCGCAAGTGCGGGGAAAACGCACAGGCGGACCTGCACACAAGGGGACATCTCCTGGGTGAGGAGAGCGGTCTCGCTTGAAGGGACTCTAGCGCGAATTTAGATGATCTTCCAGTTATTGAAAAATATTGTTGCTGGCGATCCTGCACACAACTTTGTCTCAAGTTGCAAGCAGGATATAAGGCCAGTGAGCATAGGTGCTTGCATGGGCGGGTGAGATGGTACGGTCGGCGCTGATGTGGCAATTGCTTCTTTATGCGACGTTCCTTCCACTGCTTCTGCCTTTGGCGTGCTACAAGCCTGACACGTAGGTGACGGGAGGCGTACCTTTGCTTTAGGCAAAGGCGCACGCAAAGTGTAGGGCGGCTTCTATGGTCGATGATCTGGCCGGTAAGGGTATCGGTGCACGTATTCAGATCATTCGTGAGCGGAAAGGGATGACGAGGGAGACCGTCGCCGGTCTCGTCGGGCGGTCCGGGCAGTGGCTGAAGGACATCGAGAAGGGGCGTCGTGGTGAGCCGCGATTGTCCGTTTTGTTGAAGCTTGCCGAGATACTCGCCGTTACCAACCTCGCCCAACTTCTGGGCGATGAGGTGGATGTGCCGGTGGCGGCGTGGAGGCGCATCCCCCATCCGGCGGTGCCGGCGATCCGGGAGGCCGTGCATGCGCAGCCGCTTACCTTGGAACCCGCCCAGGTTGATGCAGGCGCACTCCAGAGCCGCGTCAGCGACGCATGGCAGTTGTGGCATCGTTCGTCCACGCAACGGACGGACGTCGGGCGTCTGCTGCCCTCGCTCATCACGGACGCCCGGGCGGCCGTTAGGGCTACCGAGGGTACCGAGAGGCGTGTGGCGAACGCCGCCCTGGCTCATGTGTACGGGCTGTGCGAGCAACTACTCGCATGGACCTCCGAACCGGAACTGCTGTGGCTGACCGCAGACCGTGGCATCGCCGCGGCGCAGGACGCGGATACGCCCGAGAGCCTGGCCGGGGCCGCGTGGGTGCTGGGGAATGTCCGCCGCGCGGTGGCCGATTTCGACGGGGCGCGGGAGTTGCTTGATGACGCGATCCGGCTGCTGGCACCGTACCTAGAGGATGGCAGCGATGACCTGCGTGGAATGTGGGGTTCGCTGCATCTGCACCAGGCTGTGACGTGTGCCCGGGCCGGTCATGAGGGGGACGCGTGGCGCTACTGGGATGAGGCCGATCGAACGGCCGAGCGCCTGGGCGTGGCCTATATGCATCCGTGGACGGTGTTCGGTAAGGCCAATGTCCAGATCCATGCCGTGAGCGTCGGCGCGGACCTGGCCAAGAGCAGTGAGGCGCGGCGCCGGGCGGAGTTGGTGGACCCTGCCGGCGTGCAGTCGCTGGACCGGCGGTCGCGGCTGCTGATCGAGACCGCGCGGGCCTACCAGTTGCAGCGCGATTGGGCGGGCGCACTGCACTTCCTGCGCCGCGCCCACGAAGCCTCGTCCGAGGCTGTCATGTACCAGCCCATCGCCCGTGGCATCGCAGTGGAGATCCTTGATCGGGGCGGCCCTCTGGTTGCGCGCGAGGCACGGGCCTTCGCGGCATTGTTGAAGATCCCGGCCTGATCGGGCGCGCGCTTCGCGCCCTTGGATACGGGTGCACATTGCACCGCTACAGAAAGTGTAGCAGTGTGCACCCAGAGTGACTTTCCGGGTGGCCTACCGTCTCGGCGTGACGTGGAACGCGGAACCCGTCGAGACGCCTCACACGCTCGACGGGCTCCTGGCCGCAAGGGAGTGCGACCTGTGAGCGATGATAGACGGTGTGTGCCCAAAGAGGGCATCTCTGGACCCACCCCCCAATACGACGGCCTACTCGTGGTGTGGGAGGTCGATGCGGGCGAGCACGGCGCGGGCGGTGTGACCTCTGACGAGGTCGTAGCGGAGAAGACCAGGCTCGACGCCCTGGAAGCCTTCCCTTCAGGGCGGGGCCGGGTGCGGTACGCGCGGTTGTCGTTCGTTCACGTCGGCTATGTGTACGGCACGACGCTGGTCAGCGCACATCGCGGCGGCGGCGTGACGGTGACCATGGCGGGCGATGCGTGGGAGTACCGCGCCGTGATCGACTCACGCCCTTCTCTGGAGGGTGTGCAGTGGACGACCTGACCGCGCGCGATCGTGCGCACCTGGGTGCGATCGAAGCCACGTTCCCTGGATGGCGCGTCGTCGTTGATCGGGGCTGGTGGTGGGCCACAAAGCACGTTCCGCCGACGCCTGAACAGCGGGCGGCGGGGGTGTTGCACCAGTTCGCTCGGCAGGGGCCGTACGAGATGGTGGCGGCGCTCACTGTGCAACTGGGGATCTTGGCTCGGATGGGGGCGGCCTGAAGGGGCTGCCCGGTAGGGGTTAGTGGCGGACTTGGTACCTGAGGTGGAGGGCTCGGCGGCCTTGGAGGACTACGGGGTCTTCGAGGAGGTGGTGGCCGCCGGTGAGGCCGGCGAGGTAGGGGATGCCCTCGCCGAAGATGACGGGGACGAGGCTGACGCAGACCTCGTCGACCAGGCCGAGTTGGAGGGCCTGGCGGGAGATGTCGGCGCTGGCGACGCAGACTCCCTTGCCGGCGGCGATCTGCTTCGCGCGGGTGATCGCGGGTTCGACGCCGTTGACGAAGGTGGTTCGCGGCCACGGGGAGGTGTCCTGGGG
>NZ_POUA01000175.1 GCF_003236385.1 Spongiactinospora gelatinilytica
GTCGGGAGGTGGGGTCAACGTGCGTACCGTCATCGACGTGGACAAGGAACTGCTGGAGTCGGCGCAGCGCCAGCTCGGCACACGGACCATGAAGGAGACCGTGGAGGCGGCGCTGCGGCTCGTGGCCGAACGCGCCGGCCAGCCGGTCGACGTACGCCGCCGCCCGATCGACGGGAGGCGCCGCCCGGCCGAGCCGGGCACGCCGTGCGCCGGGCGTCAGTCGGTCGAGACCCTCTGGAACGCCTCGGCGTAGGCATCGGGGCCCAGCCCCGCGCGCTCGGCCGTCTCGGCGAACCGCTGCCGTACGAAGTCGGCGAAGGTCTCCAGGTGGGAGATCTGGCTCGCGTGCGCCTGCAGGGCGGCCAGCTTGCGGTCGATCGTGGCGGTGATGTCCACGAAGTGGTCGGGGGCCGGACCCCCGACCAGCCACACCTCACGGACCGTCCAGGCGGTGAGCCCCTCTTCGGACAGCAGTTCGGGGAAGGCGTAGGGATTGCGCGCGTCCGGGTAGACCGCGTCGAGGGCGGCCGAGCCGACCGCCCGGTGGTCGGGATGGCTGGGCGCGATGACGGCGTAGTTGCGCTCGGGGCTGTGGGTGATGACGAGGTCGGGCCGCACCTGGCGGATCACCCGGGCGATGTCGCGGCGCAGGCCCAGCCCGGCCTCGACCGTGCCGTCCGGGTAGCCGAGGAACCGCAGGTCTGTCACCCCGACGGCCTTCGCCGCGGCGGTCTGCTCGGCCCGGCGCAGCGCCCCCATGCCGCCGCTGTCCAGCTCCCGGTCGAAGCCGCCCGCGTCGCCGTCGGTGGCCAGGCAGTAGATCACCTCGACCCCGCGGTCCACCAGCGTGGCGATCGTGCCGGCCGCGGAGAAGTCGATGTCGTCGGGGTGGGCCATCACGGTGAGCACCTTGGTGATCTCATCGTCGCGCAGCACTGAGCGGCCTCCCGTGGTCTCGGGTTCCCCGTTGATCCTCTTCCCCGCGCAACGCCGCGAAAGTGGGCGCTATTCCGGGCTTCATGGCCGTACTTGTCGGTGCCCGGTCATAACCTAGGGGGGTGTTCACCCGAGTCTCTGCTGATCATCCGTTGCTCGACGGCCTCAACCCGCAGCAGCGGGAGGCCGTCATCCACCACGGCGGCCCGCTGCTCATCGTGGCCGGCGCCGGCTCGGGGAAGACCAGGGTGCTCACGCACCGCATCGCCTATCTGCTGGCCGAGCGCGACGCCCGGCCGTCGGAGATCCTCGCGATCACCTTCACCAACAAGGCCGCGCGCGAGATGAAGGAGCGGGTCGACAAGCTGGTCGGCCCGCGTTCGGCCGCGATGTGGGTGATGACCTTCCACAGCGCGTGCGTCCGCATCCTGCGCCGCGAGGCCAAACGGCTCGGCTTCCCCAGCGGCTTTTCCATCTACGACCAGGCCGACTCCCAGCGCCTGATGGCGATGGTCTGCCGGGAGATGGACCTCGATCCCAAGCGCTACCCGCCCCGGTCGTTCTCCGCCCAGGTCAGCAACCTGAAGAACGAGCTGATCGACTACGAGTCGGCCGCCGACCGGGCCGGCTCGCACCTGGAGAAGACCCTCGCCGAGGCGTACCGCGCCTACCAGCGGCGGCTCACCGAGGCCGGCGCGATGGACTTCGACGACCTGATCATGCTCACGGTCAACCTGTTCCAGGCGTTCCCCGAGGTCGCCGAGCACTACCGGCGGCGGTTCCGGCACGTCATGGTCGACGAGTACCAGGACACCAACCACGCCCAGTACACCCTGGTCAGGGAGCTGGTCGGGCACACGGCGGTGAAGACCGCCGACGGTGACGTGGTCCGCGAGGGCGACGACCGGTCCGAGCTGTGCGTGGTCGGCGACGCCGACCAGTCGATCTACGCGTTCCGCGGCGCGACCATCCGCAACATCATGGAGTTCGAGCGCGACTACCCCGACGCCCGGACGATCATGCTGGAACAAAACTACCGTTCCACTCAGAACATCCTGAGCGCCGCCAACGCCGTCATCTCCCGCAACGAGAGCCGCAAGCCGAAGAACCTCTGGTCCGACCAGGGCGCCGGGCCCAAGATCGTCGGCTATGTCGCCGACAACGAACACGACGAGGCCATGTTCGTCGCCCAGGAGGTCGACAAGCTGGCCGACGACGAGGGCGTCACGCCCGGCCAGGTGGCGGTCTTCTACCGCACCAACGCGGCCTCCCGGGTCTTCGAGGAGATCTTCATCCGCACCGGCCTGCCGTACAAGGTGGTCGGCGGGGTGCGCTTCTACGAGCGCAAGGAGGTCCGCGACCTGCTGGCCTACCTGCGGGTGCTGGCCAACCCCGGCGACGTGGTGTCCCTGCGGCGGATCATCAACGTGCCCAAGCGCGGCATCGGCGACCGGGCCGAGGCGATGGTGGAGGCGTTCGCCACCAGAGAGCGGATCTCGTTCTGGGAGGGGCTGCTGCGGGCCGAGGAGGCCCCCGGCCTGGCCACCCGGTCGCTCAACGCGATCAAGGAGTTCACCGCGCTGCTGACCGAGCTGCAGGAGAAGGCCGAGGGCGTGCCGCCCGCCGCGCTGGCCGAAGACGTGCTGGTCAGCACCGGCTACCGGGCCGAGCTGGAAAACTCCGAAGATCCACAGGACGAAAGCCGCCTGGAAAACCTGGACGAGCTGATCGCGGTGGCCGCCGAGTTCGAGGAGGCCGACCCGGAGGGCACGCTGGTCCAGTTCCTTGAGCAGGTCTCGCTGGTGGCCGACGCCGACCAGATCCCCGGCGGCGGCGCGGGCGTCGTGCCGCCGGGCGAGCGGGCCCCCGAGTCCACCTCGGGCGGGGTGGTGACGCTGATGACCCTGCACACGGCCAAGGGGCTGGAGTTCCCCGTGGTGTTCCTGACCGGCCTGGAAGACGGCGTGTTCCCGCACTCCCGCTCGCTCGGCGAGCCCAAGGAGCTGGAAGAGGAGCGCCGCCTGGCCTACGTCGGCATCACCCGCGCCCAGCAGCGGCTCTATGTCACCAGGGCGGCGGTGCGCAGTTCGTGGGGCGCGCCCTCGTTCAACCCGGCCTCGCGGTTCCTGGCCGAGGTGCCGCGCGACCTGATCGACTGGCGTACCGACCCGGAGAAGTCCGCCTGGTCCGCGGCGACCACCCGGCGCGAGCCCGCGGCCCGCTCCCGCGACACCGGTGGCCGGCCGGTGGCCTCCTACGCGCCGGGCGACCGGGTCACCCACGACAAGTTCGGGCTGGGCACGGTGGTCTCGGTGGACGGCATGGCGGAGAAGGCCAAGGTCAAGGTGGACTTCGGGGCCTCGGGCGAAAAGATCCTCATGGCCGCCTACGCCCCGATGGAAAAACTCTGATCCACGCGAAACGCGCACCCCGGACCGGGCCACGATGGGCCCTGTCCGGGGTGCGCGGTGCGATCAGCGGAAGAGACCGGACAGAAAGTCCGGCAGTCCCTGGAGCTTGACGCCCACGGAGCCGAGGTCGATCGCCGTGGCCCGGCGCGACTCGGGCGTGGGCCGCTCGGCGCGCCTGCCCCACTCGGTGAACCGCGAGTCGTTGATCGTCGTGGTCCTGGAGCGCGAATTGTCGAGCCTGGTCCAGGTGGTGGTGAGCCGCCGGGGCAGTTCGTCCTGGCCGAGCCAGAGCCGCCAGCTCACCGCCGTGTCCGGGTCGTACCTGGCGTGGGTGCTGCGGAATCCCGGGGAGATGCGGCCCAGCTCGCCCATGCTGATCGTGCCGGACATCACCGTGGTGGGCGTGCCGTCGAGAACCTCTGACGGCTGCCTGCCGGTGTAGGCGCTGAGCAGTACGGCCCGCAGCGTGTCGGGCTCCAGCAGGTGGACCGGCCCCGCGGAGGTGGGAGTCGCGGCGGCGAATCGCGGGGCGCCCGGACCCGGGTAGGCCGGGTAGCCCGGGTTACCCGGATTGCCGGTGTAGCCCGGGTAGTAGGCGTCGTCGGTGATGAGCGGCCAGGCCGTCTCCGGTTCCATGCGCACGCTCGCACCGGAGGTGTTCGCGGTGATGGACACCCTTGTCGCGACCGGCCCGGACTTCTCGAAGTCCACCGTGGTGTCGGTGCGCACCCGCGCCACCGGTTCCCCGTTGACCGCGCTGGTGGTGACCTCGGCGACGCGTACCCCGCGGCGCTCGGCGAACTGCCGGCGCAGCGCGGCCACCGGGGCCGTGGGATCGACGGCCCAGCCGGGCAGGATGTGATCGACCGGCGTCACCGTGTCCTTCGCCGTCGCCGGGCCCGCGGCACTCGTCATCGCCGCCGCGGTGGCGGTGCTTATCGTGGCTACGGCCAAGGCGGCCTTCCAGCGCACGTTCATCTGATTCCCCCGAACTTCAAGATCTCGGTTCGGTCACGGTATCGACCGGGAGCGCCGGGTTCCGACGAATAAAGTTCGTGTACGAACTAATTTCGGTAAAAGGCAGGGATGCCAGAAGCCGGACATGACGAAACGGCCCCGCGCTCGCAGGAGCGCGGGGCCGTCGTGGAGCGGCTCACCTACCGGTCGTGGGTCACTTCCGGCCGGCGAGACTGCCCAGCGTGCCGTCCGGGATCAGGTCGATCGGGTTCTCGCCGCCGAAGTCGAGGTCCTCGGGGCTGGCGACCTGGTCGGCCGGCGGGGCCTTGATCGTCACCTTGGCGCCCCAGGAGGAGTACCGGCTGTCGATGACGGCCCGGTACTCCGCCTTCATGAACTCCTGCTCCACGGAGGTGGTCACCCGCCGCGGGAGGTTCTTGGCGTCCAGCCACAGCTTCCAGTCGATCTTGACCTTGGCTTCCTTGCCCTTGGGCCTGTTCACGGACTGCGCACGGTACGACGGCGAGAGCTTGTACAGCTCGGCGACGGTGATCGTGCCGCGGTAGACGGTGGTGCTCGCCCCGTCCACCTTGCCGCCGTTGCCCTTGGCCTTGGCGCTCGCCGTGATCGCGGTGAGCGTCTTGGGCTCGAAGACGTTGATCGCCTGCGAGTTCATGTCGGTCGGCTTGATCGCGTCCTTGCCCTTCACCGGGACCCACGACTTGCCCTGGGGCAGGTGCTCGGTGATGGCAGGGTGGGAGATGTAGGACGCCTTCGGAAGCGTGATCACCCGGTACGGCGCGGTGAACAGCTTGACGAAGTCGATCTCCTGCTCGCCGCTGTAATCGTGCTCGGCGTCCTTCTTGAAGGAGTCGAGCATTTTCTTGTCCCAGATCTGGCGGTAGGTGGCATCGGACGCCACGATCCCCGAGCCGCCGAACTGATAGGTCGCCTTGACCTTGGTGCCGACGAGCCGCTTCCCGTCGAGAGTGGTCTGGGAAGACTCGGTGTAGGAAACACCGTGGTTGTTCCTGAACTGCTTCTTCAAGGCGTCGCCCGGCGTGGCGGGGGCCGTCGCCGCCTGCGCGCTCGCGGGGGTCGCCATGGCCAGAGCGGGCGCGACGAGCGCTGCGGCCGCGATGGCGATGAGTCGCCTCATAGGGATTCGATCCTCCAGTAAGTCGTCTCGCTGGAATCGCGAGACGGTGCCGGTACATACTGGCAGCCCGTGATAACGGAAATGTCACGAGTCCTGGAAATGTAGAAGTTAATGAAGATGAATAGCGGCATCGGGTATCGGGGGCATCGCATTCCGTAAATCTTGTGCGTTTCTTGTGCGGAAGTGCCGCGTTTCACACTCATGTGGGGGTGGGGTGTGGTAGGCGGCTTGCCTGGGGTGCGGTTACGCTGCGGGAGAAGGCAACGCCCCCTGGGAGGTCTGGATGGAACCCACCGAACGGATCCGTGTCGTGATCGCCAAGCCCGGGCTCGACGGCCATGACCGGGGCGTCAAGATCGTGGCGCGGGCCCTGCGCGACGCGGGCATGGAGGTCGTCTACATGGGCCTGCATCAGACCCCCGAGCAGATCGTGCACGGCGCGATCCAGGAGGACGTCCAGGCGATCGGGCTGTCCATCCTGTCCGGCGCGCACATGACGCTCTTCGCGCGCGTCCTCGAACTCCTCCGCGAACAGGACGCCGCCGACATCAAGGTCTTCGGCGGCGGCATCATCCCGGACGAGGACATTCCCGAGCTGGACCGCCTGGGCGTGGCCAAGGTCTTCACCCCCGGCGCGACCACCCAGGAGATAGTGGAGTGGGTCCGTGGCGCGATCCCTGCACGCGTTTAGTGGGGTTTGTGATGCTTTGCCGCTTCTATGGGGTTGTCTGACGGGGCTAAAACCGACCCCGTGACCTGCGCGGGTCTTTCGGGGGGCTAGGCTTCACTGGCGAAAACGCCGGGCAGTCGGCGGATCTTGTAGCGGCCCGACCCGGGCCCCGCATGCCTTCCCGCGCACCCGAAGACCACAAGTAGCAAAGAAGCCGGAAAAGCAAGGACGGACCCTCGTGGACCTGTTCGAACATCAGGCGAAGGACCTCTTCGCGGCCTACGGCATCCCGGTGCCGCGCGGCATCGTCGCGCACACCCCCGAGGAGGCGCGCGGCGCGGCGGAGCAGTTGACCGGCCGGGTCGTCGTGAAAGCCCAGGTGAAGACCGGGGGCCGCGGCAAGGCCGGCGGAGTGAAGCTGGCCGACGACGCCGCCGACGCGGCCAAGAAGGCCACCGAGATCCTTGGCATGGACATCAAGGGCCACACGGTCCACAAGGTCCTCGTCGAGGAGGCCAGCGCGATCGCCGAGGAGTACTACTTCTCCTTCCTCCTCGACCGCGCCAACCGCGACTTCCTGGCCATCTGCTCCGCCTCCGGCGGCATGGACATCGAAGAGGTCGCGCACACCGCTCCGGAGAAGGTGGCCAAGGTCTCCATCTCCCCGCTGACGGGCGTGGACCGCACCAAGGCCAAGGAGATCGCCCAGGCCGGCGGGCTGCCCGCGCGCGCGCTCGAGGGCGCGGCCGAGCTGATCGAGAAGCTCTGGTGCGCCTTCGTGGACGAAGACGCCACCCTCGTCGAGGTCAACCCGATGATCCTGGCCGCCGACGGCCAGGTGAAGGCCCTCGACGGGAAGGTGACCCTCGACGACAACGCCGCCTTCCGCCAGCCCGACCATGAGGCCCTCGCCGACAAGAGCGCCGAGGACCCGCTGGAGGCCGCGGCCAAGGCCCGCGACCTCAACTACGTCAAGCTGGACGGCAGCGTCGGGATCATCGGCAACGGCGCCGGCCTGGTGATGTCCACCCTCGACGTGGTGGCCTACGCCGGGGAGCCGTTCGGCGGGCAGCGCCCGGCCAACTTCCTGGACATCGGCGGCGGCGCGTCCGCCGAGGTGATGGCGGCCGGCCTGGAGATCATCCTGTCCGACCCGTCGGTGCGCTCGATCTTCGTGAACGTGTTCGGCGGCATCACCGCCTGCGACGCGGTGGCCAACGGCGTCGTCGCGGCGTTCCGGCTGCTGGAGGAGCGGGGCGAGGCGGTGTCGCGGCCGCTCGTGGTACGCCTGGACGGCAACAACGCCGCGCTCGGGCGGCAGATCCTGGCCGACGCGAACCTGGCCGGGGTCGAACTGGTGGACACCATGGACGATGCGGCACGGCGGGCGGCCGAGCTGGCCGCGGTAGGGGTGAGCTGAAGATGGCGATCTGGCTGACCGAGCGGTCGCGGATCATCGTGCAGGGCATGACCGGGTCCGAGGGCACCAAGCACACCCGGCGGATGCTGGCCTCCGGCGCCAACGTCGTCGGCGGCGTCAACGCCCGCAAGGCCGGCACGGTACACGAGGGGCTGCCGGTCTTCGGCTCGGTGGCCGAGGCGATGGACAAGACCGGCGCCGACGTGTCCGTCGTGTTCGTGCCCCCGGCGTTCACCAAGGGCGCGGTCAAGGAGGCGATCGACGCCGCGGTGCCGCTGTGCGTGGTGATCACCGAGGGCGTGCCGGTACACGACTCCACCGAAGCCTGGGCCTACGCCGTCGCCAAGGGCAACGCGACCCGGATCATCGGCCCCAACTGCCCGGGCATCGCCTCGCCGGACGCCTCCAACGCGGGCATCATCCCCGCCGACATCACCCGCCCCGGCCCGGTCGGGCTGGTGTCCAAGTCCGGGACGCTGACCTACCAGCTCATGTACGAGCTGGCCGACGTGGGCTTCTCCACGGCCGTGGGGATCGGCGGCGACCCGGTGATCGGCACCACGCACATCGACGCCCTGGCCGCCTTCGAGGCCGACCCGCAGACCGAGGCGATCGTGATGATCGGCGAGATCGGTGGAGATGCCGAGGAGCGGGCCGCGGCGTTCATCGAGCGGTCGGTGACCAAGCCGGTGGTCGCGTACGTGGCCGGGTTCACCGCGCCCGAGGGCAAGACGATGGGCCACGCCGGCGCGATCGTGTCCGGCTCCTCGGGCACCGCGCAGGCCAAGAAGGAAGCGCTGGAGAAGGTCGGCGTACGGGTGGGCAAGACGCCCAGCGAGACCGCCGCGCTGATGCGCGAGATCATGCGCTCGCGCGCGTAGCAGGCGCGAACCGAGGGTGCCGGGTGCCGAACCCGGCACCCTCGGTCGTTCCTGGGGGAAGTCTCCCGAAATGGGCCCCCAACCGGGCGACACGCGGGCCGGGCAACGCCGCGCGAGCCGTCCATGCTGAGAACATCGACTACTGTGACGGCCCTCTTCGACCAGCTACGGACCGCCCCCCGGACCGTTCTCGGGAAAATCCCCCGCTCCGGGGTCACGGGCGACGATGACGACACGCGCCGTCCGCTGCCCGTCTCCGGCATGATCGCCGCCGCCTGCACCCTGGGCGTCGGCCTCGCCGTGCTCACCACGCTCACCCTGATCGGCTGGATCGCCGCTCCGCGCGGCGCGTTCGGCCCCGGGCTGCCGGGGGTCTTCCGTACGGCGGCGCAGCTCTGGCTGGCCGCCCACCACGCGGGCTTCTCCATTCCCAGCGGCCGGATCGGGCTGCTGCCGCTCGGCCTGGTCGTACTGCCCGCCTACCTGCTCTACCGCGCCGCCCTGTGGATGGCCAGGGACGCCGACCTGCGGGTGCGGATGCCCGCCCGGCTGCCCAAGGGCAGCTCCAAGGACCTCGCGAGCGCCCGCCGCCGCGCCCAGCTCGTACTGGTGGCCCAGGCGGGCGTCTCGCTCGCCGCGCCGTACGCGCTGCTGGCCGGGGTGATCGCGCTCATCGCGCGCAACGACATCACCCAGCCGCACCTCGCCGAAGTGCTGGTCAGCCACCTGCTGCTGGCCTTCGCCGCGGGCTGCCTGGCCACCGCCAGGACCATCGGGCCCTGGCGGATCATGCTGCGGCTGCTGCCCGAGCGGGCCAGGGCCCTCACGCAGGGCACCGCGACCGCACTGGCGATCATGCTGGCCGCCGGGTTCGTGCTGGTGCTCGGGGCCGTCGTGATCAACTTCGGCGAGGTGCGCGAGCTGACGGACGCGCTGTCGCCCGGGGTCGTCGGCGGCACGCTGCTTATCCTGATCCAGGCCCTCTACCTGCTCAACTGCGTCATCTGGGGGCTGGCCTACATCGCCGGGCCCGGGTTCGCGATCGGCAGTGGCACCCTGGTGGCGCCGACCGGCGTACAGCTCGGCGAGGTGCCGACCCTGCCGATCTTCGCCGCGCTGCCGGACGCCGGGCCCGCCTCGCCGTGGCTGATGGCCCTGCCCGCGCTGCCGTTCGCGGCGGGCGCGGTGGCCGGGCTGGTCCTGGTCCGGGTCGCGCCGTCGCCCTCCTACGAGGTCGCGCCGCTGTGGGGGTTCGTGTGCGGGCTGACCACGGGCGCGGTGGCGGGGCTGCTGGCCGCGCTGTCCGGCGGGCCGCTCGGCTACGGCCGGCTGGCCGCCGTCGGCCCCTCCGCGTGGGAGGTCATGCTGTCGGTCACCCTGGAGGTCGGCGTGGCCGCAGGGGCCGCGGCGGGTGTGTCCAACTGGTGGCTGGTGTTCCGGGCCTCCCGCGGTCACGCCGGGGCGCTGGCCAGGCTCGGTACGGCGGCGGCCCCGGTGCGCAAGGCGGGCGCGGCGCTGGCCAAGGTGGCCGGCCGGGTGGGCCTGGCCGAACCACGCCAGGACGCCGTCCACCGGCTGCCCGGACACTGGCTGGACGCCGCCGAGGACGACACCCAGGAGATCCCCGCCGTAAGGGACGACTGGATGGACGAGCACGCCTCGGCCGAGGCGGGCGCCGACTCGGCGGCCCGGCGGCAGGGCACCCCCCGCAAGGACATCGTCGATGAGAGCGACGACCGCGGGGGCCACGTCATCTACGTCGATCCGTACGCCTGGGACCGCGACTGAGCCCCGGCGCGAACCGCCCGGCTCAGGGCGCGAACGGGAACTGCAGGTCGCCCGGCTTCAGGAAGGGCATCTTCTGCTCCAGCCCGCGCTCCAGGAGGTTCACGCACTCCTCCATGGACGCCACCGTGCCCGCGCCGATCTTGCACTCGGTGTAGGCGGCCAGCTCCTGGCTGAAGTAGATCTGGCCGGCGATCGCGAGCAGCGACCACAGCAGCGACAGCGTCGAGACGACGACGGCCGTCACGGCCAGGGCGGACGGCTTGGCCGCCCGGCGCAGCGCGCCCACCGCGCGGATGCCGGTCACCAGGGCGATCATGCACAGCACGACACCCGCGAGCGGCAACAGCAGGGTCATCGCCACCGCCGCCAGCGCCAGCCATACCGCCCGGCGGCCCGCCGCCTCCGGGGTCTGCTGCCCGATGGGGGTCTGGACGGGTGTCGTCACCTGGGCCTCCTCTGCCTTGCTCTCCTCGGAGGGTACCCTGGCTGCGGCGCGCGGGATCCCGCCGTCCCGGTGACCTCTGCCCGAATGGAGTCCCTCCGTGTCCGACCAGGCCGCTCTCCGGCTCGTGGTGCTCGTCTCCGGTTCAGGGACCAACCTCCAGGCCCTGCTGGACGCCTCGCGAGAGGCCGGCTACGGGGCCGAGATCGTCGCCGTGGGGGCCGACCGCACCGGCATCGAGGGGCTGGCCAGGGCCGAGCGGGCCGGCGTGCCGACGTTCGTGGAACGGCTGGCCGACCACCCCGACCGCGCCGAGTGGGACACCGCGCTGGCCCGGCGCATCGCCGCCTGGAAGCCGGATCTGGTGGTGTGCGCCGGCTTCATGAAGATCCTGGGTGCGCCCACCATCGAGGCGTTCCCGGTGGTCAACACGCATCCGGCGCTGCTGCCGGCCTTTCCCGGCGCGCACGGCGTACGCGACGCCCTGGCGTACGGCGTGCGGGTGACCGGCTGTACGGTCATGTTCGCCGACGCGGGCGTGGACACCGGCCCGATCATCGCCCAGGAGACCGTCCCCGTGTACGACGGAGACGACGAGCACCTGCTGCACGAGCGGATCAAGGCCGTGGAGCGGGTGCTGCTGGTCGAGACGATCGGGCGGATGGCCCGCGAGGGCTGGTCCGTCTCGGGCCGGAGAGTTCGCCTTGGCGGGTGACCGCCGGGCTTTGAGTAGTTCCCGCCAGGAAGGATGAGAAGTGACCCGCATCGCCGTCAGGCGCGCGTTGATCGCCGTGTACGACAAATCCGGGCTTGAGGAGCTGGCCCGCGGCCTCGACGCGGCAGGCGTCGAGATCGTCTCGACCGGGGGCACGGCGGCGCGGATCGCGTCGTACGGCGTGCGGGTGACCCCCGTGGAGTCGCTGACCGGGTTCCCCGAGTGCCTGGACGGCAGGGTGAAGACCCTGCACCCGAGGGTTCACGCGGGCCTGCTGGCCGATACGCGCAACCCCGGCCACGTGGCCCAGCTCGACAAGCTGGAGATCGAGCCGTTCGAGCTGGTCGTGGTCAACCTGTACCCGTTCAGTGAGACGGTCGCCTCCGGGGCGTCCGACGCGGAGTGCGTCGAGCAGATCGACATCGGCGGCCCCGCCATGATCCGCGCCGCCGCGAAGAACCACTCCACGGTCGCCGTCGTCGTGGACCCCGCCTCCTATGGCGACGTGCTGGCCGCGGTCGCCGAGGGCGGCTTCACCGAGGCGGCCCGCCGCCGCCTCGCCGCGGGCGCCTACGCCCGCACCGCCGCCTACGACGTGGCCGTGGCCTCGTGGTTCGCCACCCGCGAGGACGTGGCCGACGACGAGTGGCCCGGCTTCATGGGCGCGACCTGGCAGCGGGCGTCGGTGCTGCGGTACGGCGAGAACCCGCACCAGCGGGCCGCCCTCTACACCGGCACCGCGCAGACCGGCGGGCTGGCCGGGGCCGAGCAACTGCACGGCAAGGAGATGTCCTACAACAACTACGTCGACGCCGACGCCGCCTGGCGGGCCGCCTGGGACTTCGCCGACCCGTGCGTGGCGATCATCAAGCACGCCAACCCGTGCGGCATCGCGGTCGGCGCGGACGTCGCCGAGGCCCACCGCAAGGCGCACGCCTGCGACCCGGTGTCCGCGTACGGCGGGGTGATCGCGATCAACGGGGCGGTCACCGCCGAGCTGGCGGAGCAGATCGCGGAGATCTTCACCGAGGTCGTGGTGGCCACCGCGTTCGACGAGCAGGCCCTGGCCGTGCTGCGCGGCAAGAAGAACATCCGCCTGCTGCGCTGCCCATCGGGACCGGCCGACGCCAGCGAGTTCCGCAGGATCGACGGCGGGCTGCTGGTGCAGGGCGTGGACCGCCTCGACGCCCCCGGCGACACGCCGTCGTCGTGGGAGCTGAGGGCGGGCCCGGCGGTCTCCGCCGAGGTGTTCGCCGACCTGTCCTTCGCCTGGCGGGCCTGCCGTTCGGTGAAGTCGAACGCCATCCTGCTCGCCGCCGACCGCGCCACGGTCGGGGTCGGCATGGGGCAGGTCAACCGGGTCGACTCCGCCCGCCTCGCGGTCACCCGCGCGGGCGAGCGCGCCACCGGCTCGGTCGCCGCCTCCGACGCCTACTTCCCCTTCTCTGACGGCCTCATGGTCCTCGCCGACGCGGGCGTCCGCGCAGTGGTCGAGCCGGGCGGCTCCATCCGCGACGCCGAGGTCATCGAGGCGGCCCAGAACGCCGGGATCTCCCTGTACTTCACGGGCACCCGCCACTTCTTCCACTGACACCCGGGGGCGGGCCCCTACGCTGGGCCCGCCCCGACTCGAACACAGATTTCCTCAACTCGCTGCCGACGAGTGATCGAGTGCCCGCGCCCGTAGACCTTGATCTCGACACGTCGATCTTCATCCGCTGTGAGGAGGCATGACCAAGGGCGGGAGCTGGTTGATCCGGGACAAAGTGGGCCGCTCGGGCGGTTAATCTGGAGCATCCCCTTAGACGTACTTGCCCCGGAGTTTGCCCATGGCCTGGATCGACCCTGTCATGCACGCCTTCGTCGTGCTGAACGGTTTCAGTACCACCCCGTACGGCCTGATCATCCTCGCGTTCTTCGCGGCCTACCTGGGTGGGCTGGCCATGGAGCGGATTCCGTTCACCAGGCGGATCATCGAGCGGCGCGAGGCCGCCGCCCGCGAGGGAAGCCGCTGACGGCACCCATAGGATTACTGCCATGAGCGCGCAACGACTGGACGGCAAGGCAACCGCGGCGAAGATCAAGGCCGACCTGACGGTTCGGGTGGCCGCGCTGAAAGAGCGGGGCGTCACCCCCGGGCTCGGCACGGTGCTGGTTGGCGACGACCCGGGCAGCCAGATCTACGTGGCGGGCAAGCACCGTGACTGCAACGAGGTGGGCATCGCCTCCATCCGCAGGGACCTGCCTGAAGACGCCACCCAGGCCGATGTCGAGGCCGTCATCGACGAGTTGAACGCGATGCGGGAGTGTACCGGCTACCTGGTCCAGCTTCCGTTGCCCAGACACCTGGACACGATGCCGCTGATCGAGCGGATCGATCCGGCGAAGGACGCCGACGGGCTGCACCCGATCAACCTCGGCCGCCTGGTCCACATGGTGGACGCGCCGCTGCCGTGCACGCCGCGGGGGATCGTCGCGCTGCTCCAGGAGTTCGGGGTGCCGACCAAGGGCGCGGAGGCCGTGGTGGTCGGGCGCGGCATCACGGTCGGCCGGTCACTCGGGCTGCTGCTCACCCGCCGCAGCGAAAACGCCACGGTCACCCTCTGCCACACCGGCACCCAGGACCTCGCCGCCCACGTCCGCCGCGCCGACATCGTGGTGGCGGCGGCCGGAGTACCGGGCCTGATCACCGCCGACATGGTCAAGCCGGGCGCCGCCGTACTCGACGTCGGCGTGTCCCGAGTCGACGGCAAGATCGCCGGCGACGTCGCCCTCGACGTCGCCGAGGTCGCCGGCTTCATGGCCCCCAACCCAGGCGGCGTCGGCCCCATGACCCGCGCCATGCTCCTCACCAACGTCGTCGAAGCCGCCGAGCGCCAGTCCCGCTGACCCTCGTCGGTAGGGACCCGCGGCGTGGTATGTCCGCCGTTGACTTCGTGTGATGCTGCTCGCCAGCGTTGTTGATGCCGCCGGATGCCAGTCCCGCTGGCTCTCGTCGGTAGGGACTCGCGGGGTGGTAGGTCTGTCGTTGACCTTGTCTGATGCTCCTCGCCAACGTCGTCAAGCCGCCGGAGGCCAGGGGCGCTGATCCTGGCGTTGGGGTGAGGACGGGCGGCATGGTATGCCTGCCGTCCCCGGGCCGGGGGTGCCGTCGCGTTGGATCGAGTGTTGTCGGAGATAGGGGCCGTACGCCCGGTGCAGGCGGAGTTCGGCCGCTCGGAGCCGCGCACCGTACAGAAGCCGAGGTGACCGGCCTGTTCGCGGCGTCGATCGCCTGCGTGCCCAAGGTGGGCGGCGGCCTGCACCAGCGGGTCGCTGGCACCGCAGCCGGCGGCTTCCCTAACAGGCCCACGCGACAGCGACCGGAAATGCCGAAAAGGCCCCGGCCGCTGTCGCGTCCTACCTCCCGCCGCGCCGCCGGTTGGGGGCGGGGCGGATTGGCACCTGTCTATTATACACATCT
>NZ_POUA01000176.1 GCF_003236385.1 Spongiactinospora gelatinilytica
CCCGGACGCTCCGACCGGGACCCACCGCCCCCACCCCCCGGGAGCCTGTATGAAGCGCCTGGTCACAGCGCTGAGCGCCGCCACCGCACTGCTGCTCGCCGGGTGTGCGGGCGGCGCGGTGGCCGGTTCGCCCGCGCAGCCCACCGCGCCCACGGCCGGCGCGGAGGCCACCGGCCCGGTCAACGCCGCCGACGTGATGTTCCTGCAGATGATGATCCCGCATCACCGGCAGAGCATCGAGATCGCCAGGCTGGCCGGCAAGCAGGCCGCCGACCCGGCGGTCAAGACCATGGCCGAGGCCATCGCGGTCACCCAGGCGGCCGAGGTCTTCGCCATGAGCGAACGCCTGTACGGCTGGAACCAGCCGCTCACCGTGGGCAAGGACGCCCACGCCGCACACGGCGGAATGCCGGAGATCGCCAAGAAGGCGATCGCCAGGCTGCGCAAGGCGCCCCCCGGCGAGTTCGACCGGGACTTCCTGCAGATGCTGATCGCCCACCACGACGACGGCGTGCAGATGTCCAACACCGAGGTCTCGACCGGGGCCAACCCCGCGACGGTCGAGCAGGCCCGCAAGCTCAGCCAGGCGCTGTCCGCGCAGATCGACCATATGCTCGACCTGCTCACCAGGATCGACCCCGTGGCCGGCCGGACGGCGAGCCCGTCCACCAGCCCGGTATGAGACGGCAGAGCCCTCGCCTAGCGGACACACCCCATAGCCGACCGGCCGGGCTCGCCTTCTGAAAACTGGTGGCCGGGCCGTTGGGCGTACCGGAGCCGATCGACGGAAAGCGGTTCGCCGCCGCGCCAGGCCCGGTCGTGGACGCCGTCTTCGGCCTGATCGACCTCGACGGTGACGGCCGGGTGCCCAGGGCGGCGTACGCGGAGTACATCATGGCGCTCACGTCGTTCGGGATCTCGGCGGCGGGGCGGAGCGGACGTTCGATCGCCTCGACGGCGGCGACGGGCTGATCGGCCGCGCCGAACTGTGGAGGCCGGCCCGTGAGTTCTACCTCAGCGACGATCCCGGCAGCGTCGCCGGCCCGTTGTTCGGGCCGGGCCGAGCGTGGTCGTGGCCGGTCACGGCGTCCTGGCGCGGATCTGGTCGAGGTAGTTGTAGGCGGTGACGCGGGAGACGCCCAGCCGGCGGGCGACGCGGTCCACCGAGCGTTTGACGAAGAAGGCGCCCTTGTCGTCGAGGAAGCGCAGGACCGCGATCTTGTCCTCGCGGCCCATCAGGGCCACCGTCTTGCCGGTGGCGGCGATCGCCGACTCGATGAGGTTGTCCAGCACCTCGGAGATGTCCTGGGCGAAGATCTCCTCGCGGGCGGGGGCGTCGGCGGACCCGAGGATCTCGTCGATGCCCGCCCTGGCGGCCTGGAAGGGCGTCATGTCCACGTTGACGCACAGCGACGCGATGACCCGGCCGTCGGCGTCACGGATGAAGACCGACGACGATCGCAGGTCGCGGCCATCGGCGGTGCGGGCCCGGTAGCCGTACTCGTCGTGGTCCTCCTCCTCGGTGCGCAGCGTCTCAAGGCCGAGGTTGGTGGACGGGCCGCCCACCGAGCGGCCGGTGACGTGGCCGTTCTCGATGGCGGCGATGGTGCTCTCCATCTCGTGGCCGGTCAGGTCGTGCAGCACGACCTCGCAGTGCGGGCCCACCGCGGCGGCGACCGCCTTCATCACCGGGCGCAGGATCGGCGCGAGGTCATCGAGCCCGGTGGCGGCGGTGCGCCCGGGGGCACGCTCGGCAGGCATCGCGACTCCTTCTGCGGACCGGGGCGGCGGCTCGAGCGGCCGCCTGTGGTCAGTGTGGCAGGTTCACCGTCCCGTCTCACATCCGTTGAAGAAACTCTGTTAACCCCATTGACGAGTTGTCAATCGATTGAACACACTAGCCAACGATCCAACGGATAGAGGTCGCGGCGATGCCGAGGATTCGCTTCGCGGGGGTCACCAAGTCGTTCGGAGACGTCACGGTCATCAAACGGTTCGACGCGGAGATCCCCGACCGGGAGTTCCTGGTGCTCCTCGGCCCGTCCGGCAGCGGCAAGTCCACCATGCTCAGGATGATCGCCGGGCTGACCGGCCTCACCGGCGGGACCCTGGAGTTCGACGGAAGGAAGGTGAACGACCTGGCCCCCGACCAGCGCGACGTCGCCTTCGTCTTCCAGTCCGCCACTCTCTACCCGCATCTGTCGGTCCGGGCGAACATCGCCTTCCCGCTGCTGGTCGGCCGCTTCCGCTGGTACCACCACCTGCCGGTGGCCGCTCGCGCGCTGCACCGGGCCTTCCTGCGCGACGCCGACGTCAACCGGCGGATCGAGCGGGCGGCCGCCTCGATGCGGGTCACCGAGTTCCTGGACCGCCGCCCTGGGGCGCTGTCCGGCGGCCAGCGCCGCCGGGTGGCCCTCGCCCGCGAGCTGATCCGCGAGCCGTCGCTCTACCTGCTGGACGAGCCGCTGGCCGGCCTGGACGGCCCGCTGCGCACGCAGTTGCGCGCCGAGATCGGCGCGCTCCACCACGCGACGCGCACGAGCTTCGTCTACGTCACCCACGACCAGGACGAGGCGATGAGCATGGCCACGCGCGTCATCGTGCTCAACGACGGCGTGGTCCAGCAGTACGGCACGCCCGGTGAGGTCTACGAGAGCCCGGCGAACACGTTCGTGGCCCGGTTCGTCGGCAGCCCGCCGATGAACCTCCTGCCCGGCCCGATGTTCGGCGGGGCCGGGGACGACGTCCTGGCCGGCGTACGCGCCGAGAAGGTGACCCTCGGCCCGCCGGACGGCGAAGGCGTGCCCGCGCGCGTGGCCGGGGTCGAACGGCGGGGCGCGGAGACCGTGGTCGCCTTCCGGCTCGGCCCGCCAAGCCGGCCCGGCGATCTCCACCATGCCCGGATGCCCGGCGACGCCCCCTTCGCCCCCGGCGACCCCTGCCGCGTACGGCCCGACCTGGCCGGCGCCTCCTGGTTCGACCGGCGCACCGGAAGGCGGCTCGACCCGCCCCGCGCCCGTCCATCACAAGAGAAAGGTGAACGATTCATGCCCAAGAAGGCCATCAGCACGGACAAGGCGGCTCCTCCCGGAGGCCCGTACTCCCAGGCGGTCGTCGCCGGCGGCCACGTGTACCTGGCCGGCGCCTGCCCCGTGCTGCCCGACGGCACCTGGGTGCGCGGGCCGTTCGCCGACCAGGCCAGGGCGGCGTTCAACAACCTGGCGCGCGTCGCGGAGGCGGCGGGCGCGGACCTGACGCAGGCCGTACGGGTCGGCGTGTACCTGCGCGACTTCGCCGACTTCGCGGAGATGAACGAGATCTACGCCGAGTACTTCGGCCACCCCGACCCGCCGGTCAGGACCACCCTGCCGGTGGCGCTCAACGGCTTCGACATCGAGATCGACGCCATCCTCTACACCGGCGACTGAGCACCTGTGCGTCCGCCGGCCCTCGCCTCGCGCGACGGCCGGCGGGCGCGCTCGCCGGATTCCCCCACGGCGGGCGTTTTCATCACGGTAAAGTCCGCGTAGATTTCCTACACGGCGGGGGATGTTGAATGCACCGCAGCCCTGACCTCGGCAGGCTGGCCATGACCGTGCTGCAGCCCGGCTTCCATGGCACCACCCCGCCCACCTGGCTGCGCCGGGCGCTCGGTGACGGGCTGGGCGGTGCCGTGCTGTTCGCCAGGAACATCACGGATGCGGAACAGGCCGCCGAGCTGGTCGCCGCGCTACGCGCCGACAGTCCCGAAGTCGTCGTCGCGGTGGACGAGGAGGGCGGCGTCGTCACTCGGATGGAGGCCCGGACGGGCAGTTCCTGGCCGGGCAACCTGGCGCTCGGCGTGGGCGGCGACACCGGCCGCACCGAGCGGGTGGCCCGTCAGATCGGGCGCATGCTGGCCAGGGCCGGGATCACGCTCGACTACGCCCCGGTGGCCGACGTGAACGCGAACCCGGCCAACCCGGTGATCGGCATCCGCTCCTTCGGCGCGGAGCCGGGGCCGGTGGCCGCGCACACCGCGGCCTGGGTGGCCGGGTTGCAGAGCACCGGCGTGGCGGCGTGCGCCAAGCACTTTCCCGGGCACGGCGACACCGTCACCGACTCCCACCACGGCCTGCCGGCCGTCCACGCGCCGCTCGCCCTGCTGCACGAGCGGGACCTGCCACCGTTCCGCGCGGCGATCACCGCGGGCGTGCGCGCTGTGATGTGCGGGCACCTGCTGGTGCCCGCGCTGGACCCCGAACAGCCCGCCACCTTCAGCCACCGGATGCTGACCGGGCTGCTGCGCGACGAACTCGGCTTCTCCGGCGTGCTGGTCACCGACGCCATCGAGATGCGCGCGGTGGCCGCCCTGCACTCCCCCGGCGAGATCGCGGTCAGGGCGCTCGCCGCAGGGGCCGACGCGATCTGCGCGGGCGCCACCTCACCTGACGGGGAGAGCGTCCTCGCGCTGCGCGACGCGATCGTCGAGGCGGTCCACGCGGGCAGGCTGGCCGAGTCCCGGCTCGCGCAGGCCGCCTCCCGGGTGCTCGCCCTGGCCCGCTGGCACGCCGAGGCGACCCCCGACACCAGCGCACCCGACCACGAACTCGGCCTCGCGGCGGCCCGGGCCGCGCTGCGCGTCACCGCCTCCGGTCTGCTGCCCGATCCGGTCCTTTCCGCTCCGCCCCTGGTCGTGGATCTCGCCCCGCGAATGACGCTCGCCGTCGACGGCGACGTGCCGTCCGGGCTGGCGGGCGCACTGTCCGAGGCCCTGCCGGGCACCCGCTCCCACACCGTCACCGCCGCCGACCCGCGACTGCCCGACCTCGGCGTGCCGGGCCCGGTGGTCCTGGTAGCGCACGACGCAGTACGCCACGCCTGGGTCGCCGACCTGACCGCCGAGGCGGTACGCCTGCGCACCGACCTCATCGTCATCGAAACCGGTGTCCCCGGGCCGCCTGTCGGAGCCGTGCACATCGCCACCCACGGTGTCTCCCGAGCCTCCTTCCGGGCGGTGGCCCACCGGCTGACCCAGGGTCGTTCGCGGGCGCGCTCGTCGTGACGCGTGCCCGCGACCCCTCTCTCAAGTGAGACTTACGAGGTCAGCCCGTAGGCCCTGATGACGGTCTGGGCGAACGTGCTGTCACCCGAGCCCGCCGAGACACGCAGCGACACGAAGTCACCCGCCGCCGGGTTGCGCACCAGTGCCGTCCACTGGCCCTGGAGCCGGGTGACCGGGGCGGGCCGCCAGGTCTTGCCCTCGTCGAAGGAGACCTCGGCCTTCGGGCGTACCTTACCCGTAGCCACTCCCGGCTGCTCGACCAGGAGCCGGATCGGGGTGAGCGCGGAGCGCCTGGCCCGGTTCAGCTCGTCGAGGCCCTGGGGGGCCGCCCGCACGTGCAGCATGGACAGTGGCGTGGTCTCCGTCGTGGTGCCGGAGCGGAAGGTCCACCTGGCGTCCACCGCGGTGGACAGCGCGGCGTACGGCACCTGCCGCCGTCCCGAAATCGTCGCCGTGTAGACGGACTCCTCAGGGGGCACCTCCGTGCCGATGAAGCAGAATCCTCCGTTCGGAGGCTCGCACGCTTCCCTGGCGAGCTCCTTGCCGTCCTTGGCCAGGCTGAGCGTGACCGACGAGTTGTCCTCCCAGCCGACGCGTCCGGCCCCGGGGTCGGAGAACAGGACGCTGTCGAGCTGGAGGAGATCCCGCTCACGAATGGACCAAGGGGACGGCGCCGCGCCGAGCACGGCGGTGTTCCACAGCTCGGTGCCCGCTTTGCGGGTCACCTCCCTGCCCGAGTCCAGAAGCGTCTGCCCGCCGCTCTCCTCGTGCAGCGAAAGCTGGGAACCCCACTTGAAGCCCTTGATGACGGGCCGGTAGTGGACGAGTTGCGCGGGCACGCGGACGGGGGTGTCGATGAGCAGCTCGCCGTAGGGGCCGACCAGCGCGGCGCCGCTCGCCGGTTCGCCCGCGCCCCGGTAGGTCGCCGTGACCTTGGCGAGGTCTGCTTTCCGCGCCTTGTACACAGGGTTGCCGGGAAAGCCGCCCTCGGCGGTGGTGACCAGGTCGTACCGGTAGGGGCTGGGCGTCGCATCCGCCTTGACCAGCGTCGATTGTGCGATGAACGACAGACCGGGAACCTGCGACGGCACAACGAAGATCTTGCCCGCGAACGTCATCAGGTAGAAGCCGATCCACGCGTCCCCGTCTCGCTGAACGGCCGACACGCTCTGGGCGTGCCGCCGGGCGGTCGGGTCGTCGACGGTTTGGACCACCTCCTTGCCCGCGCCGAGATCGATCGTCACCTGCCTGGTCTGATCACTGAGCCGGAACGGCGGCGGCTGGGCGATGGTCACCTTGTCATCTCCTTCGGAGACCAGGGCGCGCAGGTACCATTCACCCGCGGGCAGCCGGACCGTGCCCGCGCCGTCACGAATCTCGATGAACTCCACCCACTCCGTTTCGAAATTGAAGACGACCACGTATCCCGCCGCCTGGCCGGGCTCTCCGCCCTTGGCGGTGACGGTCAGGTCGTGGGACTCCGGTTCGATGTACGCGCCCGCCAGGGTACGCACCACCGTGTCACCCGCCGTCGCGGTGACCACTCCCGCGTACGCGCCGGGTGTGATCCCGTCCGCCGCCACGGTGACGGTGAGCGACGCCTCGCCCTTGGCGGGGACCGTGAGCCGGTCGGCCGACAGGCTCAACAGCCCTTTGGGGAGCGGTCCGCTCCCGACGGGGGCGATGACCAGATCCAGGGTGACGGCCGCATCACCGGTATTGGTGTAGGTGATGGTCTTGGTGGTCTGCTGGCCCTTCTCGTGCGGCCACCGGAGCACCGAGGACACGTTGCCCGGGAGGGCCACGACGGTCTGGGTGAGCGCCTTGGCCGCCTCCAGGCGTCCCGCACCCTGCTCGAACGCGTTGGCGTCGGTCTTGGGGGTGGCGCTGCCGATCAGGACCGACTTCAGTCGGTCCCCCCGCCAGTCCGGCCGCCGCTGGGCCAGGATCGCCGCCGCGCCCGCGACGTGCGGCGTGGCCATCGAGGTGCCGGAATACGCGTCATAAGCGCCTTCGGCCCCGCCCGGTACGGCAGCGGTGATGTTCACCCCCGGGGCGGTGATCTCCGGCTTGATCGCGCCGTCGCCGATCCGCGGGCCGCGGCTGGAGAACTCGGCCAGTTGGTCCTGCTTGTCCACCGCGCCCACGGTCAGCGCGGCATCGGCACTGCCCGGACTGCCCACCGCACCCTGCAGCGAGCCGGCGTTACCGGCCGCGATCACGAACAGCGTGCCAGCGCGCTCGCTGAGGACGTTCACCGCCTCTTCGAGCGGATCGAGTGTCTGAGTGTCGGCCCCGCCGAGGCTCATGTTGACGACTTTGGCCTTGACCTCGTTCGCCGCCCATTCCATCCCGGCGGCGATCTCCGACTCAAATCCGCCGTACTCGCTCAGCACCTTGCCGACCGCGATTTTCGCGTCCGGCGCGACCCCCCGGTACTTCCCGCCGGAGGCCGCGCCCGTTCCGGCGATCGTCGAGGCCACATGGGTGCCATGGCCCACATGGTCATTGACGTCCGGCTCGTCCGAACTGAAGCTCTTGCTGTGCGTGACCACGCCCTGGAGGTCAGGGTGGGCCGGGTCGTAGCCGGTGTCCAGGACGGCCACGGTCACGCCCTTGCCGGTGTACCCGCTCTTCCACGCCTCCGGCGCACCGACCTGCGGCACACTCTTGTCCAGCGACGGCATCCGCCGCCCGTCCAGCCACAACCGCCCGACCCCGCCCGCCAGCGACCGAGCGCCCGCGCCACCGCTCAGCGCCTGCCACGCCGCCGTCGCGTCCTCCTTGGGCACCTTGACCGCCGCCAGCCCGAGCACCCCGCTGCGCCAGGTGGGGGCCGGTGCGCCGGATAACCGGAACGTCGCGGCACCGGCGGTCCGGGCGATGACCGGAACGTCCTTACGATGCGCGTCGTCGTATTTCCACTCGATGAGCTGCGTGACGTCGAACAGCCGCTCATCCAGCAGTCCCCGCGCGACCAGCGGAGCCGCGTCGGACGGGAGGACCACCAGATGGTCCTTCTTCCGTATCGCGGAGAACCGCACCTTACGACCCTTGCCCGGCTGAATCGAATGGCCGGAGGGGGAGATCGTGACCTTGTCGCCGGTGATCAGCGTGACGGTCTTCACGCCTCCTACGGCTGCTCCCCGTAGAGCATGGGATCCCGGCCTGACCAGCCGATCCTGCCCCTCGGAGGCACTGGGGGACCCACTCGCGCTCGCCACTCCGGTCGCCGCGGACGCCACTGCCAGGGCGGCCGCCACGATTACCGAAAAGCGCCTCATAGGCGAAACTCCCTTACATAGTAGGGTATTTCTGCCTTACCGGGGAAATGATGAGGGATATCCTCGCCACAGACAAGGGGGGGACGGCACATCAGCCCCGACTTCGGCGAACATGTAAAGTAAAAAAGCACAGTGAGCTGCCAAAACCACGAACCGTAAAGTCACGCCGCAAAACGTGACCATCAACGATTCCCACAGTAAGTCGGCTGCCACAATATCTGCGACATGGCGAAGAATTCGTCAACCAGGCGGGTCGCCAGCAGCGGCGATGCACCTCCACCCTGTCAGATTGCCGCCTTTCAACGCACGATTCCCCCATCTAGGGGATGGAATTGCGCAGGGGTACAGGCCACCCGCCCAGTGGCCACCGACGAGCGGCCACCAACCGCACGTCCGGGTCGATCGAGGGCACTACCGCGCACCACCTCAATGCGCACTAATACGCGCAACCACCCTCACTGACGCTCGACCCGCTTCTCCAGAGCCAGCCAGCCGACCTGCACAATGTCCGATTCGAGCGTTCCCATAAACACCGCCAAACGGAACACCATCCCGCCCTCCGACAGGCCAGCACACTCCGCACGCCACCTCAGTACGCGCTAACGCGCACAATCGCCCTCGCTTCGCTCGGCCTGTCTTCCCAAGGCCGGGCTCCGCCCGGCGCTACCGCCACCAGCACACCGATACCCACCTCAACCCACCACAGCCACCAACCACGACCAAGCCCTACAAACACCCCACCCCAACACGGCTTTGATGACCACGAACCTTCACCGACTCCCGGAAAGTCACCCGGCCCGTACGCCCTCGCGAGATATCGTTCCTGCGTTTCCAGCCGCATCCCCATAGCCGAAGAAAGGATCATCCTCGCCGACCGCGATACCCAAGGCCAGCCAGCGCCGTGATCGTTTTCGAACTAAATGAAATCATCGGCAGCGCCAGGAAAACTCTCAGGTCAACAAGTGTGCTCCCCGCACACGCGAGGGTGATCCGCACCGGGGCGACCTGGTGGGGATCCCTGGAGGTGTGCTCCCCGCGCGCGGGGGTGGTTCTGTTCGAGGCCCCGGCTTGGACGTGCATCCCGGATGGGGAATCCTCACCTCCGGTGAGCGGTGCGCCGTCTGCTGGTCCAGGTGGCCACCGGCCCTCCGTTCCAGCGGAAGGCCTTTTTGATGCACCCTTCGGTCCCCAGACGATCTAATGGACGTCGTGGGGCTGATACGTTACTGCCGCCGCGACCTGCTGAAACGTTGCCGCCCCCGTTCTCTTCGGAGGGTGAGGGCGGTGCTTCACGTGCCCGCATCGCCGGGCCGCGGTATTTGCCTCCAAAAGGCTATTCCGCATCGGCTGGCGACGGCCTCACGATCGCGTCGATCTCTGCCTTGAACGCCTCACGGTCTTTTCCGGGGAGTCGCGACGTGAACGCGTCCATCTCGTCCAGGACTCGACTGGAGTCAATCGACGCCGCTGCCGCTGCCGCCTGCCGCCCCGCGGTCAGCGCCCCGTCAAGTTCTCCTTGACCGAGCCGCGCAAGAGCGATCGCAGTCCATCCCAGTACACGATCGCGCTCGTAGTCGCTGGTGCGTTCCGCCATTCCATCACTGATCAGTTCCTCGGCTGTCTCCGGCTGTCCCAGCCTTGAGAAAGCCATCCCCACCTCAATGGTCGTGCTAGGCCGCCGCATCCAGTAGATCCACGGAGGGTCCTCGTCCGGTCGGCGCCTGCCCCAATGGCCATCTGCTTGGAGCAGGACCCGGGCGGCTTCGCGAGCCTCACCTGCCACCGCGTGTGCCCGTACCTGCCATGCGTCCAACATTGCGTGCACCGTGCGGGAATAGCCGGGGCCTACCTTTTCCCGGGCGGTTTTCAGCAGTCTTACCGAGCCATGCCCATCCCCAGCGTAGGTGCGTTGCATCGCCATCTGGCTGAGAATGTACGCTCCTACTCCCGGCTCAGCCGCCGTCGCCGCCGCGCGTAGCCCGGCATGCCAGTATCGTTCGGCTGCCGCATGGCGCCCTGCATCGAACGCGGCCCACCCGGCGAAACGGCACAGCTCGGCAGCCGAGATGTACAACCGTCGTTCAACCTCCCCCGAGTACAGTCCGCGCGACAGGAGCCGGACAGCGAGGCGCAACTCGGCGACGGCGAGATCGAGACAGCATTCGCCTCCAACCAGGTCGTCGAGGTGCCACAGTTCGGCGATTCGGGTTTCCACCCAGTCCGCGACCTCTGGATCTACACGCTTGCCGAATGTTCCCCGGACGATCTGTTCAGGGGCAATGGCCCACGCCCCTGCGAGAGCACACGCCGACTCCTGGGACAGCGTCAGGAAACGCCGTCGGTCCATCGCTGCATCCACGCTCCCCATCAGCGCCATCAACGCCCAGTGCATATCCCATGGCCGTTCCAGCTCAACACCGTAGGCGATATGGAGCCAGTCGGGCCATGGCCACTTTTGGACGTGACAGGGCGGGATCTTCAGTTCCGCGGCTAAAGCGAGCTGCGCGGCCATCTCCGGCATGGCCCGCCTATGTTCCCATCTCCACACTTTTTGCTTACCTTGGGCCATATTGACGCCGGAGCGGCGAGCGACAATCTCGGCGACTTCACCGAGAGTCCATCCGTGCTGGGTGCGGATGGCCGTCAGCGGATGCGCGAGGAGCGGGGCAGTAGTCATGAGGCGTCCCAACGCTCGGTATCGGCGAGACTACGGTGAGACTACGCCTCGGGGGTCGAAGTGCGCAGGCGAGATGGGTTTTCCTAGGGCTCACCACCACCGGTAAGGCGGAACCCGCCGAGACGCTGCACACGCTCGACGGGCCCCTTGATCGCAGAGGAGTGCGACCCGTGAGCGATGATAGACCGCCCGTAGTACCCAAAGGGGACATGATCGGGTCTACCGCCCAAGACGACGGCCTGTTCCTCGTCTGGGAGGTGGAGGCCGGCGGCGACGGCAAGAGCGGCGTGACCAAGGATGAGGCCACCGCCGAGAAGGACATGCTGAGCGCTCTCGCGACGTTCCGGCACGGGCGCGGCCGGGTGCGGTACGCCCGGCTCGCCCCGGCCCCCCGCGCCGTTTACGACTACCGGTACGGCACCACCCTCACCACCGCGCACCGGGCGGACGGCGTGACCATCGCGGTCGCCGGGGACGCGTGGGAGGACACCCAGTGAGCAGGTACGGCGGCGCGGCGAGGGTCTGCGCGCCGCCGTGCCGTACGGCGGACCGGCGCGGGCCCGTCCGGCGCGGGCGGGGCCGAGATGATCTCCTTGCCCGCGCCACTCCACAGTTCGCGCGGCGGCCCCCTTCCCATCGCCCAGAGCCGTACCGCGCCGCACGGGGGAGTTGGTAGTTCCTCGTGCCGCGCGGGCGGGCGCCCCACAGCCCGCCCGCGCCCTCTCCTTGGGAGTGTGCAGTGGACGATCTGACGCCCGACCAGCGGGCCTGCCTGACCGCCATCGAGACCACCTACCCCGGGTGGCACATCGTCGTGGAGAGGGGGTGGTGGTGGGCCACCAAGCACACCCCGCCCACTCCGGAGCAGAAGGCAGCCGGAGTACTGACCCAATTCGCCCGCCCCGGGCCGCACGAGATGGTCGCCGCGCTCAACGTACAACTCGGCATCCTCGCCCGCATGGGCGCGGCCTGAACCGCACGAGGAGGACGGCGCGGAGCGTCACCCCCCTAGCTAGTCACCGATCAGCATGGAGCCGACATGGCGACCCTGGCCACCCGGCCTGAGCACATCGCATCGCCCCGGAATACGATCCGAGCGGATCTGTTCGCCCGGCTCGTCGCGCGCATCGCCGACGAGTACGACATGCCCGCCGAGCGCGCGACGCGCGTCATGGAACAGGCGCTCGCGTTCCTGATCGCCTGCTCGATCCATCCGCACGCCGGTCTGTCCCCGTCCGGCGAGGTGGACAAGGGCTGGCACGCGTTCTTGCTGTTCACCCGCGAGTACGGCGAGTTCTGCCAGCGCATCGCGGGACGTTTCATCCACCATCACCCCGGCGAGCCGGAGACGGGCGTTACGCGGGTCGGGGCCACCGTCGAGGCGATGCGCGCGGTCGGGCTGCCGGTGGATGCCGAGTTGTGGATTCCGTCCAGTGAGTGCAGCCAGTGCTACCAGGGCTGCGTCGACGACCCGAGGACCTGACGTGACCCGATTTCAGTGGGAAGACCTTCCCCAGGCCGTACGCGACGCCATCCAGGACCACGCCGGGCCGGTGGTGAAGGCCGAGACCGCGGCGGCCGGGCTCATGCCCGGGGTGGCCGCCCGGCTGTACCTCGGCGATGGCGGCAGCGTGTTCCTCAAGGCGTGCCCCGCCGACCACCCGGCGGCCACGCTGTACGAGCGGGAGCTGTGGGCGGGCCGCGTCCTGCCCGCTGCGGTTCCTACCCCGCGCCTGCGCTGGTCGAGTACCGAGCACGGGTGGGTTGCCATGCTCCACACGTTCATCGACGGGCGGGCGGTGGACCTGTCGCCGGGCTCGCCCGACGTTCCGGCCGTGCTCTGGCTGGTGGCCGAGCTCGGGTCGTGCCCCGGCGACGACGCGCCGCCGGTTTCCGGGAACGTCTCAGCCCTGCCGGCCAAAGGCCGCCGCCTGCTCGACCGGGGGACCCTGCCCGATCAGGCCCGGTACGTCGCGGCGCTCGACAGGTGGGACGTCGCCGGCCTGGAAGGTACGACCCTGCTGCACTATGACCTGCACGCCGGCCGCCCCGGCCAGTGCCGCCCCCAACCGCTCAGCGGCGGGGGTGGGGTCAGGCACCGCCCGGTTCCGCGGCGAGCACCGCGTCCAGGCGGTCGCCGTGGGTGCGCAGCAGCGCGCGGGCGGCCTCGGCGCCGACCTCCCGCTCGATCATCACGACGGCGGTCCTGACGTCCCACCCGGCCGACTCGACGACGGGCCGGGCCACGTCCGGTTCGATCCCGGTGATCCCGGCGACCATCCGCACCGCGCGGTCGGCGAGCTTGGTGTTCATCGCCGACAGGCCGACCATCTGGTTGCCGTAGGTGCGGCCGAGCCGGATCATGGCGATCGTCGAGACCATGTTGAGCACCAGTTTCTGTGCCGTCCCGGCCTTGAGCCTGGTCGAGCCGGTGACGACCTCCGGCCCGACGACGACCTCGATGGGGTGCTCGGCCGCCGCCGACAGTGGCGTGCCCGCGTTGCAGGACAGCGCCGCGGTGAGCGCGCCCCGCCGGGCGGCCTCGGCAAGGGCGCCCAGCACGAACGGCGCGCGCCCGCTGGCCGACACGCCGACCACCGAGTCCAGTGGGCCGATGCCGAGTTCGGCGATCGACCGGACGCCTTCGGCCTGGTCGTCCTCCGCGCCCTCCACCGAACGGGTCAGCGCGGGCGCTCCCCCGGCGATCACGCCCTGCACCAGCTCCGGGTCGGTACCGAAGGTCGGCGGGCACTCGGAGGCGTCCAGTACGGCGAGCCGCCCCGACGTGCCGGCGCCCACGTAGATCAGGCGCCCGCCCACGCCCATCCGCGCGGCGATGGCGTCGATCACCGCGCTGATCGCGGGGATCGCCCGCGCGACCGCGGCGGGCACGGTGGCGTCGGCCGCGTTCATCAGCCGGGCCACCTCTTCCGTCGGGAGCCTGTCGATCCGCCGGTAGCGCGGATCGCTCTGCTCGGTGGACAGTGCGGCAAGTTGCTCAGTCATGTCATCCCATGTCGCTAACTTTCACCGAAGACTTCCATTATGCAAAATAGCTTCGCCCAATGGTACGGCGGGGTGCCCTCCGAGGCCACATCAGCGCAGGTCGCGGCGGTAGAGCCAGAAGACACGCTCGACCCGAGCGCCGATCGCCCTGGCGTAGAAGCGCATCGGACCCACCCAGGAGATCTGCGCCGTGGAGTGACCGCGGTCGCGCTGCTCGGCCAGGCAGCGGCGCAGCAGCACGCCGCCCACGCCGAGCCCGCGCGCCTCCTCGGCGGTGCCCATCGGTCCGAACCACTCCGGCCGCGCGCCCCACGCCGCGAACCCGATGACCTCACCGGCGCGTATCGCGTACCGGCAGCCGGTGGCGTGCTCGATCTCCCAGGCCCAGTTGTCGTTCCAGTGCTTCCTGCCGAAGGCGGCGACGCGCTCGCGGTCGCAGGGCGGGGCGCTGTGCACGGTGACGCCGGCCTTCGCCAGCCGATCCAGGTCATCCCCCACGCCGAGGTCGCGGGTCAGGTCGGCGGTCATGTTGAAGGCCGTGTGGTAGCGCTCGTAGCCCAGGCTCTCGGCCAGGCAGGCGGCGGGGGTGGCGCGCACGTCGATGCCGGGCCAGGCGTAGCAGGGCGGATTGCCGGCCATCCGGGCCTGCGCCGCGCCGTTGTCGCGCAGCCAGTGCTCTGCCGCGCCCACCAGTTCCTTGCCGAGGCCCCGGCCCCTGGCCCTGGGATGTACGGCCAGCAGGTCGATGTGCCCGATCGAGGGATCGGCCTGCGACAGCGAGGCGAACACCACGCCGTCCTCACCGGTCAGCAGCGCCGTCCAGACCCGGCCGGGCGGCGCTGCTGACC
>NZ_POUA01000177.1 GCF_003236385.1 Spongiactinospora gelatinilytica
GGCAAGGGCATGGGGTCGCCCGTTCCCCATGCCCGCGCGGCGAAGTGGCGTGGGCTCGCCGCGCTCCTGGAATGCCGGGGTGGCCTGGGCGGGCCGGGGATTTCCCCGGCCCGCCCGGGGGTGTGTACCGGCTGGACCGGAGACGGCCGGTACACGACGCGGCGTTGGACGCCGCAGGGAGGACACCTGTTCTGTTCCGGCCGCCGCGCGCATGTGGGGGAATGTGGGCGGGCCGGGACTACCGGCTCCGGCCCGCCCACCGGGGGCCCTGCGATCCCCCGTGGTACGGCGCGGCAGCGACCGCGCCGTGCTGCCGCGTCTGCTCATGGCGTGGTCACCCACGCGTCCCCGGTCACGATCGTGGTCACGCCATCCTTACGATGGGCCGTGGCCAGCGTCGCACCGTAGGTATAGAGGACACCGAAAGACGACACCCGCGCGGACCGGACACGGGCCCGGCCCTCCCCGAGGGTTTCGAGGGCGGCCAGTATCTGCCGCTCGGCGGTGGCCTGGTCTGCGGCCACCCCGCTCACGCCGCGGCTGCCTGCCTCGGCCACCCAGACCAAGAGCCGGGGACATGCCGACAGTGGGATGATGGGAGGGCGGTCAGACAGGAGCGCCATGCTGCTCCTCCATGGTGGGAATGCGGTTCAGCAGTGCGTAGTCCTTGGCCAGCTCGGCCGCGGCCCTGTCGGTGGTGGTGTGGAAGGTATACAGCGGTGCCCCACGCCGGCTTGGGCACGCGCGCCGCCAGCAGATATGGTCCGGGGTCACGGCGGCGACCAAGCCGTGGCACACCGACACCAGCACCCGGTCCCGGTCGTGATCGTGGTTGACGTCCGCGACGATGCCATGGCGCGCCAGCGCCTCGATGAGCAGGCGAGCCGCCTCTTCTGCTGCGCAGGCGGCCGGTGGTCTGCGCATGGGATAGGCGAGCAGAAACGCGTCCATCAGTCGCGCTCCAAGGGGCCCGTGTTCAGATCGACCGAAAAGCAGGTTCTATCGCTCGGCCGCTCGTCACGAGCTGGCGCCTCATTTGGTGCCTTATATGGCTGAAATATGACTCTCGCCCGATCACCGCCATCATCAACCAATTTGCACTCCGAGCAGACTGTAATGGTGCCGACGCGAAGGGTGGTGCAGGGCCTGAAGATAGGCGAATTCAGCGGTCACCAACAGGTCGCCTAGCGGTCATGCTCGGTCATGTGCGGTCACGGAGTCCCGTGCGTCACTTACGTCCCCCACAGCGGGGACTGAGTCTCTAGAGTTTGAAAACAACATATGCAGCTCCACACCGATGTGCCGGAGGAGTTCGATGCCGACACCAGCGCAGCCCACCTTGCTCAAAGCGCTACTGATAAAACGGCACATACAGTCATATAGTGCATTCACTGCCGCATACAACAAAGCGGCCAGGGAGATAGGCGACCGAAGGCTGATCGGGACGGCGCCCAGCGCTGAGCAATACCGGCGCTGGCTAGGAGGTCGCGTCAAGACACTCCCCGACCCCACACGGTGCCGCGTCCTGGAGCACATGTTCCCCCAATACAAGACGGCCGATCTACTACGGACAGAAGATGCCGCTCTGGCGCTGCCAGAGCGGCAGGAAGAGGAGGACCCCACGAACCGCAGAGACCTATTCCGCCTGGGCGGGCAAACCCTCGCCGGCGGTATTACGGCTGCCCTGGCGAGGGGCCCGAACGAGCTATGGCAGACCTTGGACAGTGCCACCGTGGGCCCTTCCCGGCTCGCAGTACTGCGCCGTGCAGCCGACCAACTCGGCGAGCAAGTGGTCAAACTTCCCCCGGCGACCCTCCTGCAAGACACGATCATCCAATTGAGCAGCGTCCACGACTTGCTGCGCAGCCGTCAGCCCACAGCGGTTCAGCAGGAACTTGCCCGCACCAGCGCCAAACTGGCCACAGTGGTCGGAGAGATCCTTTTCAACCTGAACCAGTTTTCACTGGCGGCGAACTGGTACGCCGCCGCAGGACGCGCCGCCGAGGAAGCCGGTGACCGCTACTTGGCCGACATCGCACTCGCCGGATCTACCTACCTGCCCACCTACTCCCAAGACCCCCAGGCCGTCCTGGGCAATGTGATGCCGCGCCTCGAAGGATCTCCACCGGCCACCGCCGCTATCGCATGGCTTTGGGCATTCGCTGCGAAAGCCTACGCCGATCTCGGGCAACGCCACATGTTCGAGGCGGCCATCAACGCATCGCAAGAGGCACTGGACCGCTGTCCGCCGGGGTCGTCCCGGCCTGGGATCTTCAGCTTCCTCCCAGAAAAGAAGGACCTGTACGAGGCGTACGGTTACGGTGTCCTCGGAAATGCGGACAAGGCCGCTGATGCAGCGGCCCGCTCACTCGCCCGTTACGACCTGACCGATACGACAGAGCCGGCGCTTGTCCGGTTTGAGCACGCCGCGGCGTTGGCGCGCGCGGGAGAGAAAGAGGAGGCGTGCCGCCTTGCCGTGACCACGATAGAAGACCCGCGCACCTATCCTGGCGTGGCCGTCGTCTGGCGCGCACGAAGGTTCGACACGCTGTTGGGCGATGAGGTATGTGTCGCCGTTCGAGAATGGCGGGAGCGTCTGCGAGGATTTCGAGTGCCCAGGGTCGATGCTCTGCCAGTCACCTCGGCGACCGACTCATGACACCACGAGAGCTGCTGGAACAGTACGTCGGCGGCGGCAAGGTCATGCAGGTGGCGACCGTCGATGAGGCCGGATTGCCCCAGGTTTGTTCGGTGTGGTACCAGCCCGAGTTCCGCCCCGACCGCCTTCGATGGATCTCCCGTCACGACCGAGAGCACAGCCGTGCCATCGCCGCCAATCCACAGGTTGCCGGCGCGATTGTCGCCATTCCACTGGACGCGCTCGGGCAAGTCGTCCAAGGAGTCTCCTTCCAAGGACGAGCCAGACAACTTCCCGCTCAAGGGGTGGAGGACGAGGTTCAGGCATTCATCGCGCGGTGGCCTGCCGCTGCGGCGGCTCTTGAGGCGATAGCCACTGGTGGCGCCACCCGACTCTACGAGGTCGCCGTGGACGCGTGGGTGCTGTTCGACGAGGAACACTTTCCTGCGCCCGGCAACCCACGACAACCCATCACAGCCGAATGAACCCAGCTATCCGATCACCTGCTGAGGCGTGTCGAGCCACACCTGCTGCCCGTCCGGGGTGACCGTCATCCCGAAACGGTCCCGGCCGGGCTCACCCCACACCACCCACCGAAAGTAAGCGGTGGTGACCTCGTCCCACAGCGGCCGGTCGCCGACCTGGTAGATTTCATAGTCATCGGCTTCAGGCTGCCATGTGACCGCAGCCCACTGCCCGGCGCGGGCCGGGTCGAGTACCCACAACCGAAAGCCGCCGCCGCGTAGGCGTTTGGTGTCCGATCGCAGGCCGGTCATCGCAGCTATCGCGAGATCCGCCCCGGGCGGGGCGTAGGCGATCGTCCTGGGGTCGATACGGGTACGGAAGCGGTGCTCGGTGCCGTCGTCCGCGCCGGCCGGTCGCTGTGAGCGCAACATCATGTAGGACGCGAAGCCGGGGAACCGGCCGTGAGCCGTACCGTCCGGGAGCACAATGAGCCGTAGCGCGTGGTTGGTGCCGAAGTTCGGGCACCAGGGGGCGACGATGACGCCGCCGGGGCGGGTCTGCTCGATCCATGCGTACGGCACGGTGCGGATGCCGCAGGTGACATGCATGCGGTCATAGGGCGCACGATCGGGGTGGCCGGCCGCGCCGTCCCCGACGATCAGGTGCGGCTGTATCCCGGCGTCGCTGAGGTTCTTGGCGGCCTGCTCGGCGACCGCGGCGTCCACCTCGATGCTGGTGACGTTGTGCTCGCCGGCCAGGTGGGACAGCAGGGCGCTGGTCCAGCCGGTGCCGGTGCCGATCTCCAGCACGCGATGCCCGGGTTCGGGGTCGAGGAGCTGGAGGAAGTCGGTGACCGTGCTGGGCGCGGAGTTCGATGAGCTGTAGTCGATGTGCCCGGATTCTGTTTTCAGGTGCGGGGCGCCGTCTTCCCCGATCACCGACTCGATCGGTCTGGCTCCGTCGTCGAGCTGGATGACGATGCTGTTGTCGCTGTAGACGGCGCCCCACCACCGCTTAGGGTCGGTGTCGCGGTTGATGACCCAGGGGGCTTTGTCGGAATGGGCCGCCAGTGCCAGCGGCGGGATGAAGAGGTGGCGGGGTACGGCCCGCAGGGCCGCGCGGACGGGTTCGCTGAGATCGTCGATCGCGGCGACTTCGTCGATCAGGTGCTCGATCCGTGCGGCGACGTTGGCCACTACTTGCCGCCCTTGGGGTCCTTGGGGTTCTTGCCGCCTTTGGGGTTCTTCGCGTGTGCCCCGGTGGGTGGCCGGTTGTAATCCTGGTGGGGGTTGCCGTCAGGCTTCAGCTCGTCGTCCTTCGGGCTGTCCGGGTCCTCATGGTTGCCCCACTGCGGGCTCATGGCCGTCGTCTCCTCGCCTAGGTCAACTGCCTAGCGTGACAGTACGGCTACTTCACCGAGCCGACAATGGCTTTCGTGTGAGAAACCTGCCTCCTTAGCTCGTGGTTCAGAGTCACCACACGCTTACTGTTCTGGTCGTCTCGCCTGCGTTAACGTCCTGGCGGCAAGGGAAACCCCATGCAGGAGGTCGATATGTCAGGGAATGCCCTTCCTGTGACGCGCGAGTGTCGCAGGACCCTGGAGAGCCGGTGACGGGACATCAGATTCCGGGTACGCGGGACGCCTGCGATGCCGTTGGGCAGGCAGCGCTCCCCGCCGACTAGCGCTGTCGCCCCGAGCCTCGGACGTGGCGGCGCTAGAGTGATGCAGCCGGGTCACAGGAGAAGAGGTATCTGCACGCGGGTCTTCGCTTTCCAGCCAGTACTGGCGGACATCCTGAACAGCGGAAGTTCGATCAAGGAAGCGTCGATCTTCTCCGCTGACGGGGTGGAGACGGCAGGCGTGCAGGTCGAACTGGTTACAGGCGCTCGCGTCCTGCTCCGCACGATCGGCGCGGCCCCGCCCGTGAACCCTGACGAGATCAAGCACGGCGAAGTACTCGCGCCCGTACCGGTCGCTGACCTTCCTGTGGTAGACGGGCGGGTTCCGGTGGCCGAAGTCGCCCGGTACGTCGCCGGACTGATCTCAACTCAGGCTCGGACCAGATCGCGGCCGTGCGGGTCCGCGACGGAGAACGGCCCAAGGTCACCGTGGAGTTCTACAACGGGGCCGAGGTGTACCTGATGCCGTACAAGACCATTCCCGCCGGCCGCACCGACGCGGAGGAGTGGAAGATCGCCACGTCGGTGTAGCACGGCCCGAACAGCAAGAAGGCCCGGACGGCTTCCCCGCCATCCGGGCCTTCTCACGATCGATATGCGAAACCGATCGGGCAGCAGCCTATCCCAGCGGCCTTGCCCCCCGGCGTCTGCGGGCGATGATCGGTGTGCCGTCGTCCGTCACCTGGAAGCTCGCGGTGTACCCGCCGTCGTTCTCATCGACCAGCACCACGGTGTAGTCGAGGCGGCAGGACGCGCACTGCACCCGGAACTCGGTGTGAGTTTCGAGCGGCAGGCGCGCCTGCCGGTCGCAGCACGGCATCTCGGCCCACACCGTGCCGCCGCGGCCGAGGACGGTGTACCGCCGGACGTACACGCCCGGGACGAGCTGGCGGAGGATGAGCGTGGTCGTCGGGCCGAACACCGTGGGCCGCGGGCCCGCTGCGTCGGCTCGCTGGACAGGGGTGATCCGCCAGCCGGCCGCGTCGAGCGTGTCCTCCATCTGGCCGACCAGGTGCTCGGCGCGGTCGAGGTCCAGGGCGAGCTGTGCGGGGTCGGTCAGTAGCGCGGCCAGGATAGGCCGATACCCGTGGATATCTTCGCTCATCGGGGGACTCTTCGTCGTCGGGCCAGCCGCCTGTCCACGGTTCCCCTATAGGAGCGTTCTGAAGATCTTGCTGAGTGAGTCGGCATGGGTCGGCCCACCGTCTCGTCATGGAGTGATCGGGGTGAGAGTCCAGATACCGCGGGTGTGGGCGAGTCCGAGGGTGATCAGGCGGCGGAGGTTGAGAGCGGCGGCGCGGTGGTGGAGCCAGCGGTCGTTGGCAGCGGTGCTGCGGTAGCGCAGGCGGCGGTTGCCGCGGGCGACCAGCCAGGCCACGGCGCGTTCCACCATCGGCCGCCAGCGGCGGTGGTCGTCCTGCCAGGCGGGGTCGGTGGCGGCCTGGTGGCGGGCGGCGGCCTGCAGGTCGTGGTGTGGGCGGATGGTCACCACGCGGCCGGTCTTGGCGGTGGTGCAGCGATCACGCAGGGGACAGTCGGCGCATAAGCCGGTGAAGGTGGCGCGGCGTTGCCGGTAGCGGCCACCTGGTGCCGCGAGGGGGACGGTGTGCCCGGCCGGGCAGGTGACCGTGCCGGCGCCGGTGTCGATGGCGAAGTCGTCCAGGGTGAACCCGCCCGGCACGGCGGGTTCGAGCGCGGGTGGTTTGATCAGCAGCCGGTGCCCTGCGGTGGTGAGGGTGGCGCGCAGGCCGGCGGTGGCGGCGGCCACGTCGTTGGCCAATCCGGAATACAGGAAGCCTTGTGCGGCTCCGGCCTTGTCCCGAGTCATGACACGGCCCAGGTCGTCATAGCCGTAGGCGATGTCGCCATCGGTGATGAGCTGGTCGAAGGCATCGAAGCTCATCTGCGTGGTGGTCCCGTTCATGGTGCGCGTGGCCAGGGTTCCCCGCGGGGTGTAGGCGTAGTCCGTTCCGCCGCCTGAGGTCAGTCGATTGCGCTCATCGTAGGCAAAGGTGGCGTTCCCGGCCTTGGTGCGGTTTCCGGCGGCGTCCCATTCGTAGGCGGTGGTAGTGCCGCCTACGGTCCAGGAGGTCAGCCGGCCGGCCTCGTCGTAGCCGTAGAGCGCAGCGCCTCGCCGGGCAGCCCCAGGTCCAGCAGCGAACGCATCGCGGCGCCGGCCAGGTGCGCTGGGCTGAAATAGCGGGTCCAGGCCGGGCCGGTCTCGGCGCGCTCCAGGGCGCGAGTGGCTCGCGCGAGCGCCTGGGCGAAGGCGATGTGCGCTGGCGGGCGGCGGGGGATGGCTTGGTAGGGCTCCCATCGCGCGCGCTCCTCGGCTGAGGTGGGGAGCGAAAGGCGGGTCAGGGGTTGGCGCGCCAGATGGCCACATTCGTGGCCCAGTAGCCGCCGTTGTCCCAGGTCGCCGCGTCGTTGACATAGAAAAGGAAACGTACCGGGTAGCCGCTGTTCCAGGTCTGGCAGCCCTGGAAGGCCGTCGCGTGTGCCGGGTTGCCGACCCAGCCGCCCGGGTCGTTGTTGAATCGCAGCACCTCGGCGAACTGGTTGAGTCCCGGGAAGGGCCAGTCGCCTCCCTGAGCGAGGGTGCCGTTGCCGTCCGGGCCGACGTTGTAGCCCCACAGGTCCACACGGACGCGGTCGCTGATGAGGGGGCGGACCTTGAAGGCGTCGCCAGGCATGAGCACGTTCGGGGGATTTGAGCCGGTCGGGATGTTGCCGCCGCCGTTCCCCAGTACGTTGGTGGCCGCGCCGTAGTCTGCGGGGGCGCCGTTTTGGCAGCGGCTGAGCGCTCCGGCCGGGTCGGCCGCGGCGGCGGGGACGGTTGCGGCCGTGAGGAGGGTGGCCGGGAGCAGCAGGGCGAGGATTCTGGAGATCTTCATTGTTGCCTCCTGAGGGACACAGCCCTGATGGTGCGCATTGCCGGGGAGCGCGAGAAGCCTGGTCGGGGAAGTCCGTACAAGTCCGTACAAGTCCGTACAGGTACGGCCGGGCAGTGTGCCTGGGGCCGGGTGGGTCGGTTGGCGGCAGTGCCGGGCCGGGCTCCAGAATCCACATCGGAGTCACCGAACGGGATCAGCCGGGCGAAGGAGCATCCCCCGCGTGAACATGGGCATAATCGGGCAGGCCACCGGCCTTTTCGCTGTCACCAATATCGACGACATCCTGATCCTGGCCCTGTTCTTCGCCCAGAGCGCCGGTCGGCGAGGGGCCGCCGTGCGTATCGTGGCCGGCCAGTACGTCGGGTTCGCCGGGATCGTGGCGGTGGCCGTGGTGGCGGCGTTCGGTGCCACGTTCCTGCCCGCCCAGGCCGTCCCCTACCTCGGCCTGCTGCCGCTCGCGCTGGGCGTGAAGGCGGCCTGGCAGGCATGGCGGTCCTCGCGAGAGCGCCGCGACGACACGGGCGAAGCGCCCGCCATCCGGCGTCCGAACGGGCCCGGGGCCCTTGAGGTGGCCGCGGTCGCCTTCGCCAACCGCGGTGACAATATCGGGGTCTATGTCCCGGTCTTCGCCACCGCCGGGGTGGGCGCGACGAGCCTCTACGTCATCGTGTTCCTTACCCTGGTCGGCAATCTGGTGCCTGGCCGGGCGTTACTTCGTCACCCGGCCGTTCGTAGCCACGACCCTCAGCCGCTGTGGGCACATTCTGCCGCCGTTGGTCCTGATCGGCGTTGGACTGCTCATCCTCGTAGAAGGAGGTGTCATCGGCCTCTGAGGAGAATCGACATCGTCACCACCTGGGGCGGCGGGCACAACGCCGTCTCACTTCAGCAGCCACTCGGCGACGTCGGCGACCACCTGCGGGTCGACGTGCTGTGCCCGTGCGTAGTCGGCGGGGGTGGACGGGCCGGAGCCGGGGAAGAACATGTGATCGTCAGCATCGTAGACGCGGATCGTGACATCCGGCCGGTGGCCCAGCCCTGCCTTCCACCGTGGGAGATCGTCCTGGACGGTCACCTGGTAGTCCCGGCCGCCCTGGAGGATGAGCATCGGCCGGTCCAGCGATGCCGCCGTGGCCACCGGATCGTATCCGCGCAGGTCCAGCCAGTAGGGGCCGGGCCACAAGCCGAACGGCAGATCCGCCGCAGGGGTGGCGGGGGACAGGTCCGGGCTGTCGGCCAGCGCGGCCTGCCGCGTCACGGTCTCCAGCAGTTCAGCCATCTGGGGATCGCCGCTCATCGACGCCAGGTGGCCCGCCACCCGCACGGCGGCCCGATGCATCGGCTCGGTGTCACCTGCCATGATCACCAACCCTGCCACCGACGGCTCCGCCGCCGCGACCCGCGGCGCCACCTTGCCTCCCATACTGTGCCCGGCCACGAAGACCCGCCTGGCGTCCACGTCCGGCAGGCTCCGGAGGAGGCGAGCCGCCGCGACCGCGTGCGGTACGTACTCCTCGGCCATTGTTAACTCCTTGAGTTCGGCCACCTGGGCGGCGTGCGCGTAGGTCACCTTGTCGAACCGCACCACCGCCACGCCTCGGCCGGCCAGCCCCCACGCCAGGTCCTTGAGCGGCTTGTTCGGCCCGGTGGTGGCGTCGCGGTCGAACGGCCCTCCACCGCTGAGCAGCACCACGCCAGGCCACTGGCCGTGCCCTCGCGGCAGGCTCAGCGTTCCGGGCACGGTCAGTGACCCGGAGCCGAGCGTGATCTCCTGTTCCTCGAAGGCGTCCGGGTGGGCGTAGGGCGGCGCCTCCCAGGCCCCGGACGTGAACTGCAGGCCGCTCAGCAGCCCGGCGTCGTCCAGCGACATCACCACCGTGAACCCGCCACGCTCGCCGGTCATCGCCACGCTCACCCGGGCCGCCCCTGGGCCGCCGAGCTCGATCACCGGTTCGCCGACAGCCGAGATCGGCCCTGTCCTGGCCAACTCGCCGTCCCACGCCTCCCGTAGTGCCGTCGCCGAGACCTGCGCCCGCAACGGCGGCGCGAAACGGTCGGCCACGTCACTGAAGCGTTGTTCGTCCAGCATGCGGGCCACTGCCTGGCCGATCGCGACCGGATCGGTCACCGTCATGGCTCACCCCTACCTTTCTCATATTTTGCGAAAGGTAGCACACCATGAGATCGTAGTGGCGTGGACGCTTTGGAACTGCTCGGACATCCGGTACGGCTGCGCATCGTCCACGCGATGCGCGGGGGGCACACCATGACGACCGCCCAGGTGTGCGAGCGCATCTCCGACGTCTCCAAGGCCACCGTCTACCGGCACATCGACCTTCTCGCCGCCGGAGGCATCCTGGAGGTGGCCGACGAACAACGCGTCAGGGGAGCCGTGGAACGCCACTACCGGCTTCGCCATGACCGAACCACGATCGGCCCCGACGTCATCGACTCACTGACCCTCGACGACCACAGGCGCGGCTTCGCGGTCGCCATGGCCGCCCTCATCGCCGAGTTCAACGCCTACCTTGAGCGCGACCACGCCGACCCGGCGGCCGACCTCGTCGGCTACCGCCAGCACGCCATCTGGCTCAGCCGGGACGAACTGCTGGAGATGATCGGCCGGATGCGGGAGGCGATCGCACCCAAGCTGGCGAACCCGCCGACACCGGAGCGCAGCCAGTACCTGCTCAGTCCGGTCCTGTTCCCACTGGAGGAAGCCGCCCGCCCTCTCCACGACGAGGTGAGTCGGCACCAGGGGGAGGCGCGCTGACGTCAGCCGGCCGTGTTCGTCCGCGCCACCGCGAATCCCGAGGACGGCCGTAGCTCCGATCCTGGCGGACGGCCACCTCCGAGCGACTTGGCGAATCGGACAACCCTCGGGAGTTCTTCGAGAATCTGAGCGGAGGCGTCCAGGACCTGATCGCCGAGGAGGACCAGGTGGCCGTGCGATGGACCATGAACGGCACGGCGTAGAAGCCAGCCCTTCGAGCATCTCCTGCTGGACGTGCTCGAACAACTCGGATCGGCACCCGCCGCTCAATGTCAACGGCTGGATCGGCATCGTGCCCGGACACGCCGACGGGGAGCGGGTGCGCAGGGCCGGCGAAGGCGGCCGGGAGGCCCTGGGGGTCCGGATGGACATCAACGGTCATGTGTACTTCGAGTACGCCCGCGACGGGCGCATGGCCGTCTGCTTCGAGCCGACCTTCCCGGACCAGCGGTATGGCGACGACCCGCACGCGCTCGATCATCTGATGACCGGGCTGCGGTTTCAACTCAGCGAGGACGGTGGCCGGGACGACTGGGTGGAGGAGGATGAGAGCGTCAGTTCGGCGTTGGCGCTGATCGGACGGTATACGGGGACCGACATCGCCACCGACTGGATCCAGGCACGGCACTCCTCCCTCAGGCCCGCCACCTGAGGTGGCGGCCCGAAGCGCGTCGCGGGCGCCCTGGGGACGGGGCCAGGGCGCCCGCCGGCAACGGAATGTTCGCGTCGACTCGCCAACGGCCGTTGGCCGTCTGGAACCTACTCCTGATCAAGGACGCCATCTGCCTGAGGCCCTCAGCTTCTCCTTCCGGCACAGTATCCCGGTCAGGCAGTGGAAGCCTTTGTTCTTCTTCATGATCACGAATAGTGGAGGATTGGTGACGTAGTAGTCGTGGATCAAATACGCCTCGTGGTGCGGGGCCTTACGTCGTTCGCCGGAAACGGAGAATCTGCCGTCGCGGTAGAGGGCCACCTTGAGGTTGTACTTGATCGCGCCTGTGATGCAGTAGGGATTCTTCGCCCAGTGCTTGATATCGAACGACGCCTTGGTGCTGCTCACCTTCAGGTCCACGAACTTCATACTCTTCATGGACGCTTTCGCGGAATGCACCAACTTCCCGTGCTTATCGTAGACCGTCGTCGGCATGACTTGGCGGTCCAGGTTCAATTTGCGCCGGGCCCAGTCGACCCTTACCTGCATGCGTGTTCGGAAGCTGGCCGTCTTGCTGGAGAAGTTGCGATTGTCCCCGCCGAACTTGAACCCGCTGGGCAGGCAAGGGCCGGCTGAAACGCGTTTGTTCCTGATGAAGGTTCGGTCGGTGAACCATGTTCTTCTGGCCAGCCGCGCCGAGCCGGCGGCGGGCACCGTGGTGGAGGGGGAGGCCGTGGCGGGTGCCGCGGGCTTGTGACGGCCGGGGCCTGGCCAGGGGTGCGGGTGATGACCAGGACGAGACCGATGGCGACCGCCGGCGTTCTGCCAGTGCGATTCACGGAAGCGACTCTTCTGGGGGGGAGGGAGGATCCGGCTCAGGACCTGCCCCACACCCATGGGCTGCACCTCACGCGCTGGACGCAGACCCGGATCCGGAGGCGCGCTCCCTCCCTGATTCGGAGTTTATGGGTGATGCAGCGCACCCCGCGCCTGGTGTTGTTGACCTGCTTGGTCACGACGCGGGTCGGGAACAATCGGACGTGACCCGTGACGCTTCTGCGGTCGTTCAAGGGGTCGCAGACGATCACCCGATTTCCCCTGTGCCGGAACCACATATAGCCGACCAGTTTGCCGCGGTAGCGCACCTTGGCGTAGGCGTCCCGGCCCAGGGCTGCCGCTGCCGGGCTCGTCGCCGCGGGGTTCGCCGTCTCGCCGGGCGAGGTGCCGGCCTTCGCCGTTCCGGCCGGGAGGCCGGCCATGACGACGGCGGCAAGGGCCGCCGCGGCCATCGTCGTAGAACGCATACTCGACTCCTTTCGATCCGGGTGTTCGGGGCTTGCGCGGCATTGACCACCGCTGACTCGAAGCCTCGTCTCTTCTTGCACACAATGCGGCACACGCACCATTGATCGCCTGTACATTTGCGTCAGGCATCGCCCTCGTATCTCGGGATATGACATGAGCGTCGAATTTCGGATACTCGGCCCGATCGAAGTATGCGTTAACGGGCGTCCCATACGATTGGGCGGCCCCCGGCCCCGCGCCATTCTGGTGGCCCTCCTTTTGCACGCCAACCGGCTCGTCGCACTCATCGGGTGATCGATCAGGTGTGGCCGGAAGCACCTGATTCGGCCGCCTCGAATTTGCGTACTTACCTGAGCAGATTGCGTCGCGCCCTGTGCGTTCCCGGCGAGCCGGAATCCCGCCTCCGCACAGGCGCGGGCGGATACCTGATCGAGGTACGGCCGGGCGAGCTGGACGCGGACGTCTTCATCGAGCAGGTCGAGGCAGGCGAGCGCGCGTCCACGGTGAACGCCGCATGCGGGCACTTCGAGCGGGCGCTGCGCGGGTGGCGGGGCCGGCCGTTGGAGGACGTGCCGCTGGGGCCGGAACTCGCGGCCGAGGCGGCGCGGCTTGCCGAACGGCGGGACGGGGTGCGGGAGCGCTACTTCGGGCTGCGGATCGAGATGGGGCAGCACGCTGAAGTACTGCCGGAGCTGAGGGCGTTCGTGGCGGGCGACCCGCTGCGTGAAGGCGCGGTGGGACTGCTCATGTCCGCGCTGGACGGGGCCGGGTGCCGGGCCGCGGCGCTGGAACTGTTCCACGCGACCAGGCGGCGGCTGATCGACGAACTGGGCGTGGAGCCCGGGGCCGACCTGCGGCGGCGGTTCCAGCTACTGCTGACGGGCGGGGCCGCGCCGGGCGGCGCGGTGATCCCGGGGCCGGGCGACAGGGCCAGGCCGGGCGGCGCGGTGTTCACTGCGGCAGGGGGCAGGCCGGATGGCGCGGTGGTCACCGGGTGGGGCGACGGCGCGGTGACGGGCCGGGTGGACGGGACGGCCGGGCCTCGGTACCTGTTCGTCGGACGTGAGCGGGAGCTGCGGTCGATCAGCCAGGGCGGCCGGTTCGTCGCGATCGACGGGATGCCCGGGGTCGGCAAGACGGCGCTGGCCGTGGAGGCCGCGCGGCGGCTCCGCGCGCACGCCCGGATCGACCTGACCCTGTCGGTGGACCTCCACGGCTACGACCGGCATCGCCCGCCCGTCGACCCGGCGGTCGTACTGGACGAATGGCTGCGCCGCTTCGGAGCGCACGGGGATCGGTTGCAGCGGCTCGACGTCAGGGCGCTCCGGGCGGAGTTCTTGGACCGGCTGGCCGGTCGCCGGGTGCTCGTCCTGCTCGACAACGCCGCCGATGAGCGCCAGGTACTGCCCCTGATCGCCGACGGCTCCGGTTCGCTCACGCTGCTGACAAGCCGGCGCCGGCTGACCGGACTGCCCGGTGCCGATCACATGCGGCTGGAGGTGCTGGGCGGGGATGAGTCGGTACGGCTGCTGCGCGCTGCTGCGGGCGCGGACCGGATCGATGCCGAATCGGACACCGCCGCCGACGTCGCCGAAACGGTCGGCCACCTGCCCCTCGCGCTGGGCCTGGTCGCCGGGCAGATCGCGGGCAGCCGCGGCTGGACACTGCACGACCACTTGGACCGGCTGCGCGCGCACCGCGACCTCCTGCGTGTCGAGGCCCCTGTCGAGGCGGCCTTCGCGCTGTCGTATGAACGGCTGACGCCGGGATGCCGGCGGACGTTCCGGCTGCTGGCCCTGCACCCGGGGCGGCGGATCGACGACCTCGCCGCGGCGGCGCTGGCCGGCGTCTCGACCTCCGAGGCCGCCCGTGACCTGCGTGTCCTGCTCAGCGCCAACCTGCTGCGCCGGGACGGACCCGACCACTGCGAATTCCACGACCTGACCCGCCGCTTCGCGCTGCGGCAGGCCATCGACCGCGAGCCCGGCCACGCCCGCCAGGCGGCGCTGAGCCGGCTGCACGCCCACTACGCGCATTCGGCCGCGCTGGCCATGGACCAGTACGCCCCCTATGAGAAGCATCGCCGCCCGGGCGTGTGCGGCGGGGGCGAAGCCGTTCATTCGTTCGCCGATCGGCGGGCCGCGTCGGACTGGCTGGACACAGAACGCGCCAACCTTGTGGCCACCGCGGTCCAGGGGACCCCCGCCCAGGCGGCGCTGCTGTCCACACTGCTGTCCCGGTATCTCGATTCAGGCGGCCACTATCGTGACGCCAAGGCCGTGCACGCGCGGGCGGCGCAGGTCACGGGCGCGGGGGAGCGGGGGCGGGCGCTGGCCAGGCTCGCGGCCGTGCAC
>NZ_POUA01000178.1 GCF_003236385.1 Spongiactinospora gelatinilytica
CGGCGGGGCGGTGTGCGGGCCGCCGTGGTGGCCGAGCGGGCCGAGCTCATCGCTCGTGGTCTTGATGTCGCCGAGGTGCCCGTCTTCTGGGAGCAGGTGGCCGCGCACTGTCTGGACGCCGGGTGGCCGCAGCGGGCCGGGGCGATGTTCCTGCGTGCCAGGCGGGCCGAGGAGGAGCAGGGGCTGGTGGTGGCGGAGGACGTCCGGCGCGCGGCGTACCTGCGGTTCGCGCTCGCCGGGGCGCTGCCGGCCAAGGCCGTCGCCGGGTACGCGGCCGGGCTGGCCGAGCGCCATGCCCCCGCCCGCGCCTACGCCGAGCTGCTGGAGCTGGTCGCCGGTTACACCGGGGGCGGCCTGCCGCCCTGGCCCGCGCTGCCCCGGCAGGTCCGCGCGATGGCCAAGGCCGCGGGGCTGGACCCGGTGGAGGCGGAGCGCCGCGCGTTCGCCCTGCTGCTGCGCGCCCCCGCGACCCGCCACGCCTCCACCGCGTTCTGGAAGGCCAACCGGGCCCGGCTGGTACGGCTGGCCAAGCGGTTCACCGAACTGCGGCACGCCCTGCTCCACCTGTTCCCCGACGCCGACATGGACGAGTGGTGGCTCGCTCTGCTCGACGAGACCGGCGCGCTCGCCGACCTGGCCGGTGCGGAGGCCGCGGGCTGGCTCACCCGCATGGCGGCCCACCTGGAGCGGGGCAGGCGCACCGGCCGCACCCCGCCCCTCCTGCTCGACCTCGTCACCCGGCTGAAGCCGGGCGAGGAGCCGGTACGCCCGGCCGGCTCCCCGCGTTCCGGCGTCATCGACGCCGACCTGCTGGACGCCTGCCTGGCCGCCGGATTCCCGGTGGCCGACCCCGACCCCGGTCACACCATCGACCTGGGCCGCTGGCTGGAACACCGGCAGCGCGACCTGGCCGCCATCGGCGCCGACCCGCGCCACGCCCGGCTGCTGAGCGCCGCGGTGGGCGCGTTCGCCGCCCGGCACGGGGTCGGCGCGCTGCTGGACGTGGCGGCGCTGCGCCCGCTGGTCAGGGACTGGGTGGCCGCCGAGGCGGGCGAGATCGCCCGGGGCGGGCTGGCCGACGCCCGCGAGGCCGTGCAGCGCCTCTCCAGCGGGCTGCCGCCGGGCGCGGCGGGCATGGCGGCGATGCCCGAGGGCGTCCGCGAGGCCATCGAGGGAGCGGACGTGGCGGTCACCCTCACCCGCACCCTGCGCGCGGGCATCCTGGACGAGCTGGGCTGGGACGACCTGGACGCCGCCGCCGACGAACTCGGCCCGGACGCCGAGATCACCTCGAGCTGGCCGGTGCTCACCGTCTACAACCGGCACCGCGCGGTCGCGGTCGGCCCGTCCGGCCGGATCGCCGAACACGACCTGCGGCTGCCCGCCACGGCCGAGTCCTTCACCGTGGTCTACTCGGCGGGGGAGTTCCTGGTGGTCTGGGACGACCACCGCACGGCGCGCGGCTACTGGACGGCGGGCCCGGCACGGACGCCCCCCGGCCCGGTGCCCCGCGTGGGCGGCGCGCTGCGGCCGAGGTCCGGGTACGGCTACGCGTTCCTCGACGCCTCCGGCGCGCGGGTCACCGGAAGGCGGGCGCTGCGCCCTGGCGAGCCGCGCCTGGCCGACACCCCGCGGCTGCTGTGCGACGGCGTGACGTACTGGTCCCAGCCGGAGGCGTGGCGCCCGGAACTACGCGAGCTGGACCCCGCCACCGGCGAGCTGGGCCGCGCCTCGCTGCCCGGCTTCCTGGAACGCGCCCCGCTCCCGGCGGGCCGCGCCTGGGCCGTCGAGGCGTGTACGCTCGCCCCCCTGCCCGAAGGGGTGCGGCGGACCCCGCTCGGCACGGACGGCACGCTGGTGGGCTTTCGGGTCAGCAGGCGGACCGGCGACGGCGCGAGCGGGCACACCGAGGGCCGCTACGTCATCGAGGGCGTGGACGGCCGCAGGGCCGAGCCGCGCGGTCGGCCTGGCGCGGTGCCCTGGGGCCTGATCGAACTCCCGCACGCGGGCCGCCACGGCATGGGCGTGCTGGCCGGCGACACGCTGGTGTGGCTGGTGGACCAGGCGGGCGAGGCGGCGCACTGGCAGGTCGCGGCGGGCACCGGCGACCGCTGGGTGCCGCCCGCCGCCCGGCTCGCCGCGCGGGGCACGCCGATCGTCCCGCCGCCCGCGTACTGGCATTTCCTCTCCCCGCGCGACCCGGACGCCTCCGCCCGGCTGCGGACCGTCTCCGAGGCCGCGGTACGCGCCCTGCTCGACGCCGCCACCGCCGACCTCGCCGCGGACCCGGCCCGCACCGAACTACCCCGCGCGGCCCACCTCATCGAGGAACTGGCCACGCACCCCCGGCTGCGGGCCGGGCTGACCGGATTCGCCCGCCAGGCCGCCGACCTGCGACTGCGCCTGACGGCACTGGCGGCGGGGGAGCCTCACCCCATGTGCGGGTAGCGGTGGTCGGTCGGCGGGATCAGGTTCTCCTTGATCGCGCGGGCGTTCACCCAGCGGATCAGGTTGAAGATGGAGCCGGCCTTGTCGTTGGTGCCCGAGGCGCGGGCGCCGCCGAAGGGCTGCTGGCCGACGACCGCGCCGGTCGGCTTGTCGTTGATGTAGAAGTTGCCCGCGGCGAAGCGCAGCCGCTCGGCGGTGGCCGCGACGGCCCGGCGGTCCTGGGCGATGACCGCCCCGGTCAGCGCGTACGGCGCGACGCCCTCCATCTGGTCCAGCATGGCGTCGTAGTCGGCGTCGTCGTAGACGTGCACGGCCAGGATCGGGCCGAAGTACTCCTTGACGAAGATCTCGTCGGTGGGGTCGGCGCACTCCAGCACCGTGGGCCGCACGAAGTAGCCGGTGGAGTCGTCGTAGGAGCCGGTGAGCACGTTCACCGAGTCCGCGGCGCGGGCCCGGTCGATGGCGGCCTTGTGCTTGGCGAACGCCCGCTCGTCGATCACCGCGCCCATGAACAGCGACAGGTCGGTGGCCACGTCGCCGATCGTCAGCGACTCCGCGGTCGAGACGAAGTCGTCGCGGATCCGGCCCCAAACCGAGCGCGGCACGTACGCGCGCGAGGCGGCCGAGCACTTCTGCCCCTGGTACTCGAAGGCGCCCCTGATCAGCGCCGTGGAGAGCACGGCGGGGTCGGCGGAGGGGTGGGCCACCACGAAGTCCTTGCCGCCCGTCTCGCCCACCAGGCGCGGGTAGCCGTGGTAGCCGGTGATGCCCGCGCCCACCGTGGACCACAGGTGCTGGAAGGTGGCGGTGGAGCCGGTGAAGTGGATGCCGGCCAGCCGCGGGTCGCGCAGCGCGACCTCCGAGACGGCCGCGCCGTTGCCGGTGACCAGGTTGATCACGCCCGGGGGCAGGCCGGCCTCCTCCAGCAGGCGCATGATGAAGTGCGCGGAGAACTGCTGGGTCGGCGAGGGCTTCCAGACGACGACGTTGCCCATCAGGGCCGGGGCGGTCGGCAGGTTCGCCGCGATGGAGGTGAAGTTGAACGGCGTGATCGCCAGCACGAACCCTTCGAGCGGCCGGTACTCCATCCGGTTCCACACCCCGGGGGAGGAGATCGGCTGCTCGGCCAGCAGGGCCCGCGCGTACGCGACGTTGAACCGGAAGAAGTCGATCAGCTCGCAGGCCGCGTCGATCTCCGCCTGGTAGGCGGTCTTGGACTGGGCCAGCATGGTGGCCGCGTTCAGCGTCTGCCGCCACGGCCCGGCCAGCAGGTCGGCCGCCCTGAGCAGCACGGCGGCGCGGTCGTCGAAGGACAGCGCCCGCCACGCCGGGGCCGCCTCGGTGGCCGCGTCGATGGCCGCCCGCACGTCGGAGGGCGTCGCCTCGGCCAGCCGGCCGAGCACCGCGGCCCGGTTGTGCGGCTGCACCGCCTCGATCTCGGCGCCGCCGCCCATCCGCCGCTCACCGCCGATGGTCATGGTCATGTCGAGCCGCGTGCCGCCGAGCTCCTTGAGCCGGCTTTCCAGCGCGGCGCGCTCGGAACTGCCCGGCGCGTAGCCGTACACCGGCTCGTTGGCCGGGACCGGGACGTTGCTGATCGCATCCATGATGGTGGAACCTCTTCACTTGGACGTGAGCGAGCGCAGGAAGAAGGCCAGGTTGGCCGGGCGCTCGGCGAGCCTGCGCATGAAGTAGCCGTACCAGTCGTCGCCGTAGGGCACGTAGACCCGGACGGTGTGCCCCGCCTCCGCCAGCGCCGCCTGCCGGTCGGTCCGGATGCCGTACAGCATCTGGTACTCGTAATCTCCGCGCTCACGGCCGAAGCGGGCGGCGAGCGACTCGCTGATCGAGATCAGCCGATCGTCGTGCGTGGCCACCATGGGATACCCCTTCCCCGCCATGAGGATCCGCAGGCATCGCACGTACGCCCGATCGACGTCGTCCTTCTTCTGGTGGGCGACCGAGGGCGGCTCGGCGTAGGCGCCCTTCACCAGGCGCACCCGCGAGCCCTCCCCGGCCAGGTCGCGGCAGTCGGCCTCGGTGCGGAACAGGTAGGACTGCACGGCGACGCCGGTGCCGGGGAAGTCGGCGCGCAGCTCGCGCAGGATGCCGAGGGTGGAGTCGACCGTGGTGTGGTCCTCCATGTCCAGGGTGACCGTCGTGCCGGCGGCGCGGGCCGCGGAGCAGATCTCCCTGGCGTGGTCCAGTGCGATGGCGTCGCCGTCCGGGCCGAGGGCCTGGCCGACGGCGGACGGCTTGACCGACACCTCCGCCCCGCCGCCTTGGCCGAGCGCGGCGAGGGCGTCCAGCAGGATGACGTACGCCTTGGCGGCCTGCGCCGCCGCCCCCGCGTCGTGGGTCTCCTCGCCGAGGTGGTCGATGGTCACGGTGAGACCGGCGCCGGTCAGCCGCCGCGCGGCCGCGACCGCCGCCGCCGTGTCGTCACCGGCCACGAACCGCCCGACGACCCGGCGACTCGGCGGGAAACCGGAGACGGCGCGCCGTACGAGCCGGCTGCGCGAGCCGGCCAGAAGCAGTGAACCGAGCATGTCTCCAAGGTTATGAAGGTGGTTCCGCCCGGCACCATGGACAAGCGCACCGGGTGCTTCATACAAATGTACGATGAGGAGGTGGAGCTCCAGGAAACCGTGGACGAGGTCGCGCGGGTGCTCGGCGCGTCGGCGACCCTGGAGGACCGGGCCTTCCAGCTCCTGGCCTACGCGGCGCAGAGCGGCGACATCGACGCCGTCCGCCGTGACTCCATTCTGCGCCGCCGGGCCACCGACGAGGTGCGCGCCTACTTCGAGGGGTACGGCATCGCCAGCGCGCCCGGCCCGATCCGCATCCCCGCCGACGACGCGCTCGGCGTACTGGCCCGGGTGTGCGTCCCGCTGCGCCGCGCCGGGGTGACCTACGGCTACCTGTGGCTGCTCGATCCGGCGGACGGCGGCGGCGTCCCCGACGCGATGCTGGCGCGGATCGCCCCGCTGGCCGAAGACGCCGCCGGCCTGCTGGCCCTGGAGGCGCGCAACCGCCAGGAGCTGGGCCGCGGCCTGCGCGAGCTGCTGTCGGCCGATCCGGAGCGCAGGGCCGCCGCGCTGGCCAGGCTCGACATCGAGGGCCCGGTGGCGGCCGTCGCGGTGCGCGCCGCCCCCGAGCGGACGACCGCGCTGTGGACGCTGCCGCGCGGCGTGCTGGCCGAGCCGGGAGACCCGGTCGCCCTGCTGGTGCCCGCCCCCCTGGCGGCCGAGGTCGCCGCGCGGGCCCACGCGATGTACCGCAAACCCGCAGGCGTCGGCGGCCCGAGGAAGGACCCGGCCGACGCGTGGCGAAGCTGGCGGGAGGCGAGGCAGGCGCTGCGGGTCGCCGAGCGGGTCGAGCGGTTCGGTCCGGTGGCCGCCTGGCCGGACCTCGGCGTCTACCGGATGCTCGCCAGGCTGCCCGCCGCCGACCTGGCCGAGCTGGCCGCGGAGGCCGCCGACCTGCTCGCCGACCCGGAGCTCGCGCACACCGTGGAGGTCTATCTCGACCGGGGCGGCCACGCCCAGCAGGCCGCGGCGGCGCTCGGCGTACACCGGCAGACCCTCTACTACCGCCTGTCCAAGGCCGAACGCGCGGTCGGGGCCGACCTGTCGGACGGCGAGACGCGGCTGCGGCTGCACCTCGCGCTCAAGGCCGCGCGGATGACCGCCTGAGCCGGGCCGGTGGGGTCAATCGTCGGCCTCGCCGTACACCACGAAGCTGCTGCCGTGGCCGCCCGCCCGCGCCGCCATCGGCACGTGCGGCGTCTCCCGTGCGGGGTCGCCCTCGCCCGGGCCGGACCCCAGCAGCGCGCGGGTCAGCGCCTGCCGTTCGGCCAGCATCTCCGACAGCGCGGCGGTCAGGTGGGCGTCGGTCAGGACGCTCGCGTCGTCTCCCGCCATGATCGTCCGTAGCACCGCGCGGCGCAGCAGCTCCTTGAAGAACGACGCGGTCGCGCCCTCGGTGCGGGACACGATCGCGTCGGCGTCGAAGGCGGGCCGCTGGCCGCGGGAGTAGAGCCGCAGCAGGGCCGCCCGGCCCGCGGTGTCCGGCTTGGGGATCTCCACGGCCAGGTCGATCCGGCCCGGCCGGTCGGCGAGCGCGCGTTCCAGCACGTCCGCCCGGTTGGTGGTGAGCACGAACGCCACGTCGGCATCGGACCCGACGCCGTCCATCGCGTCGAGCAGCATGAACAGCAGTGGGTTGCCCTCGGGGTTGAACGAGCGGTCCATCGCCACCAGGTCGACGTCCTCCAGCACGACCATCGCCGGCTGGAGCCGCCTGGCCAGCGCCGCGGCCTGCTCGATGTGGCGGATCGCCATGCCGGTCAAGACGATCACCGTGCAGCCGGTCATCCGGCCCATCAGGTAGCGCACGGTGTGGGTCTTGCCGCTGCCCGGCGGGCCGTGCAGCAGCAGGCCGCGCTTGAGGTGCCGGCCGTGCGCGCGCAGCCGCGCGGCCAGCTCGCCGACCTCGATCACGTGCCGTTCCACCACGCCGAGCAGCCCGGCGGGCAGGACCACCTCATCGGCCGCGATCTGCGGCCGGGGCAGGAAACTGAGCAGCTCGTTGCCGCGGTGCTCGGTCCAGGCGAAGGAGAGGATCCGCCCGCGGAACACATCGTGCTCGTGCATCAGGCGGGTGATCTCGTCCCTGGCCGCCCGCGCGCCGTCCCGGGAGGCGGCGAGCACTTCGATCCGGCACTGCGGCGGCCCGTGCTCCAGCCAGGTCCGCAGGCCGATCACCAGTGGCGTGCCGTCCGGGGCGTGCGCGCAGACCAGCCCGGCACTCACCACCTCCATGGTGTCGCGCGGCCCGATCGCTGCGGTGGCGTAGCCGACCGCCCCCAGGTCGAACCGATCCCAGCCGCGCGACATCATGGTCAGCATGTCGGCGTAGTCGTAGCCGTGCCGGCTCTCGCCCGAGATGCCGAACCACTCGGCGCCGGGGGAGTAGCGGGCCAGGTAGGCGTCCACGCCGCGCTGGAGGTTGGCGTGCTCCCAGCGGGGAAAGGTCTCGCTCACGCTGATCACCTCGGTGAGCGGGCAGCCGAGGTGACCGGTTACGCGGGAGACGACCGGAGCGTCCGGTCGTTCCTCCCGCAGCCGCTGGTTCGCGCTGGAAAGTAGATCGCGTAACTCCCGCGCCAGATGCCGCGCGTCGCTGGAATCCATGCCGCCTCCCGTGGGAGCAAGCCTGTCAGACTCCGGCCCGTTACGGGAGGGGCATGTTCCGGCGATGTGGCATTTCGGTGCGAGTGTGTCAGGTCAGGGCGGGCACCTCCGGCTCGCCCATCGTATCGGCGTAGACCCGCAGCAGTTCCTGGCTGATCCGCTCGTAGGAGTAACGCGAGCGCACCCGGTCGGCGCCGGCGAACCCGAGCGCGGACCGCTTGGTCGGGTCGGTCAGCAGCTCGCGCGCCAGCCTGGCGGTGAGCGCCGGGCGGCGGGGCGGGACCAGCATCCCGGTCACCCCGTCCAGGACGGAGTCCAGGTGGGCGCCCACGGCGGAGGCGATCACCGGCACACCGCATGCCATGGCCTCCAGGGCGACCACCCCGGCGCTGGCGTCGTCGGGCAGCGTGAGCACCACGTCGGCACTGCGCATCAGCTTGGCCACCGTCGCGGACGGCACCTGGCCGAGGAAGGTGACCCGGCCGTCCACGCCGGTCTCCTTGGCCAGCAGCCGCAGGCGGTGGGCGTTGGGGTCCTGGGCGAGCGCGTCGGCGGGCGGGCCGCCGGCGAGCACGAGTTCGGCCTCCGGGACGCCCTCCAGGGCGCGGATGGCGGTGGCGGCGCCGCCCTCCGGGGCGAGCGGGCCGACGTGCAGCAGCCGGGGCCGCTTGCCGCGCTGGGCGGACGGGCCGTGTCTGCGGAAGCGCTCGACGTCGAGCCCGCAGGGGACCACGGTGATGCTCCTGCGCGGCACGCCGAGGCGGATCAGCTCGGCCTCCTCGTCGCCGCAGCCGGCGATGACGGCGCTGGCGGTACGGCCGATGGCGCGGGCCAGCCGTACCCGGGTGGCGTTGTCGCCGCCTGTGCCGCCGCCCGCCTTGGCGGTCGCCGCCCTGCGGGCGGGACGGGGCAGCGGGCGCAGCCGGGGCAGCGTCTGGGCGACCGGCACGTTGAGGCCGTCGGCCCCGGCGAGCGCGGCCAGCCCACCGGCCCAGGAGTGCGCGTGGATGACGTCGGGCCGCTCGGCGTCCCACCGCCGGGTCAGCTCCGCGCCGAGGTCGCCGGCGTAGCGCAGGACGCCCTCCTCGGAGAGTTCCTCGGGCGGGCCCGCGGGCAGGAGTTCAAGGGTCACGCCGTGGGCCAGACGGGCCTTGGGACGGCGCTCGGGCGAGTCGAGCCTGCCGTAGATCGTGACGTGGTGGCTGCGGCCGAGCTCGCGGGCCACGGCCAGCAGATGCGCGCGCTGGGCGGCGCGGTCGGAGTCGTCTACGGTACCTGCGGACACTGCGTCGGAAGCGACGATTGCTATGTTCACGGCACACCTCGGGGAGCCGGGCCGATTGAGAACAGCCCTAGGAATCCGTCAGGTGTGCCTGTGTCTTAAGCACCTCAGACGTTCATGACCATACCCGGCACCGGACGATATGCAAACCTCGAATCCGCCGGGTTCGGCGGTATATGTCGGTTATATACGGCCGGTTGTCTACGGCCGGTTTCTTACGGCCGGATCTCGTCCGCGGGCAGTCTCAGGCCCGGCGCGGTGTCCCAGCCGATGATCTGGATGAGCTGGCGGACGTGCGGGGCCACCGGCGAGAGCACCAGGTTGCGGCCCTCCGCGCCGACCTCCCCGGCCACCTCGACGATCGCGCGCAGCCCGCCGAGGTCGATGAAGGACAACTCGCCGAGGTCGAGCGTGATGTCACCGCCCAGCGACCGGGCCGCCGCGCGCAGAGCGGCCAGGAAGCGGGCGGCGGAGTTGGCGTCGATCTCGCCCTCGACGCGCAGCAGCGGCGGGTGCGGCGTGGAGTGGATGCGAAAGAGCGCACCCTCGTATTCCACGCCCATGCTCGCTCTCCTCTGGCGCTCGGGCAGGCCGCCCGCGCCGTGGATCGTCTCGGTTCCGTAGAAGATCGTCATCTTAGTCCACCCCCCGCTCAGTAGTGTTTTCCGGGGATGAGTCACCTCATCGAGGGCTCGTCAGGCGACCCGCAGCGCCAAGATCACGATCTCGTCGTAGAACCGGCCGCCGGAGAACGCGCTGCGGTCTTCCTCGACGGTCTTGACCAGCGTCGCCGGAGACTGGGCGACGCATCGGCCGAGCACGTCTCCGAGCCGGCTCTCGCCGTACGGCTCGCCGTGCTCATCTCGCGACGCTACCAGCCCGTCTGAGTAGAAGACCAGCGTCTCACCGGGCGTCAGCTCCAGGTCCTCGGCGGCCAGATCGGCGTCGTCGTCGATGCCCAGCGGCACGCCGCCGCCCGCCAGGAAGCGGACGCTGCCGTCGGGCCGCAGCAGCGCCGCGGGATGGTGCCCGGCGGAGGCGATGCGGATCTTCCGCCCCGGATCGGCGGCGGGCACGAAGCCGATCAGAGCCATCACGAACATGCCGCTGCCCTGCATCACCAGCGCCTGGTTCACCTTGCGGATCGCCTCGGCCGGATCGGACTCGAACCCGCCGAGCACCCGCAGGCCGTTCCTGACCAGGGCGCTCACCGACGCCGCCGTCTCGCCCTTGCCGCAGGCCCCGCCCAGCGCGATCCCCCAGCCGTCCTTGACCGGGAAGACGTCGTAGAACTCCGCGCCCACGGTCACCGGCCCGGACCCGGAATGGTAGATCGCCGCCGCCTCGAACCCCGGGATGTCCGGCAGGCTCCTGGGCACCACGCTGCTGCGCAGCGCCTCGGCGGCATCGCTCCTGGACTGGAAGGCCCGCTGGGCGCGCAGCGCCAGCCCCAGATGCGTGCCGATCTCCTCCATCAGCCCCAGGTCGGCCAGGGTGAACGGCTCGTGCTCGCCGAGCCGCAGCAGCGTCACCGCGCCCTCGGCGGCCTGGTCGGTCTGGATCGGCACGCACATCAGCGACCCCGCCCCGAGCGTGCGCAGCAGCGGCGTGCCGTCCGGGGTGAGGCCCAGCGACTTCTCGTCCTCCACCATCTCCTGGACCACACCGGACCCCTGGGCGAGCACCTGCGCCACGACCGGCGCCGCCGCCGGGTCCAGCCGCTCGGCCACCCGCAGCCGGTCGCCCACCGGCTGCTCGGCCGGGCCCAGCACCGTGACGCGGACCGGTACGCCGTCGCGCACCACGTCGATCAGCACCCAGTCGGCCGACTCGGCGGCCAGCAGCCGCGCCGCCCGCGACAGCGCGACCGGCTCGCGCAGGCTCTCCACGTCCAGCAGCAGGCGGGTCATCCGGGCCAGCAGCTCCTTGCGCCGGGCCGAGGCCATCAGCAGGGCCGCGTCCGACATCTCGACCCGCCCGGCCGGCCGCTCGGGAAGCTGGACCTCCGTCGGCAGCGCGACCGCGACCACCATGTCCTGTGGCTCGCCCGGCAGGGACAGCCGGGTCAGCGCGAGCTGGACCGTGTGCGCCCGGCCCTGGTGGGCCAGTCTGGTCTGGAAGGAGGCCGGCTGACCGCTCTGCTGCACGGCGCTCAGGTGCGAGCGGAACGCCGCCCGCCGCGCCACGTCCACCAGCAGCGGGAACGGCCGGCCGATCAGGTAGCCCGCCGGGCTGCCCAGCAGCCGCGCCGTCTCCGCGTTGATCCTGCGGACCACGCCCGCGCTGTCCATGACCACCGTGGGGATCGGCAGTGAGCGGAAGATCTGCCGCATGAGCTTCTGCTCGCGCAGCGTCCCGCCGTCCCGCTCGCCGCCGCGCCGCTGCTTCCTGCGTAGCTCGCCGAGCGCCGTGCCGAGCAACTCGGCCGCGGTGTCCAGCTCCGCGAGGGCGGCGTCGAGTGTGGTGCCCAGGTCCTTGGGGTAGGTGGACCTGGCTTCGCGCAGGGATGTGACGCGTGCGGCGAGGTCCGCCACCGCGTGCTGAAGCGAGGTAAGGGCACCCAGTTCCGTCAAAGCACATCCTTGCCGCTGAAGGGTCCTTCTTCATAGACGCTACGACACTTGGCCGAGCGCTTCGATGCTGGGATTAATGTAGGCACACCGGGAAGGAGGTCGCGCTCGTTGGACGGCTCAGGTTTGATCAGCCCGGCGCTCGCCGGCGAACTGGCGGCGCTGGCCAGGGTGAGTGACGACACATCCAGCGAAAGCGTGCTGCGCGGGCTGACCGAGACCCTGGTACGCGGCATCTCCGGATGCTCGGGCGGGTCCGCGGAGCTGTGGCGGTCCGAGCGCGTCCTGCTGTCGGCCTCGCACAGCGAGCTCATCGTGCTCGCCGAGAGCGAGGACACCCTGAACGAGAGCCCCGCCAGGGAGGCCAGGTCCACCGGCGCGCCCGTGCTGGTCCCCGACGTGCTCAGCGACCGCAGGTGGGCACGGTACGCGGGGATGGCCACCCGCTGCGGGGTCCGCTCGGTGCTGGTGATCCCGATCACCGTGGAGTCGGCGATGCTCGTCGTCGCCCTGTACTCCGTGCGCCCCGGCGTCTTCCGCGCCAACGCGGTGGCCCCGCTGGCCGGCATGCTCGCCGACCAGGTGACGGTCGCCCTGCGCAACGTCTGGGACTTCGATGAGGTGCGCACCGACGCCGCGCAGATGCACGAGGCGCTGGCCGGTCGGGCGGTGATCGACCAGGCCAAGGGCATCATCATGCAGGCCAGCGGGTGTTCGGCCGAGGCCGCCTTCGACGAGCTGCGCCGGGTCTCCCAGCACCACCAGATCAAGGTGGTGGAGCTGGCCAGGCTGCTGGTGAGCGAGCACCAGCGCAACGAGCGCCCGGCGAGCTGACCCGTGCGCTCAGCCCTCCCGCAGCCCGGCGAGCGCGTCGTCCAGCGAGTCGTACAGCGGCAGGCGACCGGCCAGGCCGGTGACCCACATCACCTTCGACCGGGAGTACTGGACCCCGACGAGCGCGAAGCGCGTCCCGGCCGCCGTGCTCGCCTGCCAGTAGTGGACGATCAGGCCCAGGGCCCGGGAGTCCATGAACGACACGCCGCCCAGGTCGAGGATCATGCCCTCGCGGTGCCGCGCCGCGGTGTCGGCCAGGAACGTGGCGAACTGCTCGCGCGTCGTGGCGTCCAGAATGCCGTGAATCTCCACCACCGCGATGTCGCCCACCGTGCGGGCGGTGAGTGAGAGGGCCGGGACGCCATCCAGATCGCCCGGCATGTTGCCCGACATGCCCACCCGTGCGTCTCCTCGCCATCCGGTCCATGGCGCATGGCGCCAGCGCCGCTCGCGCGGGCCAAGAGCAACCTTACTGTCACCCCGAAGTGTGGCGTACGCTTGACGAAGCGGGAATGCATCACCCGAGGTCCAGCAGCGGGCCTCGTCTTCGACTTCGCGCGAGGCGAGCGTGTCCGGATGGGCCGGCCCGACGGCCCGCCCATGGGCACTTCTCTTCCCAGAGCCCTTGCCGGCCGCGCGCCCGCTGTCCATATCGAGGAGCGAGCGATGACCGTTCACGCGCGCGACATCACCGAGCTGACCGCTGAGGAACTGCTGGCAGAGGCCGCCGCCCCCCGGATCGATCCGGCGCTTCGGGAACGGCTTCGCGAGCGGATCGTGGAGATGCACAGGCCCCTGGCCATGGAGATCGCCCGTCGCTACCGCTATCGCGGCGAGCCGCTGGAGGATCTGCTCCAGGCCGCCTACGTCGGCCTGATGAAGGCCGTCAACGGCTTCGACCCCGCCCTCGGCCACGCCTTCCGCGGCTACGCCGTGGTGACCATGACCGGCGAGGTCAAGCGCCACTTCAGAGACCGCACCTGGGCCATCCGCGTACCGCGCCTCTACCAGGAACGCCGCTCCGAGCTCAACCGCCTCGTCGCCGACCTGAGCCAGGAGCTGGGCAGGTCGCCCACGGTGCCGGAACTGGCCACCCGGATGAACATCTCAGAAGAGGACGTCCTGCTCACCCTGGACGCCTCCGCCGCCTACAGCACCCTCTCCCTGGACGCCCCGCTGGGCACCGACGACGACGCCGCCGCGCTCGGCGACGTGATCCCGGAAGAGGGCGACGAACTGAGCAGCCTCGTGGACCGCGAGGCGGTCAAACCGCTGATCGACGAACTGCCCGCCAGGGAGAAGAAGATCCTGCTGCTGCGGTTCTTCGGCAACATGACCCAGGCGGAGATCGCGGCCGAGTTCGACATCTCGCAGATGCACGTTTCGCGCATCCTGCGCAAGGTGCTCGACCGGCTGCGCGGCGAACTGCTCGCCGGGCAGGATCGGCCTTGACCCGCCCCTTGCCGCACTTCCGGCCATGCGACCGAGTAATCTGCCGCAAACAGGGCACCCAACGATCCTGAGGGCGGAGGTGGGAGCACACGGCGGTCAGAAGCAGGATGACGCAGGTAGAGGGCGCAGGCGGCGCCCGCCTCGCAGGTGGGAGGCGATCCCGGGTGAACGAGGATTCACGTCCTCATGAAAGGCCGCTCCACGACGGTGCGGCCGAGCAGATCGCCTTCGGGCTGCCCGGACTGCCCGGCGCACGCAATTTCGCCGCCGCCTACGCCCATCGCCAGGGCATGCCCGATGACCGGGTGGGCGAACTCCTCCTCGCCGTCAACGAGGTCGCCACCAACGCCGTCACCCATGGGAACGGCCGGGCCACCATGCGCGTCTGGTGCGCCGGCGACCACCTCGTGGTCGAAGTCCACGACGAGGGCCACTGGCCGCTCGACGGCGCGACCCCCGGCGCGACCCCGCCCGGCCCCTACGCCACCAGCGGGATGGGCCTGTGGGTCGCCCGCAGGCTCAGCTCCGGCATCGACTTCGCGACCGGCGCGTCCGGCACCACCGTGACGATGAGCTTCAAGGTTTAGCCGGGTCACCCATGGTTAGCTGCGTCAGCGTGACGAAGCACATGGGTAGCTGGATAGAGCACGCAGCCTGTAGGGACGCCGATCCGGAACTGTTCTTCCCGATCGGCGCCGTCCCCTCGCCGGAACAGCTCAAGGCCGCCCGCCGAGTCTGCGCGGACTGCCCGGTACACGGGCCGTGCCTGCGCTTCGCGGTGGAGTCCGGCCAGTCGGGCGGGATCTGGG
>NZ_POUA01000179.1 GCF_003236385.1 Spongiactinospora gelatinilytica
GGGGTGTTGGGGTCGTGGGAGTTCACGAGCCGCCCCGTGGTGGTGTCGCGATGTGCTGGCCGACCCGCTTGACCAGCATGGCCATCTCGTAGGCGACGTGGCCCACGTCGGCGTCGGCAGTGGCGAGTACGGCCAGGCAGGTGCCCTGCCCCGCCGCGCTGACGAACAGGAACGCGGTTTCCATCTCCACGATGGTCTGCCGGACTTCCCCGCCGCCGAAGTGCCGCCCCGTACCCCGGGCCAGGCTCTGGAACCCGGAGGCGACCGCGGCCAGGTGTTCGGCGTCCTCCCGGCTGAGCCCGGCGGAGAAGCCGACGGGAAGCCCGTCGGTGGACAACAGCACCGTCTGGCTGATCGCGCCCACCCGGTTGGTGAGGTCGTCCAGCAGCCAGTTCAACTCGCCGGTATTGCTAGGGTGCGGGGTCATTCGTCCCTCTTGTCGACAGTCGTCTGATGAACGTAGTGAGCATCCTCCCGGCCGCGCCGCGCGCCACGCTGGAAGGAGGAAAAGATCGCGCGTACTTCCTCGGGCGAGCGGTCGCCGGCGTCGGGGGGCGCGTCCGGGTCCTCCGGATCAGTCTCCCCCTTCGCGGGGTCCTCGTTCGCCACATCCTGGCGAAGTTGTGGTGCCAGGCCGGCCTGCGGAACCCGCCGGGGTAGTCCGGCGTCGGTGGTCTCGCCGGGCGTCGCCTCGCCGGTCGCGGAGGGCGCGGGCTCCGGCTCGGGCGCGGCGCCGGGGATCGCGCCGGAGGGGGTACTGCGGGCGGCGGCCGGTACGGCCTCTCCAGGCTCCCCGACCTCCTCCGGAGCCGGAGCCGGAGCCGCAGCCGCTTCGGCGCCGGGGACCACGGAAAGCGACGACGGGGACGTACGGCGCACACGGCGGGTCGGCAGCGGCGGCTTCGGTCCGTCCTGCTCCTCGGGCGGCGTGAACGGCCCGCGCGCGTCCGCGCTCTCGCCGCCCGCGGCCCCAGGGGGCTGCTCCAGCGCCGGCCGCTCGTCCCCCGGGGGCGGGGCGGACCGCTGGGCCGGCTCCCGCGCCGCCGCCCGCGCGGCCCGCCGGCGCGAGCCGGGCAGCGTACGGCGCTGCACCGGCACGACGGCGGGCTGCGCCGCACGCGCGTCGGCCATCAGTGCCCGGGGCAGCAGCACGATCGCGACCGTCCCGCCGTACGGCGAGGCCCGCAGCACCACGCGGATGCCGTGCCGGGCGGCGAGCTGCCCGACCACGAACAACCCCAGCCGGTCGCTGTCGGCCAGATCGAACTCCGGCGGCCCCGCCAGCCGTTCGTTGATCGCCTCGTACTCCTCGGGCAGCAGCCCCAGCCCCCGGTCCTCCACCTCGACCGCGAACCCGTTGGCGACCAGGTCTCCCCGCACCATGACGGTCGTCTCGGCGGGGGAGTAGACCGTGGCGTTCTCCACCAGTTCGGCGATCAGGTGGGTGACGTCGGCGACGGCCGTGCCGTCCAGAGCCGTGTCCGGTACCGGCTGCACGCTCACCCGCGTGTAGTCCTCGACCTCGGCCACGGCCGCGCGCAGGACGTCGACCACCGGCACCGGGTTGCGCCACGCCCGGCCGGGGGTGGCCCCGGACAGGATGATCAGCCCTTCGGCGTGCCTGCGCATGCGGGTGGTCAGGTGGTCCAGCTTGAAGAGGTCGTCCAGGGTGTCGGGGTCGTCGGTCCTGCGCTGCATGGCGTCCAGCAGGGCGAGCTGGCGGTGCAGCAGGCTCTGCTTGCGCCGGGCCAGGTTGAGGAAGACCTGGCCGACGCCGCGCCGCAGGTTGGCCTGGCCGACGGCGGCCTCGACGGCGGTCCGCTGCACCGAGCCGAACGCCTCGGCGACGTCCTTGACCTCGGCCGACCCGCTGACGACGATCGGCGGGGCCTCGGTCCCGACGTCCACGCGCTCGCCCCGGCGCAGCCGCTCCACGATCCGCGGCAGCCGTACTCCGGCCAGCTCCGTGGCCGCCCGGCGCAGCCCCGCCAGGTCGTGGGCCAGGCGGCGGCCGAACCGGACCGAGATCAGGATGGACACGATCACCGCGAGCAGGCCCAGACCACCGGCGATCCCGATCCTGACCAGGATGTTCGTGGCGACGGACCCGGATCGCTCGGCGAGCACGGCCGAGGACGACGCGCTCAGCTCGTCCAGGGAGGCGGAGATCTCGTCCACGGTGGTCCGCCAGCGCTCGGCCCCGGGCGGCAGCGTGCCTTTCGCCAACGCCTGGACGAGCTGGTCCTCCAGGGCCGTGAACTGCGCGAACGCCGTCGAGGCCAGCAGCTTCTGGTACGGCCGGCGCAGCTCGGCGTCGAGCGAGGAGATTCCGCGGGCGTGCAGGAAGCGGCGGGTGGAGACGTACTCGGTGAAGGCGCCGTGCTCGGCGGGCGTGATCCGCTGGTCGATGAGCGCGCCGCTGATCAGGGCGTTCTGCCTGGCGATGATCTCGCGGGCGTTGCCCATCGCCTGCATCGCCCCGGCCTGCTGGTAGATCGACATGTCGGGGACGGCGACGAGCTGGTCATAGAGCCGGTAGACGCGGTCCAGGACGGTGTTGTAGTCGGTGAGCGCGGTCAGCCGGTCGCTGCGCCCGCTGTCGATCCCGGCCCGGACGGCGGGCAGCAGGTCGAGCTGGGTGAGCAGGGCGGTGAGGGGGGCGCGGAGCTCGGGGCCGATGTCGCCGCGTTCGGATCCCGCCGCCTCGGCGCCGCGCAGTTTGCGTACGGCCTGGTCGGTGGTGGCCCGCTGGGCGCCGAGTTCGCTGGTGACCACGCGGGAACTGATCGCCACGGTGGACCGGGCCCGCTCGGCCTGGAGTTGGGCGCCCAGATCGGTGGCGGTGACGCCGATGGTCTGGTACAGCGTGTCGGCGCGGAGCAATGCCATGCCGTCGCCGACCGTGACATTTAGGACGAAACCCCACAAAGCGCTCAGCGAGAGAAGCGGAAGCAGTAGCAACAGGGAGATTTTAAACCGAATTGACCGGTTTCTCGAAGCCATGCGCACTCGTCCCAACCTCATGAGTGTCTGGAGGCTTGCCGTCGCGTCACATATACCGGTAAATCCACCTCCGGGAAGATCGCTCAGGAGACTAGCACCAATTAAGGATTCGGCGCATTGGAGACGCGCATGTCGTTCTGCTTTCGCGGATGCGGGCTCGCCGGTGACCCGTCTCTGCGCCTCCCGCTCTGACCTGGGCATATCGCGGATTGTGGCAGGGGTGGGGGTGGCGTGGCGGCGGCCGATGCGGGTGCCCGGCCGGAGCGGTCGACCTGCGATTACACAAAACTTGACGAGCCTGGAAAAGCCCCTGGCGAGAGTCCGTCAAGATCGTCATCGGACCCTGAGGTTTCGCGAAGATTCTTCATAGCACCCGGCCGCCGCGCCCGTCCCTCGAACCAGTGTCCCCTACGCCCCCGCGGGGTCAGCGGCAGGCCACTCCGGTCAGGGTGCGGCCACCGTTGTAGGAGGTCTTACCGCCTGGGCCGTGGTCGGCATGGCGTACACGGATGGACAGGCACAGGTTCTTCCCGTAGACCTTGACCGGCCCCGCGTAGTACCTGCATTTGCCCTGGTCCTGGTCGTAGTTGTGCTTCCAGTTGTCCTCGGCCCACCGGGAGTTGTACATCTCGATCCACAGCGGGGTGCGCTCGCCGTACCTCGGGAGGCCGGGGCGCTTGGCGAGGACCGCGCAGTTCCAGCCGTTGGCCGCGTTGATGTCGCTGCGGTAGTAGGTGCGGCCGTTCAGGGCGTCCTTCAGCGGGACCTTCCACGTCCCGACCAGCGAACCGGCGCACCCGTACGCGCCCGCCTGGGCCGCCTGGGGCAACGCCACCTGCGCCGCCAACGCGATACCGGCCGCGGCCAGAACCGCCAGTGACCTCCGGAACATGTGACTCCTTGCTCTTCCTGGACGATCGGGTCAGATACGGCCGGGGGATCTTCCCACCGTACCTTGACCCTCCCTTTACCCGTCCATTGACCCAGGAGCCCACGGATCCAAGCTCAGAAGTCGGAGGCGCAAAGAGAAACGCCCGCCCCCGGTTGAGGGGGCGGGCGGTTCTCGGTGTGTGGGCCGATGTGCATGTCGCCTCTCGGCGAAAGGCTCAACGCGGCTCCAGCCGGACGGTAGTCCGCGAAGGCATGAATGGTGAGGCCCGGGGACATTGGGCACACCGGCCACGATGGGGTCAACGATCAGGGCGGGGTGACTATTCCCTGGACGTCCACCGGATTCTCAGGCGGCGCGGCGCTGGACCTCCTGCTGGATGCGCCTGATCTGTTGCTCGGTGACCACCAGGTCGCCGAACTCGCGGACCGCCTGGTAGTAGGTCCAGGCCAGGCCGTCGCAGGTGGCCTTGGGGATGCCCGAGTAGCCGGCGCACACCTGCTTCATGTCGAAGTAGAAGGCATCGTCCACCCGGGGCTTGTTGGCCGGGAAGCGGTTCACGAGCTTGTAGTTGCGGTAGCCGAAGTCGTGCCGGCGGCACGGCGTCCGGAAGTCGAAGCCGAGCGGCTGGTCGGGGCTGCTGGAGCACAGGTCGGTGGACCAGTCGAACTGGTAGTCGGCCCAGGCCGCCTGGTTCTGCCAGGCGGCGCGCCAGGCTGCGGCGCTGCCCGCGGTGGGCTGGGAGAACTGCGACAGGGCGGCGAGCTTCTGTTCCAGGGTGACGGCCGCCTGGGCGGGTAGGGCGAAGGCCAGGAGGGCGATCAGGGAGAGGGCGAGGGACGAGGACGCGGCGAGGCATCGTCTGACCATGACAACCTGCTTCTCGTACGGGGGGAGCACGGAATCATGTCGTGGCAAGGTTCGCCTGACGACACCACGATGAGGCCGTACGGCCGGGCAGGCGGAGTCAGATCATGCCCAATTTCCCGCCGGGTGTTCGCGCAGGATCGCCGTTTACACGACGCGGCGGGCCAGGAGCAGCCGGATCGACCAGCCGGCGCTCCACAGCACCAGCAGGGCCACGACCGGTCCGCCCACGAGCACCACGAGCCCGGCCCCGACGTTCGCGCCGACCGACCCCGCGGTCACCACCCGCCAGCCGAATCCGGTCAGGGCCGCCGCGGCGAGCAGAGGTACGAGCGTCGCCCACCACCGCCGGTCGAACCTGCGCCGCGCGGAGGCCCGTACCAGCACCGCGAGCGTGCCCGCCGCCACCACGAGGGCCCCCGCGCCGATGGCGGTCTCGGCCCAGGGCGCGAGGTCGGGCGGCCGGACCGAGTGGTCGAGCCGGGTGCCCGGCGGGACGTCGGCGCTCAGGTCGCCCACCAGCCACCACACCGTCACCGCCACGGCCGGCACGCATCCGGCGGCGGCCATGACGAGGCCCGTTCGGCTCCGCATGCCTCCAGTGAAGCACTTTCCCCCCGCGACGTGTCAGGCCGCGGCCCGGCCGGACAGGGGACGGCGGCGCAGGGCCGGGTCGGACAGCGCCTGGGGACGCCAGACGTTCGGGTGGTACAGGTCGGTGCCGGGCGGCACGATCTCGTCGATCCGGTCGAGGGCAGCGTCGTCGAGCGTCAGCGCGGCCCCCTTGAGCAGTACGGTGAGCTGGTCCATCGTGCGCGGGCCGGTGATCACCGAGGTGACCGCCGGGTGCGCCGCAGGGAAGGCCACGGCCAGTTCGGGCAGCGTGCGGCCGAGTTCGCCGGCCAGGGCGATCAGCTCCTGGACGGCCTGGTACTTCACGGCGTTCTCCGGGCGGGCCGGGTCGAAAAGCACGCTTCGACGGGGGACGAATCGAATCGGGGCTAGGTTTCGGGGAATGGGGACCGAGATGAGCTTTCGCGATCTGCACCACGGCGACCGGCCGTTGCTGCTGCCCAACGCGTGGGACTACACGACGGGGGCGGCACTGGCGGCGGCCGGGTTCGCGGCGGTCGGTACGACCAGCCTGGGCGTGGCCGCGGCGGCGGGCAGGCCGGATTCGGCCGGGGACACCCGGGCGGAGACCCTGGCCCTGGCCCGGCTGCTGGCCCGGCTGCCGGTACCGGTGACCGTGGACGCCGAGGGCGGCTTCTCCGACGACCCCGGCGAGGTCGCCGCCTTGGTCGCGGAGCTGGCCGGGTACGGCATCGCCGGGGTCAACATCGAGGACGGCCGCGCCGACGGTTCCCTGCGGCCGGTGGACCGGCAGACCGCCGTGATCGCGGCCGTCAGGTCGGCCGCCCCAGGGATCTTCATCAACGCCCGCACCGACACATTCTGGCTGGCCGGTGCCGCCGGGCCGGACCTGGCGGCGACGCTGCGGCGGGTCGAGGCGTACGCGCGCGCGGGGGCCGACGGCGTGTTCGTCCCCGGGGTGGCGCGCGAGGCGGACATCGCCGCCCTGGTCAGGGACGTCCCGCTGCCGCTCAACGTGCTGTTCCTGCCGGGCCGTACCGACGTGAACCGGCTGGCCGGCCTCGGCGTCCGCCGGGTCAGCCTGGGCTCGCTGCTCTACCGGACCGCGCTGCACGCCGCGGTGAGCACGGCGACCGGCATCCGCGACACCGGCACCGCGCCCGAAGGCCCGATCCCTTCCTACGCCGAGGTGCAGCGCCTGCTCACCGGCGAACGCCCCTAGGCCGCCGGGGCCGCCCAGGCCACCATCCAGTGCGGTTCGACCCGGTAGAAGGCCAGGTCGTCGCGTCGCATGAAGTCGCCGTAGAACTCGTCGAGGTAGGGCAGGATGTCCGGCCACGCCGGGTGTGCCGGGCCGTCCGCCGGGTTGAGCGGGTGCGCGGTGCCGTGGGTGAAGACGCCGAGCCGTTCGCCCTCGATGAGGGCGACGCTGACCGCCGGGCGGGCGGCGAGGTGCCGGGCCTTGGCCGCCGTCGTACTGGTGCCGAACACCCACCGGCCGTGCAGGAAGTGGCCGTCGCCCGCGCTGATCCGGGGCTCGCCCTTGGCGGTCACCGTGGAGATGGCCAGCGTCCGCATGCCGGTGAGCAGGCCGGTCAGCCGCTCGGCGGTCAGCGCCCGGTCCCCGGCCCCGACGATCGACCGCAGGTGCGCCGTCGATCCCGAAAGGGAGTCGTCCAGTAGTCGCTGCAGTTCGGCGAGTTCGTCCGGGGTCTCACGCATGGACCCCATTGTCCCCCGGCTCAGATGAGGACGTGGGCCTCCGGGTGCCCGACGAAGGAGAACTGCGCGTTGCGGGTGAGCTTGATGTGGTCGGCCTGCCAGGTGTGCATGTCGGCGTCGGCGCTGCGCCAGTAGACGAAGTTGAAGCGGTCGGCGGAGTAGATCTTGACGCCGTCGGCCTTGAGCGCGCGGACCATGCGGGTGTCCTCGCCGCGGGTGACGTCCTCGAAGGGGTAGGCCCGGAACATCTCGGCGCGGCCCAGGAAGGTGCCGCCCTGGACCAGGTGGGCGTAGCGGTGCTCCAGGCCCGGCAGGCGGAGCATCGTGGTGTTGAGCCCCTCGAAGTAGGTGTAGTGGGCGCCCTTGCCGACGAGTTCGGCGTCGGTGTAGTCGAAGGCGCGGACGAGGTCGGACAGGTAGTGCTCGCCGTACAGGTTGTCGTCGTCCATCTTGGCGATGTAGTCGCCGTCGGCGGCGGCGATGCCGAGGTTGAGGCACGCGCCCAGGGACAGCGAGGGGTCGGCGGGCAGGACCACGACGTCGGTGATGCCCGCCACGCGGGCCTTGTCGGCCACCACGACGGGGTCGATGGAAAGGCCGTGCAGGACCATCACGAGCTGGAGCGGGCGGTGGATCTGCTTGGCCACCGAGGAGATCGCGTGTTCGAGCTGGGCGGCGCGGTTGGTGGGCAGGACGACGGAGATCGAGCGTTCCCGCTGACTCGGCGTACGCCCGAGCGCGCCCAGGATCTGGTCCACCCGGTGCGCGAACAGGTGCTTGTCGAAGACCTCGCGCATGGCCAGGTGGCCCTGCCGGGCGCGCAGCTCCGGGCTGTTGATCAGGTGCAGCACCTGGTTGTAGGACTCGACCGGCTCGCGGGCGATCGGCACCAGGTCGCCGAACGTCTCCTCGATGGCCCGCGACCACCCCGACACCACCGGCGTGGAGCAGGCCGACAGCTCGAAGACCCGCCGGGCGCACATGGTGGGGGAGTCGAGCACCGAGTTGACGTTGAGGAAGACCTTGTAGAGCTTGTAGGCGGCGAGCATCCGGTCGTAGGGGAGTTCGCCGACGATGTGCGGCCGGTACTCCGGCGGCCAGGCGTACTTCTCGTCCACCTCGCCGTTGCGGGCGAAGATGTGCAGGCCCAGCTCGCGTACCGGGGCGAGCACGGTCTCCATCTGCTCGCGGCGCTCCGGGTGCTTGTCGCGGAAGTACATGCCGGCGAAGACGACGTCGTGCAGGCGGCCTTCGCGGGACTGGATCGGGTTGTGGACGCGCGGCTGCGCGGCGAACTGGAGGACGTCCACCCGGTCATGGCCCAGCACTTCCCGATATTTCGGGACCATGTCGCCGTCGCAGGTGAACACGTGGTCGAACAGCTTGGCCGTGTCGATGAAGAAGTCGAAGTTCGGCGGGTCCTCCTTGTTCCAGAAGACCGTGGGGATCCCTTCGCCCCGGCACCACTCGATCAGGTCGCGGAGTTCTTGTTTGGGGGCGTTGGTACCGGTCATCTGGTAGCGCCAGCGGCCCTGGTTGCCGTGCCAGGCCGACTCGCAGAACAGGATCTCCGGCCGCCGCTCGGCGAAGATCTCCGGCCAGTCGCGGAGCCCGAACTCGATCTGGTCCCATTCGTACCGGAACGCCATCCGGGAGAAGTCGTCCAGGATCACCGCGACCTTCAGGTCCGGCCGCGCCACCGGCCCGGCCGGCCACTTCACCATCGGCACGTCCACCTGCGGCCCGCGCCGTTCCACGGTGTCGATCACCTCGGTGACCGGTGTGGGCGCGGACGGGGCCTTGTCCTTGGAGCGCATCGCGCGGACCACGCCGCCCGGGCTGCGCCCGCTCAGCGCCTCGCCCATCTTGAACGACCGTTTGGCCGACAGGGCGTCCAGCTTCCAGTTCGCGTACGTGGCCTTGGCCTCGGCGATCTCCAGCCGCCGCCGCAGTTCCCTGATCTCGGCCTCGTGGCGCTCGATGACCTTGCGCTCCTCGGGCAGCCAGTTGACCGGCCCGAGACGGCTGAAAGCCGGGTCAGGAGTAGGATCCTGGGGCTCTTGTGGCATGGTGACGGCCTTCACGATCGAGGGATCTGTCATGCTACGGCGATAACCGCCGGGATTATGGGCTTTCAGCCGTTCTGGTACGGAACGCTCAGGGTGTACGCGGCGGGCGACAGGTTGTCCCCGCGCAGCCACGCGGCCAGGACCCGCGCGATCCGCGGCCCGGAGGCCCCGTCCCACAGCGGCGGCAGGTCGCCGCTCGGCGTCGCCGCGCCGTCGGCCAGCGCCTTCTCCGCGGCGGCGGGCAACTGCGCGGGCGTCACCAGCCGGTTGGTCCCGTGCGTGATGGTGATCGGCCGCTCGGTGTTGGCCCGCAGCGTGAGGCACGGCACGCCCAGCATGGTGGTCTCCTCCTGGACGCCCCCGGAGTCGGTCACCACCAGCGCCGCCCCCCGCACCAGCGAGAGGAAGTCGATGTACCCGAGCGGGTCGATCACCGAGAGCCGTTCCCCGGTCACCAGACCGGCGGCGGCCAGCCGCTCGCGGCCCCTCGGGTGCAGCGGCACCACCACCGGGACCCGCCTGCTCACCTCGGCCACGGCCGCGACCAGCTCGCGCGCGGAGTCGGCGGCGTCGACGTTGGCGGGACGGTGCAGGGTGCCTACTGCGTAGTGCTCGGGCAGCCCCAGGCGGTGGCGCACCGCCTTGGCGTCCAGCCGCGGCAGCGCCGCCTTCAGGCTGTCGATCATCGGGTTGCCGACCAGATGGACCTTGGCCGGGTCCACGCCCTCGCGCGCCAGGTGCGACAGGGCCTCGGGCGAGGTGGCGAACAGCAGGTCGGCCAGGGAGTCGGTGACCACCCGGTTGACCTCTTCGGGCATGCCCCGGTCGAAGGAGCGCAGCCCGGCCTCCACGTGCGCGGTGGGCACGCCCAGCTTGGCGCACACCAGGATCGCGGCCAGCGTGGAGTTGACGTCCCCGTAGACGACGACCAGGCCGGGGTCGTGTTCGAGGACGACCTCCTCCAGCCCGGTCAGCAGGGCGGCGGTCTGCCTGGCGTGCGAGTCCGAGCCCACGCCGAGGTTGGCCAGCGGCTCGGGCAGGCCGAGGTCGGCGAAGAAGACGTCCGACATCAGGGCGTCGTAGTGCTGCCCGGTGTGGATGATCCCCTGGGGAACGTCCAGCTCGGCGAGGCCACGCACGACCGGGGCGGCCTTCACGAAGTTCGGCCTGGCCCCGAGCACGTGAAGCACCAAGGGGACACGTTCCCTCATTGACCTCGCCCTTCTAATCGGGGTATGACAAACGTTGCCTATGGTACGGTCGCCGCGTGGTTTCTGACGCCAGTCCGCCACAGTCCAGCAAGGTTTCCCCGAAGACCGCACGAGCGGGTCTGAAGGGCATCCTGAAGGGCTTCGTGCGCCACCCGGTCATCGTTTCCCGCGTCGTCGCCAGCCGCGTCAAGTCCGATCCCCTCAGGGTCGCCCACGCTGCTGCCGGCACCCTGCCGCCCAAGCTGCGCCCCGTCGTGGGCAGCGTCGCCTGGCCTGCCGCCAGGCGGCTGCGCTGGGTCGCGCGCAAGCTCGGCATGCGCGTACTGCGCGGCCCATGGGACGAGGCGCGCGTCCACTTCGACGCCGGCCGGATGACCGACGCCGCGGCGGTGCTGGAGCCGCACGTCAAGTATCCGTTCATCCGCCGCAGGTACGAGTACTACGCGGGCGAGCTGGCCGCGATCCAGCCCGAACCGATCCCGCCCAAGCCCAAGGTCATCATGGGCGAGCCGGTACCGGGACGGGTGCTGCACTGCGTGACCAACGCCCTGCCGTACACCCAGGCGGGTTACACGGTCCGTACCCACCGCATCGTCACCGCGCAGAAGGCCGCCGGCCTCGACCCGCACGTCGTGACGAGCTGGGGCTGGCCGATGCTCCAGGGGCACACCGACGTCGAGCCGTACGAGGAGATCGACCAGATCCCCTACCACCGGCTGCTGCCGAGCGGGCACGACGAGGTGCCGTTCGAGACCAGGGGCCGCATGGTCCGCGGCGCCGGTGAGGTCACCGAGCTGGTCAGGCGGCTGCGCCCGCAGGTGCTGCACGCCGCGACCGACCACCGCAACGGCTCGGTGGCGCTGGCCGTGCGCGAGCGCACCGGCACGCCAGTGGTCTACGAGGTCCGGGGCTTCCTGGAGGAGACCTGGGTCTCGCGCAACCCCGAACTGCGTTCCGGCAGCGAGCGGCACAAGCTCCAGCGCGATCGCGAGGCGCACCTGATGCGCTCGGCCGACGCGGTGGTCACGCTCGCCGAGACGATGGCCGTGGAGATCATCGAGCGCGGTGTGCCGCGCGAGCGCATCCACCTGGCCCCCAACGCGGTGGACGACTCGCTGCTGACCGCCGAGTACGACGGCGCGGCCTTCCGCGCCGCCTACGGCATCGAGCCCGGCGAGGTCGTCGTCGGCTCGGTGTCGAGCATCGTGGCCTATGAGGGGTTCGCCACACTTCTCAACGCCGCCGCGCTGCTGCGCGACGCGGGCACGCCCGTCCGGGTGCTGCTGGTCGGCGACGGGGCCGAACGGCCCGCGCTGCTGGAACGGCTCGATGAGCTGGGGCTGTCCGACGCCATCCTGCCCGGCCGGGTCGGGCCCGAGGAGGCGCTCCAGGCCCAGGCCGCCATCGACATCTTCATCTGCCCCCGCGACGACCTGCGGGTCTGCCGCCTGGTGACGCCGCTCAAACCGGTCGAGGCGATGGCGCTCGGCAAACCGGTCGTGCTCAGCGACCTGCCCGCGCTGTCGGAGCTGGTCGGCTCGGGCGGGGCCGGGCTGCTGGTCCCCCCCGAGGACCCAGAGGCCCTGGCCAAGGCCATCGCGGGCCTGCGCGAGGACCCGGCGCGGCGGGCCGCGATGGGCGAGGCGGGCAGGGCCGAGGTCGCGGCCAAGCGCACCTGGAGTCGCGTGGCCGAGACCTACCGTGATCTCTACCGATCCCTTGACACCTGATGACTCGCACGTTTGGTAGTGGATGTGACGGGTTCATTCGCATTACGCGTGGCTGGTGCAGACTTGAGATAGCCTTTGCGACCATGAAGTGTTCTTTCCGGCTCCCCAGGGTCCACCGTGAACGAGTTTGACCTCGCCGTCATCGGTCTTGGGTACGTCGGTATGCCGCTGGCCAAGGAGGCCACGGGGGCAGGGCTGCGCGTCGTGGGGCTCGACGTCGACGCAGGTAAGGTCGACGCGCTCAACGCCGGCCAGTCGTACATCGACGACCTGACCGACGCCGATCTCGACCAGATGCTGAAGAACGGCTTCACCGCCACCTTCGACGAGGCGGTGCTGGCCCGCGCCGACACGATCGTCATCTGCGTGCCCACCCCGCTCGACGACGACCACCGGCCCGACCTGTCCGCCGTGGAGGGCGCGACCAAGGCGGTGTCGCGGCACCTGACCGCGGGCACCCTGGTCGTCCTGGAGTCCACCACCTGGCCCGGCACCACCGACGAGGTGGCCCGCCCGCTGCTGGAGAGCTGCGGCCTCGTCGCCGGGCGCGACTTCCACCTGGCCTTCTCACCCGAGCGGATCGACCCGGGCAACCCCAAGTTCGGCCTGCGCAACACGCCCAAGGTGGTCGGCGGATACACGCCGGACTGCCTCGATCGCGCCGCCGCGTTCTACGCTCGGTTCGTGGAGCAGGTGGTGCGGGTCAGCGGCACGCGCGAGGCCGAGATGGCCAAGCTCCTGGAGAACACCTACAGGCACGTCAACATCGCCCTGGTCAACGAGATGGCGATCTTCTGCGACGAGCTGGGCGTGGACCTGTGGGAGTCGATCGAGGCCGCCGCCACCAAGCCGTTCGGCTTCCAGAAGTTCCTGCCGGGGCCCGGCGTCGGCGGGCACTGCATCCCGGTCGATCCGAGCTACCTCTCGTACACGGTGCGCAAGCTGGGCTATCCGTTCCGGTTCGTGGAGCTGGCTCAGGAGATCAACGAGCGGATGCCCGCCTACGTGGTGGCCCGCGTCCAGCGCCTGCTGAACCGGCACCGCAAGGCGGTCAACGGCGCGCGGGTGGTGCTGCTCGGCGTCACCTACAAGCCCGACATCGCCGACGAACGCGAGACCCCGGCGGTACCGCTCGCCCGGGCGCTCCTTGAGCTGGGGGCCGAGCTGGCCTTCGTCGACCCGTACGTCAAGGACTGGCGGGTGGACGGCAATCAGGTGCCGCGAGCGGACGACCTCGCCGAGGCCGTCGCCGCGGCCGACATCACGGTGCTGCTCCAGCAGCACTCCGTCTTCGACCTCGCGACCATTGAGGAGCGGGCCGGTCTTGTGCTCGACACCCGAGGCGTTCTCGCCGAGGGCGAACGCGTCGAGCGGCTCTAGGGGGTTCCGCGCGTGCACGTGCTCGTCATGACGGTGGTTCATCACCCTGAGGACGCGCGGATTCTGCACAGGCAGATCCGTGCGCTGGTGGACGCCGGTCATGAGGTCACGTACGCCGCGCCGTACACCGCGCGCGGCGTGGTGCCGCGCTCGTGGGTGACCGGAGTCGACCTGCCCAGGGCGGCCGAGCGCAAACGCTTCGCCGCGGTGCGCGCCGCGCGCGACCTGTTCAAGCGGCTGCGCGACAAGGTCGATCTGGCGCTGATCCACGACCCCGAGCTGTTGTTCGCGGTGGCGGGCGTGCGCCGCCGCCCGCCCGTGGTGTGGGACGTCCACGAGGACACCCCCGCCACGCTCTCGCTCAAGCCGTGGCTGCCGCGCCCGCTGCGCCCCCCGGTGCGCGCCTTAGCGCGCGTCCTTGAGGGTACTGCCGAGCGCCACATGCACCTGCTCCTCGCCGAGACCGCGTACGCGGGCCGGTTCCGCCAGGCGCACCTGGTCGTGCCGAACGAAACCTGGGTGCCCGACACCGTCACCCCGCCGGGCGATGACCGGGTGGTCTACCTGGGCTGGCTGTCGGAGGCGCGCGGGGTGCGCGAGGCGGTCGAGGTCGGCCGGCTGCTCCAGCCGTACCGGGTCACCGTCGAGCTGATCGGCTACGCCGACCCCCAGTCCCGGCCCGTGCTGAACCAGGCGGTCGCCGAGGGCCTGCTGGAGTGGCGCGACTTCATGCCCAACGACGAGGCCCTGAAGCGCCTGGACGGCGCCCTGGCAGGGCTGTCGCTGCTGCACGACGAGCCCAACTACCGGCACTCCATGCCCACCAAGATCGTGGAGTACATGGCGCACGGCATCCCGGTGATCACCACTCCCTCTCCCCGCGCGGTGGAGCTGGTCGAGCGCTACCACAGCGGCATGGTGGTGCCCTGGGAGGACGCCCAGGCGGTCGCCAAGGCCGTGCTGACGCTCAAGGACGACGAGCGTGAACGCCGGGCGCAGGGCGCGCGAGGCTACTCCGCCGCCCGGGCCAACCACCACTGGCCCAACTCCGCGCGCAGGTTCGTGGCCCAGCTCGAAGCGTGGGCG
>NZ_POUA01000017.1 GCF_003236385.1 Spongiactinospora gelatinilytica
GTGGGGACGGGGGCGGGCAAAGCGGTCATGCGGGTTCCTCTGTTCTCACGGCACGGCTCTGAGACGGGCGGGCCGATGAGGGCCGCCGTTCAGAGGTGGTGTTCGCGCATGAGCCGTTGATCGCTTCCCCGAGATCGGCACCGGCGCGCTCACAGTACGTGAGCATCGATCCCGCGGCCGACGGAAGCCAGCAAAAGTCATGAAAGTACCGGAACTGGTCAAAACCGGCGTGGCCGCTGTCGCGCGGCTCGGCGATCGTGGACGCGATGACATCGCACACGATGCTCATCCGTGCTGGACAGGAGGCTGCCGGCCGATCGGTGGGGCCTGTGCCGTACGGGTCGGTGCCGGGTCGGCGGCAGGCCGGTGAGGTACCGCATCAACATTCCGCGGGTGCTTCGCGCCGGCGTCGTGGGCGCTTGGAGAGAGGTTCGATATGGAAGTCACCGTCAACAAGCCGGCCTGCGTGGGCGCGGGCCAGTGCGCCCTGGTCGCCGACGAGGTGTTCGACCAGGATGACGACGGCATCGTGATCATGCTGAAGAGCGTGATCGGCCCCGCTGACGAGGCGGCCGTGCGGCGGGCGGCCGCGTTGTGCCCGTCGCACGCCATCAAGCTCGCGGAGTAGCGCGGCATGGAGTCCGGTACGCGATCGGACGTGCTCATCGCGGGCGCGTCGGTGGCGGGGCTGACCACGGCCAGGACGCTGCGCGACGAGGGCTTCCCCGGGACGATCACGATGATCGGCGATGAGGACGCGCTGCCGTACGACCGGCCGCCGCTGTCAAAGCAGATCCTGACCGGCAAGTGGGACGTCGAGGAGTCCGCGTTGTGCAGTGAGGCGGACCTGGACCGGCTCGGGGTCCGGCTGCTGCTGGGTACGGCGGCGGTGTCGCTCGATCTTCCCGGGCGGGTGGTGACCACGGCGTCCGGCGGCGAGCTGCGTTACGGCACTCTCGTGGTGACCACGGGGACGTCTGCTCGGCGCCCGGCGTACGGCGCGGGCCTCGGCGGGGTCCACCTGCTGCGTACGCGCGCCGACGCCACGGCCCTGCGAGGCGACCTCGCCACGGCCCGGCACGCCGTCGTGGCCGGGGCGGGCGTCCTGGGCTCGGAGATCGCCGCCGCGCTGCGCGAGATCGGTGTCGCGGTGACCCTCGTCGGACGTTCCCGGCACCTGCGCCTCGGTCTGGCGGGCGACCTGCTGTCGCCGCTCATCGGGCGGTTGCACCGTGCGAACGGCGTCGATCTGCGGCTCGGCGAAGAGGTCGCCGGGCTGCGCGGCGATGATCGGGTGTCGGCGGTGGTGCTGTCCGGTGGCGACGTGATCGAGACGGATTTCGTGGTCGCGGCCATCGGATGCGTGCCCAACACCGGGTGGCTCACGTCGAGCGGGCTCGATGTCTCCGACGGGGTGGTCTGCGACCTCGCGGGCCGTGCCGCGCCCGGCGTCTTCGCCGCGGGCGACGTCGCGGCCTGGACCGATCCGCGTACGGGGGTCCCCGTCCGGGTCGAACACCAGCTCAACGCGGCCGAACAGGCGCGGCTCGTGGCCGGGACCATCGCCACCGGCACGACGCCCACCGCGCCGCCGGTGCCGTTCTTCTGGTCGGAACTGTTCGGGACCAGGATTCAGGTCTACGGGCACGGTGACGGTGACGGTACCTCGCTCGACACGATCGCGGGCGACGCGGGATCGGGGCGGTTCGTCGCCGCCGTCCAGCGGGACGGAATCGTCACCGGAATCGTCGGGTGGAACATGCCGCGCGATTTTCGTGCCGCCCGGGCTCATGTCGGGCGTCCGGCGGCGGAACTCAGCCGGCTTTGAATCGCCGATTCTTGGAAGAAAGGAAGGTGGCGATCGTGACGGACTCGCGCTGCACGATACGCGGCACCGCGACCCGCCCATACTCCGCTGCCGTCACGATGCCCTTCGTCGGTACGCCGCGGCCGTTCGGGACCCGGCACGAGAGCGCGGGAATCGTGAGCCTGCTGCTGGGCGCGGGCCGTGACGCGGTGGCGCACATCAGCGCCGGTGGAACGGTCCTGTTGCCGTCCCACCGTGCCCAGATGGCGGAATCGAGGCCCGACCCGGCGCTGATCTCGATGGCGGCGGAATTCGCGGGCATCCTGCCCATCTACCAGACGGGAGCTGTGTCCGTTGCCGGAGAATGAGCACTCTGACGCGATGATTCGCTGGGACACGCTTCCGCCCGGGGTTCCGGGGAGCGCGGAATGGTCGCATTCCGGCATCGCGCTGGACCGCGAGGGGAATCTGTACTGGGCCCACCCCGGCGGCGGGGCGCTGCTCGTCCGGCGGGCGCTCGACGGCAGAATCGCGCAGGTCGAGGTGCCGCTACTGGAGATCCACGGGATCACCTACGACCCGCGCGGGAGCGGCGCGCTCTGGCTCGCGGACCCCGGCTTCAAGGCCCGGCCGCCGGATTACGATTACGAGGCCCGGGAGGGGAGCGCGGGGCGCTTCGACCTTGCGACGCGCGAATTCACCGCGTTGCGCCCACCGGCGCATCCGGCGTACACGGGCGATTCCTGGCGGCCCACGTCCATCGCGGTCACCGGCCCCGCCGTTTTCGTCGCGGACGGTTACGGCGCGAGTTTCGTCCACATTTTCGGCGAGCGCGGTCATGAAAGGACCATCGACGGCACGGAATCGGGAAAGCCGTTCGCCTGCCCGCACGGCCTGGTGATCGCCGAATCGGATCGCGGCCCGGAACTGATCGTGGCCGACCGGGGCAACCGCCGGCTGATGACCTTCGGCCTGGACGGCGAATATCGCGGCAGTTTCACCGACGTCCGGTTGCGGGCTCCGAGCTGCCTCGCCGTACGAGGGCGCGAACTCATCGTCACCGACCTCGACGGGGCGCTGACCGCGGTGGATCTGGAGAAGGACGCGCTGCGGCACATCGTCCCGTTTCCCGCCGCCGAAAAGCGCGAGGGCTGGCCGAATGATCGGCGCGATGGCACGCTGAGCCGGCCTCACCTGGCGGAGGGAACGCTCAACAGCCCGCACGGGGTGGTGGTCGGGCCGGACGGCTCCATCTATCTCACCGAGTACGTCATCGGGGGCCGCGAGGTGCGCCTGACGCCACGGTAGAGGAAATCGCCCCGGCGGCTACGCTGAGTGGTGAGCACGGGACCCGGCTGCGCGAGAGGAGGGCCACGGCCGATGCGCGTCCTTTACGAACATCTCGAACCGGAGTTCCCGGTGAACTGGCGTTACACGCGGTTCCGGGCACCTCGGCTGGAGGCGTACTGGCATTTCCATCCTGAGTACGAGCTGACCTACATCCTGCACGGGACCGGCACCCGGCTCGCCGGCAATTCCGTGGAGGAGTACCGGCCGGGAGACCTCGCGCTGTTCGGCCCCGATCTGCCGCACACGTATGTGACGACGCCGGAGAGCGAGCCGATCGAGGCGATCGTCATCCACTTCGCCCGGGATTTTCTCGGCGCGGAGTTCTTCGACTCGCCCGTGTTCGGGAACGTGCGGCGGATGCTCGACGACGCCCGGCGCGGCATCCGCTTTCCCGACGCGCTGCCCGCGCTCGAAGACCTGGGGCGGCTCACGCCCCCGGAACGCACGGTCGAGCTGCTTCGCACCCTCGTCATGCTGAGCCGGACGCCCTACATCCTGCTCGCGACGGGACGCAGCCCGTCGGTCCTCCATCAAAGTACGGCGGTGCGGATCCAGGCCATGATGAAGGCGATCCATTCCGGTTACACCACCCGGCTGTCGCTGGAGGACATCGCGGCTGCGGCGCACATGAACGCCAGCGCCGCCAGCCGGCTGTTCGCCCGAAGTACCGGTTTCACCGTCTCGCACTATGTGAACCTCGTGCGCGTCAACCGGGCATGCCAGTTGCTGCGGGACACCGACCGCTCGGTGTCCACGATCGCCGCGGATTCCGGTTTCGGCAACCTCTCCAATTTCAACCGGCGTTTCCGCGAACTCAAGAAGATGTCTCCCCGCGAATACCGGGCGAACTTCCGGGTCGAACTGGAAACCGTCCCGGTCACCGACCTCGACGCCCTCCGCCGCCATCGCACCCACGGCACCGCGGCCGTCCGGCGGTAGACGGCGTGGTTTCCGGGCGGGCCTGGTCACAGCGCTGCTGCTCGGGATCGACCTCGGTACGTCGTTCAGTTCATTCTGGTCGGGGTTCGCCGCCATGTGCGCCGGGTTTCTGGTTTGCTCGGTGGTGTTCTCCGCCGTCACCTGGCCGCGGCCCACACCCCCGGACAACGAGGAGCCACGATGAGATCTCCGTCGCGGAACGCGGCCCCGCCCGCGACGTGGGTCTTGCTGGCGGGGGCCACGGCCGCAGGGCTGCTTCTCGGTCCCGTCAACCTGCTGGCCCAGGTGACGCTGCCCTATCCATGGGCCAATCTGGCGAACTCCCCGGCCGTGTGGGCGGTCGCCGCCTTCGCCGTGGGCGTCTGGGGCGTCCGGGGCCTGGCGCGGGTGTCCGTGGCCGGGGCGCTCCTGCTCGTACTCGCCGTGGAGAGCTACTACGCGGCGGCCGTCGTCTTCCTCGGCGATGACAGCGCCACGCTCTACAACCCGGTGGCCTTCATCTGGATGGGCTTCGGTGTCGTGGCGGGCGTCGTCTTCGGCACTGCCGGGGCCTGGTACCGGAGCAGCCGCAGGTGGCGGGCGAACATCGGGCTCGCCGCGCTGGGCGGGGTCTTCGTCGCCGAGGCGCTGAAGGACGTACTGTCGGGCGCGTTCGGCCTGCCCACGGCGCTGATCCTGACGGGGGTCGCGTTGCTGGTGCCCCTCGTGCTCGGCCGTTCGCGCCGCCATCGCCTGGAGAGCCTGGCGCTGGTCGTGCCGCTCGCGCTGGTCGGGCTGGTCGGCTACCTCATCGCCATGTGACCCCGTTCACGCAATTCTGCGCACCCAGGAAAGGACGGTGGACTCGGGCAGATGCCGTACCACCTTGCCCAGTGGGCTTCCTCCCACGCCCGATAAACGAGGTACACCCGCACGCCCTCATTCGGTGATTCGACTTTTCCGCTGAATGGCGGCCACACCATAGCATCGATCAGATCGAGAATCGCTCGAAGCGGAAGGCGGCCAGGGCGGCGTACTGACCCGGCCCAGGACCGGCAGGCCGTCGGCGGGGATGGGGCGTTCGCCCGCACGTACGCTCTCCAGGGTGGCACCGGTCAGCCCCGGGTACAGCGCGGACGCGTCGGCGAGCACGGTGTCGGCCGCGGACCGCCGCTCGTCGATCGCCGCGCCGTCGATCCGCGGGGTGTGCAACAGCAGCCGCCCGCCGCCGTCCGGGCGCAGGTGGACGTGCGGGGCGTGGACGACATGGGATATCCACACCGCGACCGGCGAGGTGCAGGCCACGACCCCGTGGGTGTTGCGCATGGGCAGAGTCAGTCCCGCGAGTTCGGCGATATTCGCCGCTCGCGGCCCGGCGCAGTTAACCACGGCGTCCGCCGGCAACCGCCGCCCGCGGCCGCGAGCCGGTGGTAGGCCTGTGGCCTCCTGCCACAGGAGTTGATCCACGAGAACGTCGCGCCGGACGTACCCTGTCCCGGAGCGCCGCCGTCCACGACCGTTACCCGCGCTCCCCGCCTGGTCAGCCCCGCGGCCACCGCCGCGCCGTAGAGACCGGCACCGATGACCACCACATGCGCCATGACGAACCCTTCCTTTCTGGGGATGGTTCCTCCTAGTGGCTCAGTCCGGTGACAGATCCGGCAATCCCGGTTTGTCCGGTACTTGTCCCGGCCGTTCGTCCGGTGTACGCCTGGGCTGCCGGACCTGGCGCGGAGGAGGCAGGGTAGGCGGCGGCGAGCTTCTGGCCCGGGTGGCGACCGTTCGGACGGTCGGGGAATTCGCGGACTGCCTGTCGGAGCTCCGGCGATCCCAGCGGCCGGCGTTGTCGCTGCGTGAGCTGGAGCAGTGGGGGGTGGGTCATCGGCGGCCACTGCCGACCTCGACCGTGCACGACGTGCTGAAGGGGGTCCGGCCGCCTCGGCGTCCCCGCTCAGGAACCTGCCTGCGGCCTTCCAGGTCCACGACGAGCAGCAGGTGCGGGTGTGGCTTGAGGCCTTGGACCGGGTGGAGGGCGACCGGGGCGCCCCCCGGCGGCGCAGCAGGTCCGAGCAGGAGTTCGGGCCGGTCTCGGCCACGCGGTTCTGCGTCGGACGCCAGTACGTACACGAGATCGCCGGGCGGATCGGGCAGGCGCGGGAGGATGTGTGGCTCTGGGGGGCGATCCTGCCGATGTACCTGCCCTTCCTGCGGCCCTACATCCACCGGGCGCTCACCCGGGGAGTCCTGGTCAGGGTGCTGCTGATCACGCGGGCAGGGGCGGCGATGACCATGGCCGCGTTCCGCTCGGCCGATTCCGACATCGGCCACCTCCAGGAGGCCCTGCACAACAACCTGGACACCCTGCACCGGCTCGGAGCCGAACGTCCCGGTCTGCACCTGCGCCTGATCGACTACCTGCCGCCCTACACCTTGTACGCCTACGACCCCGGACTCCCGAACGGGCGCATGAACCTGCGTCTGATGTCCTTTCACGGCGACTACGACGTACGGCCCACCTTCAGCGTCGAGCGGACCCGAGACGGCGACTGGTTCGACTATTTCTACGAACGATTCACCCTCGTCTGGCACAACGCGAGATCCGATCCTCAAGACCGGTGAACCATTGGACGACGGCACGAATCACGTCGAACGACTCGACCACCTCTAGGCACGGGTCTCTGTGAAGGCCACGACGAGTTCCAGGCCGCCTCCCGGGTTGGGGCTTGCGTGGACGGTGGCGCCGTGGGCCTTGGCGATCGAGGCGACTATCGACAGTCCGAGGCCGGCGCCTTGTTCGCGGGTGGTCTGGAGACGCCGGAAGGGCTCGAAGAGATCGCCGAAGCGTCCCTCTGGCACGTCGGGGCCGGTGTTGCGGACCGTCAGGGCTCCGTGGGAGAGCGTCACCTCGACGGTTCCGCCGGGATGGTTGTAGCGGATCGCGTTGTCGATGAGGTTGGTGACGAGGCGGTTGAGCAGGACGGGGTCTCCATCGACGACGAACGGCTCCGCCCGTGCCGTCATGGTGATCCCGCCTGCGACCTTCTCCGCCAGCACGAGCCGTACCACCTCGTCCAAGGCCACCGGACTCCGCTTGTCCAGGCCGTGTTCCGCCTGGGCCAGGACCAGCAAGGCGTCGATGAGGTTCTCCGCGCGGCGGTTGTGGAGCAGGAGCGTACGGCGGATCTCGCCGATGTCGTCCGGCAGCCCGATCTCGATCGCCGCCCGCTGGACGGCCAGTGGGGTGCGCAGTTCGTGGGACGCGTTCGCGATGAACCGGCGCTGCCCCGCGACGGACCGTTCGAGCCGGTCGAGCATCGCGTCGAAGGTGTCGGCCAGTTCCTTCAGCTCGTCCTGCGGCCCGGACAGCGCGATCCGTTCGTGCAGGGTGGACAGGGACAGCCGCTGCGCGGTGGCGGTGATCCGGTGGACGGGCCGCAGCATACGCCCGGCGACCAGCCGGCCCACGACCAGCGAGACCAGCGTCAGGGCCCCGACCGTCAACCACGTCACCTCCCACTGGTAGCCGATCACGTCGTTCACCAGCTCGGGCAGCGGCGGACGGGACGGCCGCTCGCCCGGCAGCCCTGGCACGGGCGGCGCCACCGCGCCCGGGGGCAGCCGCGCGATCCGCGTGTCCAGCGTCCGGCGCAGCAGCAGGTTGACCGTGACCAGCAGTACGACCGAGCTCAGCAGGAACAGCCCGGAGTAGATCAGCGTGAGCCGTACCCGGATCGTCGTCACAGCAGGTAGCCCGCGCCGGGAATGGTGTGGATGCACGGCGGGTCGCCCAGTTTGGCGCGCAGGCGGCTGACCACGACCCGCACCACCGTGGTGAAGGGGTCGGTGTGCTCGTCCCACGCCTCCTCGAGCAGCCGTTCGGCGCTCACCACCGCGCCGTCGGCCCGCATCAGCACCTCCAGCACCGCGAACTCCTTGAGCGACAGGTGCAGGTGCCGCCCGTCCCGCGCGGCCTGTAGCCGGTGGGTGTCGAGCACGATGCCGTGCCGGGCCAGCACCGGCGGTACGTGCGGCCGGCTGCGCCGTCCCAAGGCCCGTACCCGGGCGACCAACTCGGCGTAGTCGAAAGGCTTGGGCAGGTAGTCGTCGGCGCCCATGCCGAGGCCCGCCACCCGCTCCGGAACCGACGCCGCCGCCGTCATCATCAGGATCCGGGTACGGCTGCCGCGCCCGACCAGCTCACGGCAGACGAGGTCGCCGTGCATCTCCGGCAGGTCGCGATCCAGTACGAGGACGTCGTAGTCGTGTACCGCCAGCCGTTCGACCGCGGCGAGTCCGTCGTACACCACGTCAACGGCCATGGCGTGGCGGCGCAGCCCCACCGCCACGAGATCGGCGAGGTCACGTTCGTCTTCGGCCACCAGAACCCGCATGCCGATGTGCATACACCAATGGCGGTTACAGCCGCGTTAACCATCGCGTTCACGGCCGGGAAACCCGTCCCCGGCCATGCTGACGGCCATGATCAAAGCCATCTGCGCCGCCGTTGTGGTGACGGCCTGCGCCATGACCGCACCCGCGGCCACACCCGCGCCGACTTCTGGTTGCGTCCCCGCGACGGCTCCGCCGCCGAATCCGGCGCCGCCGACGTCGGTGAGCACGCTCCGGCAGGCGTACTTCTGCGTACTGGACAACTACTACAGCGGCCCGGCCATGGACTCCACGGGGTTACTGAAGAGCGCCCTCGCCGCCTACACCCAGCACCTGATGCGGAACGGCGCCGACCAGGCCGACCTGCGCCTGCCCGCCCTGACCGGGAACCGCGACACCGACTGGAAGGCGTTCGCGAAGGCCCTCGGCACCGGTGACCCCGCCGCGCTGCGGGCCGCGATCAACGGTATGGTCGCCGGGCTCCACGACAACCACGCCCGCTGGGTCAGGCCGGCCCCGCCGTCGGAGGACGGGCCGGTCGGGACGGGCATCGTGGGCGCGTCGGCCCAGCAAGGCGGCCAGATCGACCCGGCGGCCCGGCCGCCGATGTTCATCACCCGGGTCCTGCCCGGCAGCCCCGCCGCCAAGGCCGACGTACGGCCGGGCGACATTCTGGTCAAGGTCAACGGCGTGCCGACGTTCATCGGGGACAAGGTGAACGAGGGCATCCTCGACGCCTTCACCGGCGAAACGGTACGGCTCACCCTCAAGCGCCCCACGACCGGGCGAACCCGGACCGTCAGCATCAAGGAGGGGCCGCTCACCCGGCAGCCCCCGGAGGTGACGTCGAAGCCGCTCCCCGGCGGCGCGACCTACGTCCGGCTGCCCGGGTTCTTCGACGGTGCCGCCGACAAGGTCATCGCCGCGTTGCGGAGCAAGCCGAAGGCGGTGGTCCTGGACCTGCGCGGCAACGGCGGCGGGTCGCCTCGCGAGGTGACCCGGCTGCTCGGCGCGTTCGCGCACGGCAAGATCACCAGCTACTTCTGCCCCCTGAAAGGCGACTGTACGCCCAACCGGACCGACGACAGCGTCCCGCTGCTCGGCTCGCGCCTGATCGTCCTCACCGACCGCGCGTGCGCCTCGGCCTGCGAGGACTTCAGCGCGGCGGTCATGGACAACGACCTCGGCACCCTCATCGGCACCCGCACCGCCGGCGCCATCTCCGGCCCCAGCAGCGGCTACCTCCTCGACGACGGCAGCGTCCTGCTCCTGCCCAAGGTCCGGCACCTCGGCCCCGCCCGCGAGATCATCGACACGATAGGCGTACCGGTCGACCACCACGCCCCGATGACGGCCCTCGACCTCGCCACCGGCCGCGACCCCGGCGTGGCCAAGGCCCTCTCGCTCCTCTGACGCCTTTCGGCCGGACGCCCCGGACTTGGGGCTCCTCCCCAGTACGGCCCAGCAGCGCCTCGATCTCCGCCACCCCCACGAGCACGCCAGTCACGCCCACCGCCGCCGGGCTACTCGCCCTGCGCAGGCGTGACTTTGCGTGACGCCATGGCCGGCGGGCGGCCGAAGGACGCGATGACCTTGGCGTACGTACGGGCGGCGGCCGTCAGGTCGGGCACGGACACCCACTCGTCCACGGCGTGGGCCTGCCGCATCGAGCCGGGGCCGTAGACCACGGTGGGGATGCCGAGCCGGTTGCGCAGGAAGCGGGCGTCGGTTCCGAGCGAGAGGCCCACCGGGCCGGCGTCGTGACCGGCCGCGTCGAGCAGGAGGTCGGCGAAGGGGTGCGGGAGCGGAAGTTCCGACGCCTCGCAGAAGAACGTCGGCCGCACGGTGAAGTCCACGTCGGGGCAGGTCTCGCGCGCCTTCCGCAGCACGGACCGGAGTACGTCGTCGGCCGTCTCGCCGGGCAGTGAGCGGCGGTCGATGACGAACTCGCAGTGCGGCGCGACGACGTTCGTCGCCAGGCCGCCCTGGATCATCGACACGTTGCAACTGGGGCGGCCCAGCAGCGGATGGTCCTCGTCGTGGAAGGTGGCCAGGTGCAGCGCGCCGACCAGCCGGGCGGCGTCGGCGATGGCCGAGCGGGAGCGGCCGGGCTCGCCGCCGTGCCCGGCCTCGCCGGTGACCTCGATCCTGCCCTGGAACGAGCCGCGTTCGGCGACGGCGACGCGTAGTTCGGTGGGCTCGGGGACGATGCAGGCGTCGGCGTGGATCAGCCCGGCGGCCAGCAGGGCCTCGGTACCGTGCGCGCCGCCGGTCTCCTCGTCGGCGACCAGATGGAACTCCACGTCGGCGGCCAGTGGCAGTCCGGCGTCCTGGCAGGCCCGCAGGCCCTCGATGGCGGCGGCGATGCCGCCCTTCATGTCGGCCGCGCCGCGCCCGACGACCCGCCCGTCCCGGACGATGCCGCCGAAGGGCGGCACCGACCAGTCGGCCGCCGCCACCGGCACGACGTCGAGGTGGCCGTTGAACAGCAGCGTCGGCGCGCCGGGACGGCCGCAGGCGTACCGGGCCAGCACCGACGGCCGCCCGGACGGGGCTCGGAAGATCCGTGGCTCGCAGCCGGACGACTCCAGCGCCTCCACCAGCGACGGCACGATGGCGGCCTCCCTGCCGGGCGGGTTCTGGGTGTCCACCCGGACCAGTTCGGCGGTCAGCGCCGTCACGCGTTCGGCCGAGACGTGCCCGGTCATCCGGGACCGTCCGGGACGTCGGCGGCGGTCAGGATGCCGACGTCGGCCAGCGCCCGGACGAAGGGGCCGAGCGAGGGGCGGTCGGCGAGCAGTTCGGCCAGCTCCCGCCGCCCGCGTTCACGTTCGCGGTCGCGTTCACGTTCACGGTCGCGACCGTGGTCGGGGGCGCTGGAGCGGAGGAGGATGACCGCGCGCCACAGGGTCGCCTCGCGGTTGTCGCCGAGGTCCCGTACGGCGTCGGTCAGCCGGTCCACGAACTCGGCCGGATCGGTGGCGGGGTCCAGGTCGCCGGGGGCGCCGATGACGACGCCCGGGGTGAACAGCGCCGCGCCGACGCTGCGGAAGCCGTTCTGGATCGGCAGCAGCCGGGCCAGCTCGCCGATCGGGTCCGGGGCGTCGTCGACCCGGATGTCGGTGCGGACCTCCCGCCACGGCCGGTCGGTACGCGCGCCGCCGACCACCCGCAGGTACGCCGACTGGGACCCGCGGGCGTCGCCGCCCGCCCGCTCACCGGCCGCGAGCGCGCCGACCAGCCGCCGCTCGGCCGGGCCGGGCGACGCGTCGTGCGCGGCCACCATGGCGGCGCACACCTCGGAGCCGGCCAGCATGTTCCCGACGGCGACGACGCCCGGCCCGGTGGCCGTACTCGTCCGCGGTACGCACCGGTCGCCGGTGAACGTGGCGTGCCGCCCGGTGGCGTCCATGACGGCGAGCTGCCGGTACGCCGACCACGGATCGCCCTGGACCAGCTCATCGACGATGTCCCGCGGCGTCCGGCCCGCGCGCAGCGCGGCCAGGGCCGCGGGCGGCCAGTCGGTGTTCGCGAACGCCTGGCTCACCACGGCGCCGACCCCGGCCTCGGCGGTCCCGACGACGCTGCCCACGCCGAAGAAGTGCGACTGGGAGGCCAGCCCGATGGAGCCGTCGCGCGGGTCGTGGCTCAGGATGGAGAAGGTCATCTGGTCCTGCCCTCGGGCAGTAGCGGGAGCAGGTCCGTGGCCATGGTCCGGAGCTGGGACAGGCCGCCGTCGTCGTCCGGTACCAGGCACAGCGCGATCGAGTCCGCTCCCGCGGCGGCCAGCTCGGTCAACCGGCGGGCGCAGTCGGCGGGGGTGCCGACGACGGCCAGTTCCTCCAGCCAGGCGTCGGGGATCTTGGCCACCGCGTCGGCGAAGTCCAGCTCGGCCAGGGCGGCGGCCTCGTCGGCGATGCCGTGCGCCTCGGTCATCGGGTTGCGCGGGCCGGTCAGCAGGTACAGGCCGAACAGCTCGCGCAGCCGGTCGCGGGCGGTGGCGGCGTCCGGGCCGACCGAGCACAGCGCGTAGGCGACGACCCGGTGGTCCGGCCCGGCACCGCCCGCCTGGAGCTGGGCGACCGCCCACCGGATGTACTCGGTGCCGGCCAGTACCGACAACACCGTGCCGTCGGCGGTGCCACCGGCCATCCGCAGCGCCTTGGGACCGCCGACCCCGGCGTACAGCGGCGGGACCGGAGTCGGCGGGTGTTCCAGCCGGATGCCGTCGGCCGCGTAGCTCCTGCCCTCGGTGGTCAGGGACTCGCCCTGGAGCAGGGTGCGCAGGCCGGTGAGGGTTTCGCGGACCGCGGTGAGCGCCGCCGTCGGCCTGATCCGCATCGCGTCCAGCCAGTCCGGCACCCCGACCCCGACTCCGGCGGTCAGCCGGCCCGGGTAGATCCCGGCCAGGGTGGCGACCTCCATGGCCAGCAGCGCCGGATGCCGGGAGGCGGTCGGTACGATCCCGATGCCGACCGGCAGCTCGGTGGCGGCCAGCAGGGCTCCGGCGGTCGCGATGGCACCGGTGAAGAAGTAGTCCTCGCCGACCCAGAGTTCGTCGAAACCGGCCGACTCGGCCACCTGGGCGGCGGCCACGACCTGCGCGGGTGACTGCGAGCTGCCGAGTACGACGCCGAGCCGGGGTCGGCGGGCCGTGGCCGTCATGCCGTGCCTTCCACGGCCGGTGCGTCGGCGGCGGTGGGGAACGGCTCCCAGGGCACCCAGCCCAGGCCGCGGCTCGCCGTGGAGTCGTCGAAACCGGGGCGCGCCTCGGCGAGGGCGGGCAGGGCGGTGATCTGGGTGTGCCACATCCGCCATTCCGGGCGGCCCTGGCCGTTGTCGCGGTGGTAGATCTCGGTGGCCCGGCCGTGGGTGGCGTCCACCGAGTCGACGGTCCACTCGCCGCCGTCCAGTTGTTCGGCCTCGATGCTGAACTCACAGGCCAGCCACGCGGTGTCGCCACGCACTTCCAGCCGCATGATGCGGGTCACCAGGCCGCCGGTCTGCGCGATCCGCTCCTTGTACCAGCGCCAGAGCGCCACCTTCTCCTTCATGCCGAAGTAGGGGTGGCCGTTGAAGTTGAACATCAGGTACTCGTCGCCGGGCTCCGGGAAGACCTTCACCATGCGGTCGATGTCGAAGCCGACGTTGGCCTCCCACCACTCGCGGTGCAGGCGGGTGATCTCGGCGATGTCGGCGGCGGGGGCCGTCCGGTCGGTCGGCCGGGGGTCCTGGGTGGGCATTTACTTCCCTTCTGAAAGGTGCTCTCGAATCAGGTGGGCGAGTTCGGCCGGGGCGGAGTACATCGGCAGGTGGCCGTGGCCGGGCAGGACCGCGAGCCGGCCGCCGGAGGCGGCGGCGAAGGCGGCCGACCCGGCGGGCGGGCACCCGGCGTCGAGTTCGCCGACGACGGCCAGCGTGCGGCAGGACAGCCGATGGGCGTTGGACAGCCCTTCGGCGGCCCCGGCCGCCCGCCAGATGGCGATGGCCTGCGCCGCGTCGTTGACGCTGACGTCGTCCATCACCTGCCGCCGGGCCGCCTCGTCCAGGCCGGGCTCGGCCGCGATCACCGCGCCCAGCGCCGAACTGCCGCCACCGGCCCGGATCAGCTCGGCCAGCTGGCCGACCTCCTGCTCGGCCAGCGGCTCGAAGGCTCCGCCGACGGTGGTCAGGCTGACCACGAGTTCGGGGTGGGCGAGCGCGAGCGCCACGGCCACGGGCGCGCCGGCCGACGCGCCGACGACGTGTACCCGGCCGAGGCCGAGCGCGGCGGCGAGTTCGGCGCATTCGGCGGCCCAGCCGACGACGCCGTACGCCGAGGCGCGGGCCGATCCGCCGTGCCCGGACAGGTCGATGGCGACGCGGTTCCAGTCGGCGGGGAGATGATCGATCACCCCGGTCCAGCAGGCGGCCTGGAGGTTGGCCGGGTGGATGAAGAGCAGCGCGGGCGCGTCCGGCACGCCCCGGCGTACCAGGGCGGAACCGGCCCCGCCCCGGAACGCGACCCGGTGGTGGGTGGTCATGCCGGGTCGCCGTCGAGGAGGGCGCGGCTGGCGGTGACGGCGGGGAGTTCGGTGGCCGGGTCGAAGCCTCGGGTGAGCGCCCAGTACACGAGGGCCGGGACGGCCAGGCCGACCAGGAAGGCGATGTCCGCGCCGCCGAGTACGTCCACCATCGGGCCGACGTAGAAGTTGGTGGTGACGAACGGCAGCAGCGCGACCACGCCGGCCGCGTAGGACACCAGCCCGCGCGACCCCCACCGGCCGTAGAGGCCGTCCGCGTCGAACAGTTCGGCGATGGCGTACCGGCCGCGGCGGACGAAGTAGTAGTCGACCAGGTTGACCGCCGTCCACGGGGCCAGTACCAGCAGCATCAGGGTGATGAAGTCGTTGTAGCTGCCGAGGTACTCGGCCGGCAGGCCCTGGGAGACGACGTAGATGAGGATCGCGGTGACGAGGATTCCGGCCGCGCGTGCCGTCCGGTTGAGCGGGATCGGGCGGAAGGAGTGGACGATGCCGATGCCGGACAGCATGGAGCCGTACAGGCTGACGCTCATCAGCGCGATCGCCGTCGGCGCCAGCAGTATCAGCACGGCGGCGGTGCCGAAGCCGGGGAAGAGCCCGTCGCCGATGTCGCGGAGGTTGCTCATCGCGTCCGCCGCAGGCACCGACCCGGCGATGAACGTCCCGAGCGGCATCAGCCAGAGCGCGGACAGCGCCGCCCCGGCGTAGGTGTAGCCGATGACCTTGCGGGCCGGGGTCGTCCGCGGCAGGTAGCGGGAGTAGTCGGAGACGTAGACCGCGTAACTGAGCTGGTATCCGATGGCGGCGGTGAACTGGGCGAGGAACGCCGCGCCGGTGAACCCGGCCGGGGCCGCCGCGGTGGCGGCGGGCTCCAGGTCGATCAGCGCGAGCACGGTCAGTACCGCGAAGATCGGCACCACCACGTAGGGCAGCCGGCGCAGCACCAGGTGGACCAGGTCGTAGCCCACGGTGGCCAGTACCGTGGCCAGCCCGACGATCGCCAGTCCCCACAGCCACCCCGGGCCGGGGAGTACGGTCTGGATGGCCTGGGTGCCGAGCAGTACGCCGAACGTGCTGAAGCCGACGTAGACGAAGACCACCGCGAGCATCGGGACGATCGCCCCGCGGACCCCGAACTGCGCCCGGGACTGGATCATCTGCGGCAGCCCCATGGCGGGGCCCTGGTTGGCGTGGAAGGCCATGAAACAGGTGCCGATCAGTACGCCGAGCACGCTCGCGAGCACCGACCAGCCGATGGACAGCCCCATCGAGGGACCGATGAAACCGACCACCATCGTGGTCGGCACGAACTGGCCGGTGAACCAGAACAGCCCCTGATGCCAGACCTTGCCATGGCGCTCGGTGAGGGGAATGTAGTCGATGGACCGGGCCTCGACCTGCAACGGCTGCCTGCCGGTCAGGCCAGGTCGGGTGTGGGTCTGCTGCGCGGACAGTTTCATCCGCCGGCTCCTTCCGCCGGTGTCGCTGTGTGCTGTCGCACACCGGCTCGTGAAGCAAAAAGCTACAATGCACTTATAGGTTTGTCGAGAGTCGGAAGAGAGTCGGCCCGGCTTCCGTAGGATCGGCACCATGACCGGGCGCAGCATCGGAGACGTGGCCGCCGAGGTGGGCGTCAGCCCCCAGACGCTGCGGGTGTGGGAGAAACAGCGGTTACTGGTGCCCGACAGGACCGCCGGCGGCCAGCGCCGCTACCGGCCCGAACACGTCGAACTCGCGCGCAGGATCGCCGACCTGCGGCAGAGCCACGGCTGGAATCCGGCGGCGATCCGCACCACCCTGGAGGCCGCCACCGACTCCGGCGACGGTCCCGCCGAGCCGCCGCCGAGCGGGCACCGGCTGCGCCGGGCCCGGCTGGCCCGCGGCCTGTCCCTGGAGGAGCTGGCCGAGCGGACCAGCTTCTCCGCGTCGCACCTGTCGTCCATCGAGCGCGGCGTCGATCGGGCCTCCACCCGGCTGATCGCCGAGGTCGCCGACGCCCTCGGGATACCGATGAGCGGGCTGGCCGCGTTCCGGGCCGCCGACGCCACCGTGGTGCGCGGCCACGAACGAGCCACGATCGTGCTGGAGGGCAATGTCCAGTGGGAGGAGCTGGTCCTGCCCGGACGCGATCTCGAACCGGCGCTGCTGACCATCCCCCCGCACGCGACCAGCGGCGGCGCGTACGCCCGCCCCGGGGAGACCTTCGCGTTCGTCATGTCGGGAAGGATCGCTTTCCGGATCGGCGGCGGTAAGAACGACCACGACACCGGGGGCAGGCTGGTCGAGGTCGATGCGGGGGACGCCATCTCGCTGCCGTCGCGCACGCTCTACTCGTGGCACAACCCGGCCGCCGAGCCCGCCCGGGCGCTGTGGATCGAGCTGCTCTCGCCGCAGTCCTGGGCCAACCCGATGACCAGGCGGATCGTGCAGGCCGCGTCCGGCCTGACGCCGCCGGGAGACGACGGCTGACCGCCGCGCGCAATCACCCGTTTCGGGCGATGCGCGCATCCACTCCGGCCGTGCAGGCTCCCGCCAAGGGTGTCCCTGCGACGGAGGAGACGCGGATGACCTGGATCGATGACATCACGCTGGACGAGCTGGAGGCGGACCCGTACCCGATCTGTGCCCGGCTGCGGCGGGAGGCGCCGGTGGTGTTCGTCCCGGCCGTCGGCGGCTGGTTCGTCACCCGGCGCGATGACGTCATCGCCACCCGCCGGATGCGGCAGATCGGGGTGGCGACCGCGCTGCCGCGCATGGCGCGCACCCTGGGCATGCCGAACGTGCTGATGGTGGACGGCCCGGCGCACACCGACCTGCGCGCGGCCATCGATCCGCTGCTGCTGCCCAAAGCGGTCCCGACGTACGCCGAGGACCTGATCCGGCCGATCGCCGCAGCCGCCGTCCGCGCACTGCCGAAGGCCGGCGAGGTCGAGCTGATGGAGACGTTCGAGCTGGTGAGCTGCCTTGCGGTGGGGCGGCTGGTCGGCCTGGACGTGGACGGGCCGACCCTGCGCCGCTGGTTCCAGACTTGGCCGGCGGCATCGCCAACGTCGCCATGCACCCCGGCCCGTTCGATGAGTCCGACCAGGCGGTACGGGAGATGCGGGCGGCGGTCGATCCGCTGCTGGACCGGCTGGAACACGAGCCGGACGGCGGGATGCTCGCGCACATGTTGCACGCCGGCCGACCGCCGGGCGACCCGCGCCCCCGGGCGCACATCTACTCCCCGGCGCGGCCGTCTACTGCTGCGGCCCGGAGCCGCTGCTGGCGGCCACGGAACGCGAGGCGCGGCGCCGGCCGGACGGTTCGTTCCACGTGGAACGTTTCCAGGGGGCCGCCACCGACCGCGGCGAGGCGATGGGTTTCGACGTCGTGCTGCACCGGCAGGGCCGCAGTGTCCGCGTCGAGCCCGGTCAGGCCATCATCGAGGCGCTGGAGGAGGCCGGTGTGACCGTGCCGTCGAGCTGCCGGGAGGGCATCTGCGGCACCTGCGAGACCGACGTGCTCGCGGGCGTACCGGACCACCGGGACACCCTCCTCAGCGACGCCGAGCGGGCGGCGAACACCTGCATGTTCGTCTGCGTGTCCCGCAGCCTGACCGAACGGCTGGTCCTCGACCTTTAGATCGGCTCCAGGTCGCGGGAGTCCAGCCGCAGACGGCGGGGACTGAGGGTGCGGCGGCGTTCGGTGGCGAAGATCGTGGCCGCCAGGCCCGCCAGCAGCCACAACACCAGGTGCGCCAACCCGGCGGCGAGGCCGGTGTCCGCGCCCGTGACGACCGCTCGCAGCGCGGTCACCGCGCCGTGGGTGGGCAGCAGCGGTTCCAGGGCGGCCAGGGGAGCGGGGATCGACGACAGGGTGCCGGTGACCAGGGCGACCGTCGCGCCCGGAACGACGGCCTGCCCCACGAGCCGCCGTGCTCCGCGCCGCCGGCCAGTTTCCCGAGGGACTGCTTGATCTCGGCCGCGCCGCCTCCGGCGCGCGCCTTCATGCCGTCGATGTCGCCCGCGATGGCGGACAGGCGGCCGGCCGCCCGGGAGAGTCCGGCGCAGAAGTCTTCCCCGCCGGTCTCCTCACTCGGCGACGTCCTGCACTGTTCGGCGAGGCGGTTCAGTTCGGCGCTGACGGAGTCGGCGGAGGGGAGGTCGTCGATCGCGTCGATGATCCGGTCGGCGATGGGGGCGGCGGTGTCGTAGAGCCGGCGGTTGCCGTCGGCGACCTGGCGAGCGCCGTCGGCGAGCCTGCGGGTCGCGGCCAGGTCGCCGGTACCGTCCGCGAGCCGGTCCGCGTCGTCGGCGGCCTCGCCCATCTGCTGGTGCAGGGTGGCGAAGCCGACGTACACGTTGTCCAGGTAGGTCTCGAGGTGTGCGAGCGGGGCAGCTTCACCGCGGTGGCACGGGCCATGTCGTGCAGCCAGTCGGCGGTGAGCCAGCACGGTGCGCCGGCTGGAGCGGGAGTTCGGGCTGAGCCTGCTCGAACGGCGTCCGCGCGGCGTGCTGCCCACGTCGGCCGGGCGGTTGCTGCGTGACGCGGCGCTCGCGGGAGTGGGGCGGATCGACGCGGCGGCGCAGCAGTTGCGCGCGCTGGCGGCGGGCGGCGCGGGAGAGGTGCGGGTCAGTTCGGGGGCCGCCACCGTCCGGCACTTCATGCCCGAGGCGATCGTGGAGCTGCGCCGCCGGTACCCGGGCGTGCAACTCGCCCTGCGCACCCAGCCGACCAGCCGGGCCTGCCTGACCGACCTGGCCGCGAACCGCGCCGACATCGCGCTGATCTCGATCAGCGGCCCGATCCCCGACGTCGAGCTGCGCCCGCTGATCGAGCTGCGCTGGGCGCTGGCGGTCAACCAGCACGATCCGCTGGCCTCGCGGGCGAGCCTGAGCGCGGCCGAACTCACCGACGTCCCGGACATCGTGCTGCCGACCTCGTCGAGTTCCCGTGGACGGCTCACCGCGGTGCTCGGCGAGGGCGCGCTGCCGTCCCAGGCGGTCCCGGACTGGGACACCGCGCTGCTGCCGGCCGAACTGGGGGTGAACCGGGCCGTCGTGGCGACGGTCCCGCACTTCGCGCCCTCGACTTCGCCGTCCATGTGCGGCACGGCCCTGAGGTGCTGGCAGGCGCCGACACGGTGATCATCCCGCCGTTCGCGATCTCGGGACCGGCCACGCCGGTCACGCCGGACGGCCGGCTCGTCCCCGCGACGACGCAGGCGCTCGCACGGATCACCCCGGGGACCCGCATCGTGTCGATCTGCACCGGCGCCTTCGTCCTCGCCGCCGCCGGATGGCTGGACGGGCGGCCGGTGACCACGCACTGGCGTCAGACCGATCGGCTGCGGCGGCTCTTCCCCCGGGTCAAGGTCGATCCGGACGTGCTCTTCTTGGACGACGGCGACATCCTGACCTCGGCGGGGGCCGCGTCCGGGGTCGACCTGTGCCTGCACCTGGTGCGGAAGGGCCACGGCAGTGAGGTCGCCAACCAGGTGGCCCGCAAGTGCGTGGTCCCGCCGTGGCGCGACGGCGGCCAGGCCCAGTACATCGACCGGCCGGTCCCGGCCCCTTCCTCCGGCGGCCCGGCCAGGGCCCGCGAATGGGCGCTCGCGCGACTGCACCTCCCCGTCACGCTCGCCGAACTCGCGGCGGAGGCGCGGATGAGCGGCCGTACCTTCGCCCGCCGCTTCCGCGCCGAAACCGGGCTGAGCCCGGGGCGGTGGCTCATCCAGCAGCGGGTCGAACGCGCCCGGCGGCTGCTCGAATCCACCGACCTGCCGGTGGACCGGATCGCGTCCGAGGTGGGATTCGGGACCGCCGCCTCGCTGCGGCAGCACTTGAACGCGGCGATCGGCGTCTCGCCCGCGACCTACCGCCGCACCTTCCGGCCGCCCCTGGCGGGCTGACCGTCACGGCGGTGGCCTGCGCGCAGTACGAGGATCTCGGCGGCGAGCGCGCCGAGCAGCGCGATCGACGCGCAGGCGACCCCGGGGAGCCGGGTCAGCGGCAGGAGCAGGCCGAGAGCCAGCATCCCGCCCACGTGCGCGACCGCCGCGCGGAGCAGCACCGAGGTACGGTCGGCGGCGATGATCAAGGCGCGGGCCTGTCCGCGTACCGCCCACAGGGCCGGGACCGCCACGAGGACCGCCACCCATGACTCCCCCAGGTACGCGGGACCGGGGGGCACGTTGCTGAAGCCGGTGAGGTACAGGTGCGCCAGCGGCGTGCAGGCGACCAGCAGACCGGCCGCGAGCAGTGTCCCGGCCAGCAGGACGGTGAAGCGGCGCAGCACGGCGACGTCACCGGTGCGCCGCAGCAGGGCCGCGCCGACCGTCTCGAAATCCGACAGCGGGATCGTGCCCAGGGACAGCAGCCCGTAGAGGGCCGGCCACACGATCAGGGAGGCTTCGGCCGCGCCGGATCGGGCGAGCACCACCGTCGTGATCAGAGCGGGGCTCATGTTGAGCAGGATGTTGGAGGTCAGCCGCGCGTGCTGGGCCAGCAGCCGCCCTGCGCCCTTCTGGACGTCCTCGGTGACCGCCAGGCGCCGGACGGCGGTGCTCAGGTACGCCGCCTCCGCCCACGCGCCCGCCGACAACGCGACTCCGCCGACCGCCGCCGTGGTGAGCCCGGCCCGCCACAGTCCCAGGGCGGCGGCGATCGTCACGGCGATGCGCACCCCGGTGGCGACCGCGATCGGCTGGGTGCGGTCCCGCTCGATCAGGCGTCCGTGCAGGTAGCGGCGGAGCGCCACGGCCGGCGGCGCCGTGGCGAAGGACAGCAGGCACACCTGGAACATGCCGTGCAGCCCCGCCGGGAGGCCGATCAACGCGGGAACGGCCGGCAGCGCCGCCAGCCCCAGCATCACCGCGCTGCCCGCGACCCCGGTCACCAGCGCGTGCCGCAGCAGCGCGGACGAACCGTGCACGGCCCGGGCGACGACGACCAGTGGGGCCAAGGCCAGCGCCGGGGAGTTGACGACGAACAGCACCGACAACCCGGCCCCCAGGGCGGCCAGCGCGGAAGGCCCCTGCGGCATTCTCGTCACGACCGCCGCGACCACCGGGATCTCCCACGCCAGCAGCGAGGAGCCGAAGGCGGTCGGCACCCAGGAGCGGGCGAGGGCCCAGACTCGCGCTCCCCCGCTCAGATCGTCTGCTCGCGTCGCGCTCACGTCCGGCAGGGGCAGTCCTTCCGGAATTCAGAGGGGGTGAATTCGAAGGTGAGGGTGTCGGCATTGACATAAAGGCTCTGCCCGGCCGTGCGAGATGTCTCTTTTGCACCGGAAACCAGGCCGATGACCTCGTTCACGGCGATTCCCGCGACCATCGCGACCAAGGTCCCGGTGAGACTGCCGGACTTCTCCGGCCGTAACACGTCCAAGTCGCGAATTCCCACGCATTCCATGCATGGAGTCCGGCCGGGAATCATCGTCGGCCCGACCCTGGCCCCTTTGTTGGTGATGCCGATCTGCCCGAACGGCACGCCCGTGCGCAGGCTCGCCTCGTTCGACCAGCGGATCGCGTGGTTGCGCGGCCGGTCATAGGCGTTGAAGAAGAAGTCGGCGCCCTGCACGAGTTCGACGATATCGTCGGCGGACTCGATCCGGGTGTGGTGGGCGATGAACCGCGACCGCGAATTCTGTAGCTCCAGATGCCGTTTCAGCGCGTCCAGCTTCGGCATCCCGATGTCCTGCTCGTCGAAGGTCGGGTGGGTCGGCAGATTCTCCTCGGCGAAGGTGTCGAAGTCCACCGCCTCCAGCGTGCCGATCCCCGCCGCGTTCAGCAGCCGCAGCAGCGTGGTGCCGCCCGCTCCCGTCCCGATGATCACGATCCGGGCGTCACGCAGGCGTTTCATGCCCTCGTAGCCGTCCCAGCCGTCGCGGTCGTACAGCCGCAGGTGGTTGATCTGCCGGCTCCACCGCCGCAGATCTTCGGCATCCAGCGGGGGGACGTCGGCGGCGTCGTCCAGGACACCCTGCGATGCGAGGACCTCCAGCCAGGAATCCGTCTCGGGGAACCGCTCGCGCAACTCCGGTAGGGTGGCCGACCCGTCCAGGGCCATCACGAAGGACACCATTTCCTTGGTGGGATTCATGATCCTGAACTTTTCCGGACCGATCCCGATATAGAGATGCGGCTCGCCCGCAATATGGTAGATCCGGAGAAATTCCTTGACTCTGGGTCGCTGCACTTATTCCTCCTTCCGTGACGCCCGTATCACCCCTATAGCGCCCATAGCACGTTTCGCTCCGTGGCGGGAGGACGCACTTCCTCCCGCCACGGACCAAACGCTTGGCCAAACCATCAGATGACGTTACCGTGCCACTCCTGAACGAGGCCCTCCTCGTGCACACACTCCATGGTCATTTCGGTCACCTCCCCCCTGACTACTTACTTAAGAGGGGAACACCGCGACCATCACCCCGTCAAGGCACGCTGAATTCGGGCGAACACCCATGCCCTTTTCCTGCGCCGCCCGGCACCGCTCATGGCTTCAGCTTGAGCCGCTTCTTCGACGCACCCGGGAACACGACGACCAGGTGCTCCTCCTCCGCGTCGCCACCCCGACGCTGATCACCCGCCGCCGCGCGGGCGTAAGATCCGCCAGGCGGTCCTCACCGGACATCTCACGGGCGGTCGCCGCCATCCACACGATGCTGACGAGCCCCACCGCGTCCATCGTGATCGTTATCACCAGGCTGCCGCTGGGGATCGTGCCGAAGAAGATGTTGAGCGGGAGTACCAGCATGTGGACGCCCACCGACGACCACCCGGCGATCAGCGTGCCCCGGCTCCACCGGCCGTCGCGCCACTGCCCGACGACCGTGATGATCGTCGCCGCGGCTCCGCTCAGCCCCAAGCCCAGTTCGACCAGGCCGTCCCACTCAAGCTCCAGGAGGTCGAGCTGGTCGAGCAGTTCGTTGGCCATCACGGCCAGGTCGACAGTGAAGATCGCTGCGGCCGTCGTGCGCAGCACGCGGGACCGCCAGCGGATGACGAGCAGGTAGAGGACGTAGATCGCGGTCCACAACACGAACGAGAACGCCGCGCGGACCGCGCCCGGCAGCAGCGCGATCGGGAACCACAGCACGAGCAAGTACGCCACCGCCAGGTACAGCAGCCGGCGCAGCGCCTTCGCCCGGCGGTCCAGCGGTCCGGGCGCGGGGGCACGAAGGATCAGCCACAGGAACGCGACCTTCACCAGAGCGGCCACGAGCAGCGCCACAGTCGTCAGGGAGTCGAGCCCGTCGGGCGCGTAGAAGTTCGCATATGCCGGCGGCGACCATTCGACGGCCACCCAGAGCCAGTCGTCTCCGAGCACCAGGCCCATGACCGCCGCGGCAAGAATTAGGCCGACTACTCCAGCCCTAATAAACCGCCATAAATTACCCGAAAGCACGGGACGCGATCTTAGCGGGCACCGCCGACACTCTTGTGGCGGCTATTGGCGGCTATTCGCGGCTATTTCTCGCGGGACATGGTCGAAAGAGGCCGTGCTTCTCCGGCAGATCGACGACCCCGGCCAAGGCCAGCCCCGCGAGCACGATCAGGGTGATGGCGAGGACGCCGAGCAGGAGCCAGGCGAGCGGGTGGCCGAGGTTGAGGGTCCACGAGGAGGAGCCGAGGCGGGCGTGGACGAGGAGGGCCGAATCACGGCGGTTGATGTAGACGGCGCCGGCCAGGAACCAGTGGCGGTCGTCGTCGCGCTGGGCGACGCCGGAGTCATCCTGTTCCTCGCCGGGCAGAGCGGGCAGCCGGTGACCGGCCTGGCCCACCTTGATCGTCCACGTCAGCCAGCCGCCCAGCAGTACGACGAGCGGGGCCCGGCGGGACGTCGGCGGCGTGCAGATGCGTACAGGCCGGTGATGGGCCCGGTGGTGACCAGCCGCCCGTCGCGGATCACCACCACGTGGTCGGCCATGTGCTCGATCTCGCCGAGCACATGGCTGGAGACGGCCCGGCCACCGTGCTGGTCCGCTCCCCGCAGACCGGCCTGTTCGCGGCCGGGCTGACGGCGGGCGGGTCCGGGTAGAGCATCCCCTGCCCGGCCTCCTGCGCATCCACGGTCTGAGCACCGCCGAGGTCGCCACCGCAGCCGCCTCCCACGGCATCGCACGCCTCCAACACGGCGTCGGCACCTCGGTCTGACACATTCGCGTCACTGCTGAACAGTCTGCGCTGGGACGACCAGGTCGGCAAAGGCGTTCGAGATCTGCCGGCAGGGCATCCTCCAGGCTTGCGAGGCGGCGATGGCAACCTGTAGGTTCCTATTGAAGGCAACCTAAAGGGTGCGAAGGAGAGTGCGAGCATGGTTTCGGACGCGATCGAACGCGTCGTGGTGCTGCGGCACCCCATCGAGCGGGTGTGGGCGGCGCTGACCACGGCCGAAGGGCTCTCGCGGTGGTTCGGCTCGGTGGCGGAGATCGATCTGCGGCCCGGTGGGCGCGCGTTCTTCCGTTGGAACGACCTCGACCAGGAATCCGCCGCCACCATCGTGGTGGTCGACCCACCGCACCGGTTCGCGTTCAGGTGGGCGATCGAGGGCCTGCCGGAGGATGACGCACCCCGGACGCTTGTGGACTTCACCCTGGAACCGGTGCCGGACGGCACTCGGCTGCGCCTGGTGGAGAGCGGGTTCGGCCAGGCCGCCGGCGACGTGGCCCGGTCTGCCCACAAGGCCAACAGTCAGGGGTGGGACATGGAACTCGGTGACCTGGAGAACTACCTCGATGCGACCGCCTGACGTGGACGAGCAGGCCGTGGCGGTGTTCGCGGCGCTCACCGATCCAACGCGGCGGGCGCTGCTGGAGGAACTCGCCCGCGCCGGACCCGCGACCGTCACCGATCTCGCGCGACGGCTGCCGATCAGCCGCCAGGCGGTCGCCAAGCACCTGGGCCAGCTCGCCGAAGCGGGCCTCATCAGCTCCGGCGAACCGGCCGGCCGCCGCCATCCCTACCGGTTGGAACCAGCCGCCATTCGCACCGCCCAGGTGTGGCTGGGCAGACTCGCCAACAGGTGGGACGACCGGCTGGCCGCGCTGGAAGACGTACTGGACGCCACCGACACGAACCGAGGAGTCACCCACCATGAGCAAGCCTGAATTCACGGCCGGCCTGAACATCGCCATGAAGATCCCCAAGGCACAGTACGAGGCCACCGTGGCCTTCTACCGCGACACCCTGGGCTTCGACGTCAAAGAAGACGACGTCTCCTACGCTCCGACCGTCTCCAGAACCCATTCGGTCCGGTTCGGACCCAACACGCTGTGGCTGGACTGTGTCGACAACTACAGCCGGCCCGACCTGTGGCTACAGCTCCACACCGACGACCTGGACGCGGCAGCGAGCGAACTGGCCGACATCGGTATCCACCCGTGCGACGAGGTCGAACCCCTGGAGAACCTCGATTCCAGAACCCACTGGATCAAGAACCCGGCCGGTGTCGTACACCTGCTCGCGGAGTCCGGCCGATCCTGATGCGATCGACCAGGCGCCCCGCCGGGGCACCACTGAATCCGGTCCGAGGCCGCCGGAGCGCCCTCTGACCTGGGCCGAACGACCGGTCGAAAAAGGTTCAGGGACAGGATGTGATCTTCCTATCTGGTCTTCTCAAGCGACGCCGGGGGTGACTCCGGTGATCTCCCCTCGTCCTCGCCGAGGTACGCGTCGATGACATCAGGCCGCTGGAAGACTTCCCGCGGCGGCCCTTCCGCGAGGATTCCACCGCCGCTGAGCACGGTTATGCGGTCACAGATGTCCGTTACGACCCGCACGTTGTGCTCGACGATCAGCACCGTCAGCCCGGATTCGCGCAGCCACTCCAGCCGGGTGCGCAGGACCTCGATCTCGTGGTCGTTCATACCAGATGTCGGCTCATCCAGGACGAGCAGGCGAGGGCGCACCATCAGCGCCCGGGCGATGTCGATCATCTTCAGGTCGCCGCTCGCGATCGTACCGAGTTCTCGCTCCAGCAGATCGGGGCTGAGGCCGAGCGAAGTCAGTGCCTGTTCACAACGCTGGGCGAACATGTGCCGCTGATGCGCGGCCTTCCACGGCCGGAACGCCACCGTGTGCCACTGTAGGGTCCTGATCTGGTGCTCGCCCAGCCTGAGCAGATCGGCGACGGTCATGTCGTCGGGGGCCTTTGGATTTTGGAAGGTGCGTCCGAGTCCTTTGCCCACCCTCCGGTGGGCCGCCAGCCCGTTCAACCGCCTGCCGTCCAGTGTGATCGTTCCCGTGCAGTCGACGAATCCACTGATCGCGTTCAGCAGTGTGGTCTTGCCGGACCCGTTCGGTCCGATCAGCCCGTGGATCTGGCCGCGGGTGACCGCGACGGAGACGTCTCGGAGCACGTGGGCACCGCCGAAACGAACATTGAGTCGCGTGATTTCCAGCACTATGCCTCCTCCTGCCTGGTACGAGCGCGGCGAATTCGGCCGCCCAGCCTGCCGGCCACGGCTTTCCCGACACCCGCCACGCCACCGGGCAGCAGCAACAGCAACAGCAACGTGGCCAGTCCGTACACCAGGCCGCTCGCCTCGGCGAGATCGAGCATGCCGCGCGAGGCATAGGTGAGCACCACCGCCGCGACCACTGTTCCCATGCTCGACGACGCCCCGCCGAACACCACGATCAACAGCAGCAGGACCGCCGCGCCGAGACCGAAATCCTGCGGGCCCACATACCCGTTCAGAATGGCCAGCAGCGCACCGGCGAGACCGGCGAGGCCCCCGGAGACGATCGTGGCCAGAGTCCGGCTCCTGTCGATGGCGACGCCCGCGGCCTTGGCCATGTACTCGTCTGCCGCCGCCGCCTTGAGTGACAGGCCGAATCTGGATTTCCGCAGGCAGTGCACCAGGTACGCGCACCCGGCGACCAGCGGAACCGCCAGCAGGATGAAGTATCGCGGGTCGGCCAGCTGTAGGCCCAACAGCGAGACCAGGGCGACGGGGTGGCCGTTGGAACCACCGGTGACCGAACTCTCGTTGACGAGTACCAGCCGCACGCCCTCGGCCAGGGCGAGTGTCGCCAGCGCGAAGTAGTGTGACTTGGTCCGCGCACCTACGACACCGCTGAGCCCTGAAACGGCCGCGCCTGCCACAACGGCCAGCAGCAGCGCGGGCAGGAGGCCGATCGTGTCCAGGGCGATCAGCGCGACGGTGTAACCGCCCACGGCCATGATCGCGGCCTGTGCCAGCGACAGCATGCCGGCGAGTCCGAACACCACGGTGAGGCCGAGTGCCGCGATCGCGTACACACAGGCGAGCGAGATGGTCATCAGGGTGGTGTCAGGCGCGCCGCTCAACGCGACCATGAAGACGGCCGCTGTCACCGCGAAGCCCAACGGGCCGCGCACCGGCTGAAGCCCCTGGGCCCGCCGCCGCCAGCCGCGGTAGGCGGCCGATCGAGTAATCGAGCTCATACCTGCCGCACCGCCTCGATGTCATCGCCGAACAGTCCTCGTACTCGAACCAGCAGCACGAGGGCCATGACGAGGTAGGCGACGCCGAGACCGTACCCGGCGCTGAGATAGACCTGGGTCATGTTGATGAGCAGCGCGATCAGGAAGCCGCCGACGAGCGCGCCGGGCAGACTGCCGAGGCCGCCGAGAACGGCGGCGCTGAACCCGATGGTGCTGAGTTCCAGACCGCCTGTGGGCTTGAGCCCGGTGACCGGTGCGATCAGCACGCCGGCGAGACCGGCCAGGACTCCGCCGAGCACGAACGACAACAGGTACATCCGAGCCGGGCTGACCCCGAACAGGGTGACCACCTCGGGGTCCTGTGCGCAGCCGCGCATCGCCCTTCCCACCTTGGTCGTGGCGATGATCCACAGCAACGGCAGCACGACCGCCCCGGTGATCCCGACGATGACGACCTGGTTCGGTGTGATCGACAGACCGGAGATCCGCCAGGGCTCGTCGGAGGCGAGGCTTTCGAGGTAGAGCGGCTGACTTCCCCAGACGAGGCTGGTCACGGCCTCGATCACGATCGCGACGGCGACCGTGGCCAAGATCGGCACACTGATGTGGCGGGTACGGAGCGGCGCGAGGACCACCCGGTCCATCACAAAGGCGAACGCCGCCGCGGCGAGCACGCCGCCGAGCACCGCGACGGGCATGGCCAGGCCGAGCTTCAGGAGGCTGTAGGACACGTACGGGGCCAGGATCGCGATGCTGCCGTGCGCGAAGTTGACCAGTTTCGTCGTCTGGTAGATCAGTGAGAAGCCCACCGCGATGAGGGCGTAGATCGCACCCGCCGCGACCGCACTGATGATCGTCTGTCCGAAGATCGCCATCATCGACCTGCCCGGATGTCATGCCGCCGCAACGAGACCACGGTCATTCGGCGTCTTCGGGAAGCAGGACGTCGACGAGCTTGCGCTTTCCGTTCTCCCAGGTCCCGGTGAGGACGAGCGGGTTGACCGGGTCGCCCTTCTCGTCGAAGGCGAAGTCACCCATCGGCAGGTCGGGGATCTTAACCTTCCGGTAGGCGGCGTTGAACGCCTCCGCGGATCGTCCTGCCCCCGGGTTGCTACGCAAGGTGCTCAACATGGTGACGGCCATGGTGTAGAAGGATGCGCAGTCCGCGTTCGGCGGGTAGCCGAAGCGGTCCTCCCATTTCTTGCTGAAGCCTCGTGCCGCGTCCGACCATTCGGGGAGGAACGGAGTCGAGTAGGTGATCTTGTTCGCGAGCTCGGGGCCGACGGTCTTCAAAAAGGTGTCGCTGGAGGCGGTCGTCGGGAAGTAGAGCTTGGCGTCCAGGCCGAGCTGATAGGCCTGTTTGGCCAGGCGTGCGGCCTGTAGGTCGTAGCCCTCCATGTAGGCCACACCGATACCGGCGCGTTTCAGCGCGAGCAACTGCCCGGCGTAGTCGGTGGCGGCGTACTCATAGGTCGAATTCACCGCCGGGGTGACGCCGAGGTCGGCGAAGCCGGCTGTGATCGTCTTGTTGTTGGCCAGCCCGTAAGGGGTCGTGTCGGTGATGACACCGACCTTGCCCTTCTTGTCCGACTTATCGTGAATCCACTTTGCGTAGATCTTGTTGGTCAGCCCGTCGTGAGTTTGCACGCGGAAGATGTACTTGTTGCCCTCCGCGGTCAGCGACGGATCGAAGCTGCCGGACACGATGGACACTTTCTTGGCTTGGGTGAGCGGTATCGCCGCTCGGGTGTCACCGGAACAGACGGTGATCACAGCGATGGGGTTCTTGGCGAGGACCGTGCGGGTGGCGGCGACCGCGGCGGACGGCTCGCATTTGGCATCGGACTTGGCGAGCGCGATCGGTCTGCCGCCGGCTTCGCGGCCGAGCTCACCGAAGGCGAGCTCCCATGCGTCGTCAAGCCATTCGCCATAATAGGCCGCGTCACCGGAGTAAGGCGCCGCTATTCCCACCGTGATCGGAGCGTCTTCCGCCGCCTCGGTGCCGCTGCCGCATCCGGTCAGGGCGAGGGCGGTGACAGCACCTCCGGCTATCAGCGTCGTGACCCTGCGGGCTGGGTCATGGCCGTGCGTGGTTCTCATCTTTCACTTCCGATTTTCTGAGCCTCGGGCCGGCGGCCATCACCGAACCCCACATCGTTGGTCGTCGCCGCGCCGGCGGGTCGTCATGACCATCCCCGCCGGCGTCACGCCTGCCGGGCGTCGCCCACACCGAGATAGCCGTCTCGAAGTCGATCCGCGGCCAGCAGTTCGGCGGCGGCTCCGGTCAGCACTCCTCGCCCCTCGTCGAGAACCATTCCTCGATCCGCCGTGCGCAGGCTCTTGCGGACGTTCTGCTCGACGAGAAGAATCGCGGTGCCGCCTTTCGCGATCTTGGACATTTCCTCGAGTACGTCCTGCTGGTAGGCGGGTGACAACCCCGTCAACGGCTCGTCCAGCAGCAGCGCCACCGGCCGTGACATGAGCGCCCGGCCTATCGCGAGCAGTTGCTGTTCACCGCCGCTGAGGGTTCCCGCCCGACGCGCGCCCCAGGTCGCGAGGGCGGGCAGCATGGCAAGAACGTCGTCCAACGCCGACGCCAGGGCGGTACGGGAATGCTGATATCCGCCGAGTTTCAAGTTGTCCAGTGCCGTCATTCCGGGGATCACCCGTCGTCCAGCCGGAACATGGGCGATTCCACTGCGGGCGACTCGTTCGGCGGACAGGCCGGTGAAATCCCGCCCCTGCAAACGCACACTCCCTCGCCTGCAGGGCAACAGGCCCGACAGCGCGCGCAGCAACGTGGTCTTGCCCGCCCCGTTGCGACCGACCACCGCGAAGATCTCGCCTGCTCCCACCGTGAGCGACAGGTCGCGCAGAATGGCTGGGCCCCGGTGGTAGCCGACCTCGATCCCGCTGACGACCAAGCCCTGCTCGGCACGCACAGCAGGATCTTCCTTGGGTCGCTCCTTGCCCGCTTTCCACAGCATCTTCCCCACCTCCGGGGATGGTTCTGTCGATCGATGTATAATACTTTTTATATTCCATAGTCAATGGCGAGAGGTCTCGCCGACTGCCCGCGCACAGGCGAGATCACCTATCGGGAAGGCGGTTCGGCGAAACGCGTCGATGTCCGCGGGTTTCGCGTCGACGACGGGCGCGTGGATGTCGGCCGTGGCCTCGTGGCCCCAAGGGCCGGCCTCGCGTCGACGCCGCCCGCGTCGGCGGGTTCGCCCAGGCCGATGTTGCCGGGGCGTGGCCGGCAGGAGTCCTTCATCCGTCCGAGGTGGTGAGCGAGAAGGGTGGCGCGGCTGACTTCGAGTGCCATGGCGGCGAGTTTCTGTTGAGCGGGCGGAAAAGACGCGATCGGCCCGCCGTACCGAGCACGGTCGGCGCCGTGGTCGAATGCGGCCGAGACGCAGGCTCGCGGGTCCGGCGTGGCCGGGTGTTCTTCTGTTCCTCCGAGCTCCGTCGGCGGATCGCGCAGATCGACGGTGAGCCCGGTGCGGAAACGTGGCCGCGAGGTCCGCGGGGAACGGTCGCTCCAGCGAACCGGCCGCCGACGCGAGGGATCACCCGCTCGGCGAAGTAGGCGCGCACAGTGCCGTGGTCCAGGCGCTCCTCATCGCCCAGCGATACGTCAACGGCAGGGAAATGGCTAAGGTCGGTCCGGGCGGGCGCGGGGTGGTGATCATCACCCTCCTGCCATAGTCTGTAAAATATAGAGCTAAGCATGCAAGGTTCACATCCGGCAAGCAAGCCCACCTTGGGGAGAGCATGAGTTTGCCCGAGTTCACGCCGCGGGAGTCAGTGCGGCGCCGTCGGCTCACCGCTCGCGACGTGGTCGCGGAAGAACTGCGGCGCGGGATCGTGAGCGGGCGGCTGCCGCCCGGCACCAAGTTGACTCCACAGGAGGTGGCTGAGCGGCTCGGAGTGAGCCAGACGCCCGCCAGAGAGGCGATCCAGCTTCTGACGAGCGAGGGCCTCATTCAGAACGACGCGTTCCGCGGCGCGCAGGTCTCCCCGTTGACCGTCGAGGAGTACGAAGAGCTCTATCTCATGCGGATCGGCATCGAGGGCTTCGCGGCACGACTCGGGGCCGAGCGCATCGCCCGCGAAGGCGTCGAGCAGATGGCGGAGCTGCTGACCGAGATGGAGCACGCGGCCAGGGCGGCCGACTTCGACCGCTTCTATGAGGCCGATCATCAATTCCACCGGCTGCACTACCGCGCGACCAACCGCGAGTCGCTCGTTCGCCGCATCATGAACCTGCGGGTCGCGACGGAGCGCTATGCCCGGGTCGCGTACCGAATGCCCAAGGTCAGCATGGAAGACACCCTGGCGAACCACCGATCGCTGCTCGATGCCGTTCGCGCAGGTGACGGTTCCACCTGCGAGGCCGTGCTCAAAGAAGATCTCAGTCGCACGCTCGACGCCTTCACGAAGGGCTTCCCGCTCGACGACGCGCAGTAGCCGGCGGCTCCGGGTCGCTCCCACCCATTGACTTTGGTTTGGAGCGACGCCTAATGTCCAAGATTATAGTCTATAGACTGTTCGATCTGCTGCGGCGGATGCTGTCACGGAAGGGACGGGGGGGCGTGTTGCCTGGCGTCGGAGAGTTCGATGGCATGACCCGGTTCCGCTGCAACGGAGAGGACCGCCAGGTCGGCCGGTTCGACGAGCGTTTGCTGATCGATGTGCTGCGCGAGGACCTCCGCTTGACCGGAACCAAGCTCGGATGCGGCACCGGTGACTGCGGCGCGTGCACCGTGTTGCTGGACGGACGGCCGGTCAACTCCTGTCTCGTCTACGCGGTCGAGTGCGTCGCGCGCGAGGTCGAGACCGTGGAGCGAGTGTCGCAGGACGACGCTGGGCGGATACTCGCCGAAGAGCTCGTCGCGGCGGGCGCGGTACAGTGCGGAATCTGCACGCCGGGTGTGCTCGTCATGGCGACCAGCCTGGTCAGATCGAATCCCACGCCTGACCGCGCCGACATCGAGACCGCATTGAGCGGCAACCTGTGCCGTTGCACGGGCTACCTGCCGATCGTGAGGGCCGTGGAAGCCGCGGCGCGACGGGTCGCGGACCAGCGGGAGCCGGCATGACACTGCTGGGTTCGGCGCTGCACCGCTCCGATTCAGCCGCCAAAGTCGATGGAAGCGCCCGCTATACCGAGGACTTCCAGCCCGATGGTCTGCTGCACTGCGCGGTGGTGCGATCGCCGCTCGCGTCGGCGCGCATTCTGGGCGTCGATACCGCTCGGGCGGCGGACGTCCCCGGAGTGGTGCGGATCCTGACCGCCGCTGACCTCCCGGACCGGCGGTGGGGAACGGTGATACGTGATCAGCCCGTGCTGGCCCGTGACGTCGTACGGTTCGCGGGCGAGCCGATCGCGCTGATCGCGGCCGAGAGCAAGGCGGCGGCGAACCAGGCGGCGGAGCTGGTCGAGTTGCGCCTCGACCCGCTGCCGGCCTCGGTGACGATGGCCGACGCGCTGCGCGAGGACGCTTGGCCGGTACACGAGGGGCAGCCGAACCGCCGAGAGGCGGCGCGGGTCCGCCGGGGCGACGTGGACGCGTGCATGCTGGACGCGCCTTTCGTGGTGACCACCCGCATCGAGTCGCATCGCGTGCACCAGGGCTACATCGAGCCGCGGGCCACCCTCGCCGAACCGGACGGCGCGGGCGGGATCGCGGTGACCACCGCCTCGCAGGCGCCCTTCGTGGTCCGTCAGGGACTCGCGGCGCTGCTGGATCTGCCGATGTCGAAGATCTCCGTACGGGTGCCGGCGCTCGGCGGCGGATTCGGTGGAAAACTCCATCTCGGACTCGCCCCCCTGGCGGCGGTGACATGCCTGGCCACGGGCCGGCCGGTGCGGGTGGTCTGCTCCCGCGCGGAGGACATGCGGGCCGGTAATCCGCGAGAGAACTCGATCGTGGAGCTGACCAGCGCCGTCGACCGTTCGGGCCGGATCCTCGCGCGTCGCGCGGTGGTTTATCTCGACTCCGGCGCCTATGCCTTCGACACCCCGATGATCGCCTCGATCGCCGCGCTCATGGGCACGGGGCCCTACCGGGTGGACGCGATCGACCTCACGGCCGTTCCGGTGGCCACGAACACCTGCCCCACCGGGTCCTTTCGCGGCCCGTCCGGACCGCAGATGGTATACGCCGTCGAGACGCACATGAACGAGATCGCCGCCGCCGCCGGGCTCAGCCCGACGGAGATCCGACGGCGCAACCTGCTGCGTTCCGGCGATCGCGGGCCGTCCGGAGAGCTGCTGCCCGACGTCACCATGGGCGAGTGCCTGGAGCTCGCCGCGCGGCGGCTGGAGGAGTGGCGCCGCGACGAGCCGGCCGCCGGCCGCGGACGCCGCCGTGGCTACGGCCTCGCGTGCGCGTGGTGGCTGACCTCGGGCGCCCCCGCCGGCGCGACGGTCACCATGAACGAGGACGGCACCGCGACCGTGACCACCGGAGGAACGGAGATCGGCACCGGTGCCGTCGTCGTCGGAGTCGCCGCCCTCGTCGCGGACACACTCGGCCTGCCCCTCGAACGGGTCACCGTACGCTCGGGCAGCACCGATGTGGGCCCCTACGACTCCGGCTCGAAGGGCAGCCGCACCCTCTTCGGCGTCGGCAACGCGGCGCTCATGGCGGCGGAGGCGGTCGCCGGGCAGTTGCGCGATGAGGCGGCCGAGCAACTCGAAGCCGCACCAGAGGATCTTGTGCTCGCCGATGGGCGGGTCAGCGTCCGCGGCCTGCCACAGGCGTCGGTGGCAATCGCCGACCTGGTGGTGGGCGCGATCAACCGGACCGGCCCGGTCGTCGGCACCGGGCGGTTCCGCGGTGCGCCCATTCCGCTGGAGGGCTCGATTCTCGACGGCATGCGCTTCGACGCGTTCAACGAAGCCACCTTTCACTGCCATGCCGCCGAGATCGAGCTCGATCCGGAGACCGGCCGCATCGAGGTGCTGCGTTACCTGGCAGTACACGAGATCGGGACGGTGCTCAATCCCGACGGTGCCCGTGGGCAGGTGGAGGGAGGGGTCGTGCAGGGTCTGGGTTACGCGCTGAGCGAGGTGCTCGACGTCGGTGCGGACGGTACCGTCCGCAATGCCGACCTCGTCGACTACCGGCTGCCCACCATCGCCGACATTCCCCGGCAGATCGAAACCGTTTTCGTCGCGGGGCATCCGGGACCAAGCGGTCCGCGCGGCGCGAAGGGCATCGGCGAGGCGCCGGTCATCATTCCGGCCGCCGCGATCGGTGCCGCGCTTCGCGACATCCTGGGGGATCAGCCGCGCGCGTTGCCTTTCGACCCGATCCGCGTCGCCGCGTTCCTCGACGGCGTCGACGAGACGCGGCAGCCATGACGCTGCTGCGCACATTACTCGCCGGTGAACCCCGCGCGTTGGCGCGCGCGATCTCCCTCGTCGAGCGCGGCGACCCGGCCGGAGAGAAGCTGGTCGTCCAGGCGAGTGCGCACGCCGGTACGGCCGCGATCACCGGCATCACCGGCCCGCCGGGAGTCGGCAAGTCGACGCTGGTCGGCGCGCTCGTGCGTGAACTTCGGACACGGGACGACCGGGTCGCCGTGCTGTCGGTCGATCCCACGTCCCCTTTCACCGGCGGCGCTCTGCTGGGTGACCGGATTCGCCTGGCCGACCACTTCCTCGACGAGGCGGTGTTCATCCGTTCACTGGCCAGCCGCGGCTCCCTCGGCGGCCTGGCGGCGGCGGTCCGCCCGGCGGCGCTGCTGGCCGATGCCGCCGGCTACTCGCACGTGCTGATCGAGACCGTCGGGATCGGCCAGGCCGAGGTGGACATCGCCGGTCAGGCCGATACCACCGTGGTCGTCCTCATGCCCGGCGCCGGCGACACGCTCCAGGCGATCAAAGCCGGGCTGATGGAGATCCCGGACGTCCTCGTGGTCAACAAGGCCGACCACCCGCGGGCGGACGACCTGGTCAGAGAGCTGAGGCGCACGGCGAGGTTCCGCGCGCGGACTGCGCCGATCGTGAAGACCAACGCCCTGACCGGCGACGGGATCGCCGAGCTGGCCGATGTCATCGCCGGGCATCGGAGCCGAGAGCACGGCCGGCGAAGCGCGGGCCGGCAGACCGCGGCCCAACGCGAGATCGTCCGCCTCGCGACGGACGGGCTGCGCGTACGCATTGAGCGGCTGCTGCACGGCGGCGACGAAGGCCGTGCGGCGCTCGAAGCGGTCGCCGCCGGGCACCGTACGCCCGAGAGCGCCGCACGATGGTTGATCGCGGAATTGACTGGGGAAGGTGGCAATCGTTGACTCCGGAGAGCCATGAGGCATCGGCGGGCGCGCGTAAGCGGTACCGCATCGGCTTCGACATCGGCGGCACGTTCACCGACTTCGCGCTGCACGACAGCCAGACCGGCGAACTGCATGTCTGGAAGCGGCTGTCCACGAACACGGACCCGTCGGTCGGCGCCCTGGCGGGGATCGATGACCTGCTCGGGCTGGTCGGCGGCTCGATGGACGAGGTCGGCCAGGTCGTGCACGGGACGACGATCGGGGCGAACATCGTGATCGAGCGCAAGGGCGCCGTGACGGCGCTGCTGGTCACGGACGGGTTCCGCGATCTGCTGATCATGCAGCGGCCGGCCCGGTACAGCACCTACGACCTGTGGTTCGACAAGCATGAACCGCTCATTCCACGACATCTTGTGGTGCCGGTCCGCGAGCGCATGGCCTATGACGGGACCGTCGTCCGAGAGCTGGACGAGACCGATCTGCGAAGCTCGCTGGAGGAGCTGCGCGCCGCCGGCATCGAAGCGGTCGCGGTTTCCCTGCTGCATTCCTACGCGGCCAACGATCACGAGACGCGGGTCGGCAAGCTCGTCTCTGAACTCCTCCCCGAGGCGTCGACGTCGCTCTCGCACGAGGTGGCGCCGATCACCGGCGAGTACGAGCGCACCAGCACGACAGTGGTCAACGCCTATATCCAGCCCGCGTTCCGGCGCTATCTCGATTCCTTGGAGCGGGCGCTGGCCGAGCGCGGCTTCACCGGCCAGATCTTCATCAACCAGGGCAACGGCGGCCTGACGACGCCGGCCGAGGTCGTCCACCTGCCGATCCGGGCCCTTGAGTCGGGCCCGGCGGCGGGGGTGTCGATGGCCGCGTGGATCGGGCGGGCGCACGGGCGCGGTGACCTCGTCGCCTTCGACATGGGCGGGACCACCGCCAAGGCATGTCTCATCGAGGATGGCGAGCCGAAGATGGAGCGCGTCTTCGACGTGGATCAGACCTTGATGCGCGTGGGCACCGGACTCCCCGTGGTGACCCCGTCGGTCGACCTCATCGAGATCGGCGCCGGCGGCGGCAGCATCGCCCGGGTCGGGCTGGGGATCATCGAGGTAGGGCCGGAAAGCGCGGGGGCCGAGCCCGGCCCGATCTGCTACGGACGTGGCGGAACACGGCCGACCGTGACCGACGCCAACGTCGTGCTCGGATACCTGAACCCGGACTTCTTTCTCGGCGGCCGGATGAGTTTGGACGTCGATGGTGCTCGCGAGGCGATCGCCGCCCAGGTCGGAGCACCGCTCGGTCTCGACGCGGGGGAAGCCGCGTGGGGCGTTCACGAGGCGGTCACCGCGAACATGGAGCACGCCATCCGCGCCGTGTCGATCGAGCGGGGCCGTGACCCTCGGGATCTGACCCTCGTGGCCTTGGGCGGTGCGGGCCCGACCCACGCCGCGCGGCTGGCTCGCAACCTCGGCATCGGTGAGGTGATCTTCCCCGCGGCGGCCGGCATCGCCTCCGCCGTCGGTCTCCTGCAGGCCGCGCCCAGGGTGGACCTGATCCGCACCTTCGTGTCGCCTCTGGACGAGCCGGGGACGGCCCGGCTGGGATCCGAACTGGCCGAGCTGGACGCCGCTGTGAACCAGCTTCTGGACAACGTGACCCCCGGGGCGGAACGGTCCATCACGTACCGGGCGGACATGCAGTACGCGGGCCAAGGTCACGTCGTCGAGGTCGAGATTCCGCGTTGCCCCACCGGCGAACTGGCCGGCGCCCTGCGGGAGCGCTTCGACACGGACTACGCCGCGATGTACGGCTATCGCTATCCGGACGCGCAGGCACAGATCACGTCCATCACGGTCGCCGGCAGCGCCGCACCCGCCGCTTTCGAGCTTCCGCCCAACGCCGCGACCGAGACCAGGGGCAGGGACGAGAGCCGCCACGTGTACTTTCCCGAGCTGTCCGGCTATGTGCGGTGCGCGGTGCACCGGCGAGATGAGCTGCCCACCGGCACACAGGTCGAAGGCCCCGCGGTCATCGAGGACGGCCAGTGCGCGATTCTGCTGCTGCCCGGTGACACGGCTACCGTCGACGGCCACCGCAACGTACTCGCCCGCATCGGTAGAAACTCCGCCCCCGCGGCGGGCGACCCGACCACGGGCACCACGACAGGAAGGGACTGACATGGACCCGCTCACGCTCGGTGTGATGTGGCGCGGCATGGTCGCCCTGACCAATGACGCCGGTACCGTGCTGCGCCGGACAGCGTACTCGGAGGCGGTCCGCGAAGGCCGCGACTTCTCGGTCGGCCTGTTCGACCGGCACGAACGGATGATCGTCCAGGGAGACTTCAGCCCCGGGCACCTCGGGTCCATGCCATCCGCCGTCACGAACTTCCTGCGGTACTACGACGCCGAGGATCTGCGCCCCGGCGACTGTCTCATCCTGAACGATCCCTGGATGGGCTCCGGGCATCTACCTGACTTCTTCATGCTCAGCCCCTGTTTCGTCGACGGCACGATCGTCGGCTACGCCGTCAACTGCACGCACATGATCGACGTCGGCGGCGCCGCGCCCGGATCGCAGCAGGTCGAGGGGATCAACGATCAGTTTCAGGAGGGGTTGCGCCTGTGGCCGACCCGGGTGTGGAGCGAGGGACAGCCGAACAAGGAGATCCTGCGCATCATCGAAGCGAACGTCCGGGTTCCGGACAAGCTGCTCGGTGACCTCATGGCGATGCGCAACTGCAACCGGATCGTGGAGCAGCGGCTCGCGGGCTTGATCGGCAAGTACGGGATGGATCGTTACGACGCGGCCTGCACGGAGATCCTCGACCGGTCGGAGACGGCGATGCGGGCCGCGATCAGCGAGATGCCCGACGGCACCTACCACGCGGTCGACTACTTCGACGACTACGGTCCGGGGACCGAGCCGCTGCGGATCGAGGTCACCGTCACCGTGGACGGGAGCTCGGTGACCATCGACTTCACCGGGTCGAGCCCGCAGACCCGGTCAGGGATCAACGCGGTGCTCACCTATGTCCGCGCGTTCTGCTACTACACCGTCAAATGCATCACCAGCGGTGGGACCATACCGCAGAACGGCGGTTGCCTGCGGCCGATCAACTACGTGGCCGAACCCGGATCGGTGGTGAACGCTCAGCCGCCGGCCGGCTCCGGGGCACGAGCGATCATGCAGCAACGCTTCGTCGACGTGCTCATGCAGGCGTTCTCCGAGGTGTTGCCCGACCGGGTCATCGCGCCCAGTTCGCACTGGGCCAACCCCAATCTCGGCGGCTTCGACCCGAGAACCGGGCGCCGCTTCGTGCACTACGACATCATCATCGGCGGTTTCGGCGGCCGGCCGGCCTCCGATGGCATGGAGGCCGCCCCCAGCGCGTTCAACATCGACGCCATTCCGGTGGAGGTCAACGAGAACTCCTACCCGGTGCGCGTCGAGCGGCTGGAGCTGATCCCCGACTCGGCGGGAGCCGGCCGCAACCGCGGCGGCCACGGCGTTCGCAAGGACGTCACCGTGCTCGGCGAGAGCATGACGTTCTCGAACCTCACCGACCGGCAGCGGTTCGCGCCGCCCGGAATCCTGGGCGGCGAGGCCGGCGCCGTCGGCCGGACGGTCCTCAACGCCGGCGGCGCGGATCCCGTGGTGCTGGGTTCAAAGGGCACTTACCAGCTCGACCACGGCGATGTCGTCACCACCTGGCTGTCCGGCGGCGGCGGATACGGTCACCCGTTCGACCGGGAGGTCGAGCGGGTCTCCGCCGATGTGGTCGCCGGTCTGCTGAGCGTGCGGAAGGCGGCGACGTCGTACGGTGTGGTCCTTGACAGCGCCGGTGTCGTCGATCAGGCCGCCACGCGGGATCTGCGCGCCGCGCGGCGGAGGGCGCAGCGATGAGCAGGCGCGATCAGATCGAGTTCTCCTTCAACGGCAAGAAGATCAAGGCCGCGCCGGGGCAGTCGGTGGCCGCGGCGTTGCTGGCCGGCGGCCAGGCGGAACTGAGCCGCAGCGCCAAGTACCGCCGCGCCCGCGGTGTCTACTGCGCGCACGGTCACTGCCCCAACTGTCTGGTGCGGGTGGACGGTGTGCCGCATGTCCGCTCCTGCCTCGTCCCCGCGCGGCCGGGCATGCTGGTGGCGACCGAGGGGGCCACGGGCAGGCGTTTCGACGTCTATCGCTCGATCGGCGCCTTCGGGCGGTTCTTCCCGGTGGGCTTCCAGTACCGCTGGTTCAAGCGGCAGAACCTGGCCTGGCGGTTGTGGGAGGGCCGGCTGCGCGAGCTGGCCGCCGAGACCGAGATTCCGGCTTCCTTCGAGATCCCCGCGGCTGAGCGTCTTCGCGCCGATCTGCTCGTGGTCGGCGCCGGCCCCGCGGGCCTCGGTGCCGCCGCCACGGCGGCCAAGGCCGGGCTCCACGTGGTGCTGGCCGGACGGCGGGCCCGCCTCGGCGGCTCCGCCGCGCCCGCGGTGTCCGACGGTGCCGCGAGCGCGGAGTTGCGCCAGGCCATCGACCTGGTACGCACCGCCGCGAACGTGACGGTGATCGCGCCGGCGACGGTGGTCGCCGGGTTCGGTGAACAGTACCTGGTCGATCGGGGCGACCGGGTCGTCGAAGTGACCGCCGCCGCGAGCGTGCTGGCGACCGGCGCGTACGAGCGAGCCGTGGCCTTCGCCGGCAACGATCGGCCGGGCGTCCTGCTGACCAGTGGCCTGCACCGGCTCGTGCTGGAGGATCGGGTGCTCACCGGCGCCCAGGCCGTGCTGGTGACGGAGAACGACACCGCGTACCGCCTGGCCGGCGACCTCCATCGGGCCGGGCTCGGCGTGCGGGCCATCGTGGACAGCCGCCCGGACGGGCCTGGACCGATCGCGGATCCGCCGCCGGACATCGAAGTGCTGACCGGGGCGCGAGTCACCCGCGTGCGCGGCAGGCGCCGGATCACCGGCGTGGTGGTGGAAACCGCCGGTGGCCGGCGAACGATCAGGTGTGACGTGGTCGGGATGAGCGGTGGCTGGCAGCGAGCCGACGAACTGCGTTACAGCGCGACCAGCAGCGGCGACGCGGTGGTGGACGGACAGCGCGCGACCCGTATCGACCCCGCCGGATGGGAGCACGCCCCGCTGCCGGTGCTGCAGGGGGTCGGCGCGGTGACCGGGACGACGGATCCCGGCACGGCCTTCGCCGAGGGCGCGGTGGCGGGAGCGTGGGCCGCGGCGCGCGTCGCGGGAGGAACAGAGCTGATCGCCGGCGCGCTGGCCGCCCTGCGCGGCGGCGACGTCCAGGGAGGAAGTCATGGCTGACAAGATCATCCTCTGCCTGTGCCTGGACATCACCGAGCACGACCTCGACCGCGCGATCGAGGAAGGCTTCACCGACGCCGAGACGCTCAAGCGCTACACGGCCGGCTTCATGGGGCCCTGCCAGGGAAAGTCGTGCATGGACACGATTCTCGAACGGCTTGCGCACAAGACGGGCGTCGATCCGGAGTCGCTGCGTCGCCCGACGCTGCGCCCGCCGGCGCACCCGGTCCGGCTGGGGCTGCTGGCGGGTCTGGGAGGCTTCGATGCCTCGTAGGATCCTCCCGGCCGCGCGACCGCTGCGCGACTGCGAGATCGCGATCGTCGGTGGCGGCGTACACGGGCTCTCGCTCGCCTACAACCTGGCGAAATCCGGGCGGAAGAACATCGCGGTGTTCGAGCGCTCCTATCTCGGCGCGGGCGCGAGCGGGCGTAACCTCGCCCTCATCCGTAGCTCGTGGCAGCAACGGGCGTGGGCGGAGCTGATCTGGTACTGCCGGCAGATCTGGAGCCAGATCTCGGTGGAGCTGGACTACAACGTCATGCTGAGCGAGCGCGGCTCCTATCTGTGCATCCGCGACGAGCGTTCGATCGCCGTCGCCAAAGACGCGGTGACGATGCAGAACTCGCTCGGCATTCCCACCCGGTTCGTCTCGCCCAGGGAACTCGCCGAGGCGGTCCCCCAGCTGAACACCCAGGGGATGCTCGGCGGCATCCATGATCCGACCGCCGGTGTCTCGCGGCACGACGCCCTCGTCTGGGCCTACGCGCACGCGGCCGACCGGCTCGGCGTCGCCGTACACCTGGAAACGGCGGTGACCGGCATGCAGGTGATCGGGGGGCGTGTGAACCGGATCGTCACCAATCGCGGGACGATCGCCACGGACCTCGTCGTCAACTGCGCGGGGTCGGGCTCGGCCGAGGTGGCCGAGATGGCCGGCGTCGCGCTCCCGACCCGCAAGCTGGCGCTGGAGATGTTCGTCACCGAGCCGTACCGCGCCTTTCTCGACCCGATCATCTCGGTGATCGAGGATCAGGCGTACATCATGCAGACCTCCCGGGGGGAGTTCGTCGGTGGCGCCGAGCCCACCGGCCATACGGGCACCCCCAGACTGACGACGAGCTATGCGGCCCTTCGCCAGTCGGCCGCCGTCATCGCCCGGCTGTTTCCCGATCTACGCGGTGTGAACATCCTGCGCATGTGGGCCGGCCTGATCGACATGACCCCCGACGGGGCCGGTCTGGTGGGTGAGGCGGAGGAACGCCCGGGGTTCTTCCTCGACTGCGGGTGGGGCGGG
>NZ_POUA01000180.1 GCF_003236385.1 Spongiactinospora gelatinilytica
CCACCGTGACGCCCACCCAGGGCCCCGCGGGCGACTGGACGTCCGGCACCGCCTATGCCCCCGGTGACCAGGCGATCTATAACGGCGCCACGTATCAGTGCCTGCAAGCGCACACCGCCCTGGCCGGTTGGGAGCCGCCCAACGTCCCGGCCCTCTGGCGACGCCGGTGACGAGCGCGCCGCCCACCGCCTGAGCATCGCCGTCCGGCGAGCGAGCAGCCGGCCTCCCCCCATGGTCCGCAGGAGGCCGGCCCTCGGTGCGCGTTCGCGCAGGGCCCGGCGCTCGCTCCGGGCAATGTCGCTTCCACCCACGCCGCGGCGGGGGATTCGAGGGAATGGTCGGTGCTGGTTGGGTTGGCGGAGATCACGGCGTGAGTGGCGGGCTTCGAGGAGAATGAGGGTTCTCGTGGCTCGCGTCCGCACAGTGGGCTGGAGGGTACCTCCCATTCAGCGACACGGTGGGCCTCGCTCGCTTGAGCTTGGGAGGGGTGGCATGGCCGAGGCCGTGCGGGTGGCCGATGGGTTCGCCGGTATTCAGGTGGTGGAGCGGTCGTTTCTGCTGCTCGAACACCTCGCCGCCGCCGGAGGTTCGATGTCGTTGACCGAGTTGACCGAGGCGTCCGGATTGCCGGCCACCACCATTCACCGCATCCTGCGGACACTGGTCGCCGGCGGGTACGTCAGGCAGGAGACCTCGAAGATCTACACGCTCGGGCCAAGGATGATCTTCATCGGGCGGGTCGCCGGAGCCTTCCTCGGAGCCTGGGCGCGGCCGTACCTCGGGCGGCTGGTGGAGCGGGTCGGCGAGACCGCCAACCTGGCGGCGATGGACGCCGACGAGGTCGTGTACCTCGCTCAGGTCGCCTCGCAGCGGCACATGTTGCGGATGTTCGTCGATGTCGGGCGGCGGGTCGCGCCGCACGCCACGGCCGAGGGCAAGGTGCTGCTCGCGCAGGCCACCGACGCACAGATCCGCCGCCTGATCGCGGACCGCGGGCTGCCCGCGCAGACGTCGCGCACGATCACCCAGGAATGGGCCCTGATGCGGCAGATCGAACTGGTGCGCGAGCAGGGGTACGCGGTGGACGACGGCGAGCAGGAACTCGGCGTGCGGAGCGTGGCCGTGCCGGTCCCCGGGGGGCCGCGCGATCTCGCGCTGTCCGTCTCCGGGCCGGAGACGCGGCTGTCCATGCCCGCCCTTTCCGAACTGGTGCCGATCCTCCAGGAGACGGCCATGGAACTCGGCCGCCTTTGACCCGTTCCTGGAGCGGGCCGCCCCCGCCGTAGGCTCGTGGCGTGCAGTGGACCACGCGGGGCGGGGCTCGTCCACCGCTGGGGCGAGGTGTGGCCGCGCTGGGTGGTGGCCTGGCCGGCCGCCCCGTCCCGGTGGCCGTGCCCGTGGCGTGCGCCGCGCTGGCCGCGTGCGCGACGATGGCCGTCGGCCTGTCCTGGGCGCGCGTCCTGCCCGCCTTCGTCGCCGGCGGCTGGTCCATCGACGTCTACGGCTACCGGGTCGGACCGGTCTTCGCCCTGCCCATCCCGTCGTTCCTGCTGTGGGGCGGCGCGCTCGGGGCCGCCGCCCTGGTCTACTACTACCGGAGCCGGGGCGAGTGCCGGCGCTGTGCCGCCGCGATCACGCGCTGATCGGCTCGTCGGGGGTCGGGATGGCGAGCATCGCGCTGCGGGCGGCTCCGAGCAGGCCGGACTGGCGTCCGAGGGCCGACGGTTGTACGGTCAGCCGGCGGACGAAGCCGAGGGCGCTGAAGCGCTCGACATGGCGGCGCAGCGGGGTGAACAGCAGGGGACCGGCCGCCGAGACGCCGCCGCCGATCACCACGCGGTCGAGGTCGCACAGGGTGGCCGCGGCGACGATGCCGCGGGCGAGTGCCCGGGTGCCCTGGTCGAAGGCGGCCAGGGCGGTCGGGTCGCCGCGCCCGGCGTCGGTGGCCAGGCCGCGGGCGTCGGTGCCGCTCCAGCCGTGCCGCCGGGCCCAGCGGACCATCGACGGGCCGCTGGCGTACGCCTCGACGCACCCGGCGGCCCCGCAGGTGCACAACGGCCCCGCCGGATCGACGACGGTGTGCCCGAGGTGCCCGGCGTTGCCGCTCGGCCCCGGGTACGGCACGCCGTTGAGCACGAGCCCGCCGCCGATGCCGGTCGAGACCACGATTCCGAGCATCGACGCCGACCCACGGCCCGCGCCGCGCCAGTGCTCGCCCACCGCCGCCGCGATGCCGTCGCCCACCAGCGTGACCGGGACGCCGGGCACGATGTCGGCGGCCAGTTCGACCAGCGGGAAGTCCCGCCAGGCCGGGATGTTGACCGGGCTGACCGTGCCGCGCCGCAGGTCCAGCGGACCGGCCGAGGCCAGCCCGACCGCCCTCGGACGCACCCCTTCGGCCACCGACGTGAGCAGTGTGCGCAGGGCCTCGCCGATCAGGGGCTCGTTCGCCGGGGTGGCGGTCTCGGCGTGCCCGCGCACCACGCCGTCCGGGCCCACCAGGCCGGCGGCGATCTTGGTGCCGCCGATGTCGACGGCGAGCACGGCTTGGTGGTCCATCGGCCATCCCCGATCTGGTCAGTCCGCGAGCAGCGCGGACAGTTGCGGCGAGTACGTGGCGTGCAGTACGAGCGCGGCGCCGCCGACGACGGCGGCGTCCGCGCCGAGCGGCGAGAGCGCGACGTCCACCGTCCGGATGTGCCGGGACAGCGGCCGGGTGGCGAGGGCCGCGGCGACCGCGTCGGCGTACCGCTTCTCGACGTGCGAGATGCCGTGCCCGCCCAGCACGATGAGATCGACGTCGGTGATGTTGGCGACGCTGACCGCGACCGAGGCGACGCGTTCTGCGGCCTGGTCGATGACCGCGCCCGCGAGAGGGTCGCCGGCCTCGGCGGCGAGCCGGATCGCGGCATGGTCGACCAGGGCCGGATCACGCTTGAACGGCTCGGCCAGGACGCCGCCGCCCTGCGCGGCGAGCCGCCGATGGACCTCCGCGACGATCGCCGTGGGATTGACCACCCGCTCCAGGCAGCCCCGGTTGCCGCAGTAGCACTCCGGGCCGTCCGGCAGCACCGAGACGTGACCGAACTCCCCGGCGTTCAGCGAACCGCCCCGGTAGACCTGGTGGTCGAGGATGAGCCCGCCGCCGATGCCGGTGCCCAGGAAGAAGTACGCGAAGTTGGGCACGCCCCGGCCCGCGCCGGACCACCGCTCGCCGACCGCGGCGGCGGTGGCGTCGTTGTCGATCGTCACCGCCAGGCCGGTGGCCTCGCTCAGCATCCGCTTGACCGGCACCCGTGTCCAATTGGTGAGCTGGGGCGGGGCGACGACCGTGCCGTCGTCCTGGTCGATCGGGCCGGGGGTGGCCAGGCCCAGGCCGAGCACCCGCCCGAGCGGTACGTCGGCCTCGGCGACCACCTCGGCGGTCAGCCCGGCCATGGTCGCCACGACGTCCTGCGGGGAGGCGTGCGGCGGCGTCGGGCGGCGTTTGACGACCAGCGGCCGGCCGAGCAGGTCCACCACCGCGCAGGTCAGCTCGACCGGGTCGAAGTGCAGGCCGACCGCGCTGCCCGCGTCGGGGTCGATCCGCAGGGTGGTGCGGGGCTTGCCGCCGCTGGCGACCCTGCTGGCGCCGTCCTCGCGCACGATGCCCTCATCGAGCAGCCGGCGCACGATGCCGGAGACGGTCTGTGGGGTGAGGCCGGTGTGGTGGGCGATCTCCACCCGGCTGATGCCGTCGGCGAGCTGGATCTGGTCCAGCACGACCGCTCGGTTGTATCGCCCTACCTTGGGGAGATTTGTACCTGCGCGCCGCACCCACAAGGTCCTCTCTGCTCGTCGCCTGCGGGGAACATTCTGCCCTAGCGGGCGTTGACTTAGTAAATCAAATGGATTTAAGGTCCGTCTTCGTAGGTATAACACGCAGGACATGCAGACCGTTGGGGCAGGGCGCGCCCGGCCGCGGCGGTGGGTCCATGGAGAGGTCATCGGAGGCAAGTTGATGTCAACGACGTGCCGCACCCGCCGAGGACCGCATACGCGCCGTCGCCGCGGCCCGGGAGCGACGGGGCCGCGGTCATGACCGACGCCCCGGTGCTCCTTGAGATGCGGTCGATCACCAAGACGTTCCCGGGGGTGACGGCGCTCGCCGATGTCAACCTCGTGGTCAGGGCGGGGGAGATCCACGCCATCTGCGGCGAGAACGGCGCGGGCAAGTCCACGCTGATGAAGGTGCTGAGCGGCGTCCATCCGCACGGCACCTACTCCGGCGGCATCCTCTACCAGGGGGAGGAGGTCCGGTTCGGCGGCATCAGGGCCAGCGAGCAGGCGGGCATCGTGATCATCCACCAGGAGCTGGCGCTGGTGCCCGGCATGTCGATCACCGAGAACATCTTCCTCGGCAACGAGCCGCGCAGGCGGGGCGCGATCGACTGGAAGGCCGCCCAGCGCCGGGCGCTGGAGCTGATGGAGCTCGTCGGCCTCCAGGAGGACCCGGACACCCTGATCAAGGACATCGGCGTCGGCAAGCAGCAGTTGGTGGAGATCGCCAAGGCGTTCGCGAAGGACGTGAAGCTGCTCATCCTGGACGAGCCCACGGCGGCGCTCAACGAGGCCGATTCCCGGCACCTGCTGGACCTGCTGCGCGGCTTCCGGGACCGCGGCATCACCTCGATCATCATCTCGCACAAGCTCAACGAGATCGCGGCGGTCGCCGACTTCATCACGATCCTGCGCGACGGCCGGACGATCGAGAGCCTGGACGTCAGGGCGGACGGCGTCAACGAGGACCGCATCGTGCGCGGCATGGTCGGCCGCGAGCTGAGCAGCAGGTTCCCCGAGCACACCCCGCACATCGGCGAGGTGTTCTTCGAGGTCCGCGACTGGACGGTGCGGCACCCGATCTCGGCCGACCGGCTGGTGTGCAAGGGCTCCGGCTTCACCGTGCGACGCGGGGAGATCGTCGGCTTCGCCGGGCTCATGGGCGCCGGGCGCACCGAGCTGGCGATGAGCCTGTTCGGCCGCTCCTACGGCGTCCACCTCTCCGGCCAGGTCTTCAAGGACGGCAAGGAGATCCAGCTCAGATCCGTGGCCGAGGCCATCCGGCACGGTCTCGCGTACGTCAGCGAGGACCGCAAGGCGATCGGCCTCAACCTGCTCGACGACGTCAAGACCTCGATGGTGGCCGCCAAGCCGTCGAAGATCTCCACGTACGGGGTCATCGACCCGGTGCTCGAACACCGGGTCGCCGAGGAGTACCGCGAGAGCCTGCGGATCAAGACGCCCAGCGTGGACGAGGGCGTCACCAAGCTGTCGGGCGGCAACCAGCAGAAGGTCGTCCTGGCGAAGTGGATGTTCACCGACCCCGACCTGCTGATCCTCGACGAGCCGACGCGCGGCATCGACGTCGGAGCCAAGTACGAGATCTACGGGATCATCCAGAAGCTGGCCGACCAGGGCAAGGGCGTCATCGTCATCTCCTCCGAACTGCCCGAGCTCATCGGCCTGTGCGACCGCATCTACACCGTGTTCGAGGGAACCATCACCGGTGACGTGCCACGCCGGGACGCCGACCCCGAACTTCTCATGAAGCAGATGACCTCTACCAAGAAGACGCCGACGCCATGAGCCGAATCAAGGACCTGCAGAAGAACCTCTTCGGGGGCACGACCTCCAACGCCCGGCAGTTCGGCATGATCTTCACCCTGGTGGCGATCGTGCTGCTCTTCCAAATCTGGACCGACGGTCTGACGCTGACCTCCGGCAACCTCATCGCGGTGGCCGCCCAGTACTCCTACATCCTGATCCTGGCCATCGGCATGCTGATGGTGATCGTCGCCGGGCACATCGATCTCTCGGTCGGCTCGATCGCGGCCTTCACCGGCATCGTGGTCGCCAAGGCGATGCAGGAGTTCGCGATCCCGTGGCCGCCGGCCATCGTGCTGGGCCTGGTCGTCGGCGCGCTGATCGGCGCCTGGCAGGGCTTCTGGGTCGCCTACGTCGGGGTTCCCGCGTTCATCGTGACGCTGGCCGGCATGCTGCTGTTCCGCGGCGGCAACCAGTACATCGGCAACGCCGACACGGTGCCGGTCCCCACCGGCTTCCGCCAGATCGGCGCCGGCTTCCTGCCCGAGGTGGGCCCGAACACCGGCTACAACAACCTGACGCTGCTGCTCGGCCTGGCCGCCTGCGTGGGCGTGGTGTGGCGGGAGTGGAAGGCCCGGCGGACCCGGCGCGAGATGAACGCCGACGCCGCGCCGATGTGGATCTCGGCGCTCCGGCTCGCCGTGATGGTGGGCGTCATCGTCTTCGCCACCCTGCGCTTCGCGGGCGGCCGGGTCGGCACCAGCCTGCCGATCTCCGGCATCATCCTGATCGCCCTGGTGCTCGCGTACTCCTTCTACACCCGCAACACCGTCGGGGGCCGCCACATCTACGCAGTCGGCGGCAACGCGCGCGCCGCCGAGCTTTCCGGCGTGAAGCTCAAGCGGGTCAACTTCATGGTCATGCTGAACATGTCCGTGCTGGCCGCGCTGGCCGGCATGATCTTCGTGGCGCGGTCCGCGGCCTCCGGCCCCCAGGACGGGCTGAACTGGGAGCTCGACGCCATCGCGGCCGTCTTCATCGGCGGCGCGGCGGTGTCCGGCGGGCTCGGCACGATCAGCGGGTCGATCGTCGGCGGCCTGGTCATGGCCCTGCTGAACAACGGCCTGCAACTTGAGGGCGTCGGCATCGACAAGGTGCAGATGATCAAGGGACTGGTGCTGCTGCTGGCCGTCGCGCTCGACGTCTACAACAAGAAGCAGGGACGCTTCTCGATCATCGGGTCGCTGCTGCGCCAGTTCCGCCGGGACGGCCCGGCGTCCCCTCCCTCGGACCCCGGCTCGGCCACCACGCCCGACAAGGCCAGGGTCGCCGGCTGACCGCCACCGGCGACGGCAGACGCCCCCGTGCGCTCGCATCGCTGCCCATCACAATCAGGAAGGGTTCGTCCCAGAAATGCGGAAATTTCTCACCAGGAGCATCGCGGCGGCCGGTGCCGTGGCGATGCTCGCCCTGAGCGCCGCGTGCGCCTCCGAGCGTCAAGGCACCACCGCCACCGGCGGCGAGACCGCCGCGAGCCCCGCCAAGGGCTTCCCGGCCGACTCGTTCATCGGCGTCGCGCTGCCGTCGAAGACCTCCGAGAACTGGGTGCTCGCCGGTGACCTGTTCACCAACGAGCTCACGACGGCCGGGTTCAAGCCCGACGTCCAGTACGCCGGCGCGTCGGCCACCGTCTCCGACCAGCAGGCGCAGATCTCCGCCATGGTCACCAAGGGCGCCAAGGTGATCGTCATCGGCGCGACCGACGCCGCGCAGCTCTCCACCCAGGTGGCGCAGGCCAAGCAGTCCGGCGCGGTGGTCATCGCCTACGACCGGCTCATCACCAACACCCCGGACGTCGACTACTACATCGCGTTCGACAACTTCAAGGTCGGCCAGCTCCAGGGCCAGGCCCTGCTGGACGGCATGAAGGCCAAGAAGCCCAAGGGCCCCTGGACGGTCGAGCTGTTCTCCGGTTCCCCCGACGACAACAACTCCGGGGTGTTCTTCAACGGCGCGATGGACGTGCTCAAGCCGCTCATCGACAAGGGCGACGTCGTGGTCGGCTCCGGCCAGCAGGAGGTCAAGCAGACCGCCATCCAGGGCTGGAAGGCCGAGGGCGCCCAGCAGCGCATGGACTCGCTGCTGACCTCGACCTACAACGGCGGCAAGACCCTGGACGGCGTGCTCTCACCCAACGACACCCTGGCCCGGGCGATCATCACCTCGGTCAAGGGCGCGGGCAAGCCGATCCCGGTCGTCACCGGCCAGGACTCCGAGGTCGAGTCGGTCAAGTCCATCATGGCCGGCGAGCAGTACTCGACGATCAACAAGGACACCCGCAAGCTCGTCGCCGAGACCGTGAAGATGGTCAAGGCGCTGCAGACGGGCGGCAAGCCGGAGATCAACGACACCGACTCCTACGACAACGGCACCAAGGTCGTCCCGGCGTACCTGCTGCCGCCGGTCATCGTCACCAAGACGAACGCGGCCGAGGCGTACGCCAACGACCCGAAGCTGGCCCCGCTCACCAAGTGACCACCGCGGTGCGCCGGGGAGCTCAGCGCGCGGCGGGCTCCCCGGCGCCCTGCGCGGCGGCCAGGCGGGCGGTGAAGACGTGGTTCTTGTCCAGCCGGCTGCCCGGGGTACGGCCCCGCCCCCAGCCGATGAGCCGCCGGTAGTCGCCCATCGCGCCGCTCGCGCGCAGCGCCGCCTCGTCCCGGTGCGGCGAACCGGCCGGGGCCGGTCCGGTGAACGGCGCGACGTACAGCGCGTCCACCGGGCAGTGCGCCTCGCACATGAAGCACGTCTGGCAGTCGTCCTGCCTGGCGATCACCGGCACCCCGTCGGGGCCGAGGTCGAACACGTCCATCGGGCAGACCTTCACGCAGATGTCGCAGGTGACGCACCGTTCGCGACTGACCACCTCGATCATGCGGCAGCCTCCTCAGGCACGGTCCAGACCCGGTCCAGCCCGCCGACGCGGATGCGGCGGGCGAGGCCCGGATCGGCCCCCGGGCGGTCCAGGCGCTGGTGCATGCCGCGCGACTCCTCCCTGGCCAGGGCGGCCCGGTACATCCAGCGGCCGTGCGCGACCATGGCCGCGGCTTGGCGCGCCCGCATCGCCTCCCGCCCCTCGCCGGTCAGCCCGGCCGACACCGCCGACCACAGCCGGTCCAGCTCGCCGAGCGAACGGACCAGCCCGTCCGCCTCGCGAAAGTAGTTCCGTTTCAGCGGCATGACCTCCTCCTGGACGGCCTTGACCACGTCCGCGGTCGCAAGGCCGGGGGAGCCGTGCGGCCGCAGCCCGGCCCGGCCCGTCCGCCCCGCCGCGCACGACCTCGGGCGGCGGGGCCGCCCGGTGCGCGCGAAGGCGGCGGCGGCGCTCCCGGCCCAGGTCCCCGAGGAGATGGCCCAGGCGCCGTTGTGGCTGCCGCCGCCGCTGACGCTGCCGGTGATCAGCTCGCGGGTGGCCACGTCGCCCGCGGCGTACAGGCCGGGCACGGTGGTGGCGCAGTCCGCGCCGGCGATGCGCAGGCCGCCGGTGCCGCGTACCGTCCCCTCCAGTACGAGCCGCACCGGATACGCCTGGGTGAACGGGTCGATGCCCGCCTTGTCCAGCGGCAGGAAGTAGTTCGGCTGCGCCTGGCGCATCGCCTCGCGCAGCTCCGGCGGGGCCTTGTCCAGCCGGGCGAAGACCGGCCGGCCGTCGGCGAGCAGCCGGGCGATCCGGCGGCGGCCGTCGGTCAGGCCGCTCGCCGCGAGCTCGCGGCCCTCCTCGTCGTAGTAGCGGGCGAACTGCATCATCAGCCCTTTGGTGTGCGAGCCGTACGCCGGGGACAGCGCGTACGCGTTGGAGAACTCCATGCCGGACAGTTCGGCCCCCAGCTTGGCCGCCATCAGGTGCCCGTCGCCGGTGTTCACGTTCAGTCCGAAGGCCCCGGAGAGGAACGCGCAGCCGCCGGTGGCCAGCACGACCGCGCCCGCCCACACCTCCCACGGCCTGCCGTCCTCCTGGCGGCGGATGCCGGCCGCGCCGGTCACCACGCCGTCCGTGTCGGCGAGCAGTTCCAGCGCGGGATGGTGGTCCAGGATCAGCACCCCGCCGCGGTGGACCTTGCGCCGCATCCTGCGCATGTACTCCGGCCCCTGCAGGCTGCCCCGCCGTTCCACGCCGCTCTCGTCCACCGGGAACGGGTACCCCCAGCCCGCGAGCCGGTCCACCTGGTGACGGGTCTCCGCAAGGACCCGCGCCATCCAGCCGCGGTCGGTCAGCCCGCCCGCGATGGCCTCGCGCGCGTCGATCGCGGCCTCGCGCAGCGCGGGATCGGGCGGCACGTACCAGAGGTTGTTCCCGCCGGAGGCCGCCGCGCCGCTGGTCCCGCAGTAGCCCTTGTCGGCCAGTACCACGCGCGCGCCCGCCTCCGCCGCCGCGAGCGCGGCCCACGCCCCGGCCGGGCCGCCGCCCAGCACCAGGACGTCCGCCTTGCGCACGATCGTGCCCGCGCCGCTCATCCGCGCGCTCCCGGGGCGATCCACTCATCGATCGAGAAGTCGGACCTGATGAACTTCTGCTCCACCAGGAACTTCTTGGTGTTCTCCAGAAGGCGCAGCCCCTGCGGCGTGAACGGCTCCTCCGGAAGCTGCTCGCGCAGCGTCGTGGCCTTGGTGACCTCGGCCGGGAAGCCGCCGACCTTGGCGGCGAAGGCCAGGTAACGCTCCCAGTCGCGTTTGGCGAGCCTGGTCCCCTCCCGCTGCGCGCCCTGCCACACCTTGACGAAGCCGGGACGCGCGCCGAGGAAGGACTCGGGCACCACCGTCGCGCTGGATCCCAGGTAGGCGGGGTGGTCCCGGGAGGCGATGTCGATCAGCGGGTAGCCCTTGAGCCGCAGCGCCTCCATGTTGGCCGCGGGGACGGCGGCGGCGTCCACGTCGCCGCGTTCCAGCGCGGCCTCGATGTCGCTGTTGTAGATGTGCACGATCTCGCGGGGCTTGATCCCGGCCTCCTCCAGCGCGCCGAGCAGGTAGCGGTGGATGTAGGAGCCCTTCTGGGCGGCGACCCGCGTGCCCGCGAGGTCGGCCAGCCTGGCCGGGCCGCCCTGCTTCCTGGCCAGCACGCCCGCGTCGATGCCGACGGTGTTCTGCGCGATGAGCCGGGTGGGCTGCCCCGCGCCCCGCGCGACCAGGGCGGGGGTGTCGCCGTACAACGCGATGTCGAGCTCGCCGGCCAGCAGGGCCTGGTTGAGGTCGGGGCCGTTGGGGAAGGAGAAGGTCCGCACCTCGGTCACCCCGGCCGGGGCCAGCAGCGGCAGCAGCTTCTTCTCGTCGTTGAGGTAACCGATCACGCCGGTCAGCTTGTTGCCGGTGCCGATCACGCCGATCCGCAGCGGGTACGACGCGGCCGCGGCGCCGGAGGCTCCGTCGGCGCCGCAGGCGGACAGCGCGGGCAGCGCGAGCGCGGCGGTCAGCAGCAGTGCGAATGATCGGCGGCCGATCATGGATGCTCCTCGGTGTTCTGGTCATGGTCTCGACGGAGGTCTGTGGGGGTGGGGTGCGGGGCAGCTCCGGCCCGACGGCGCGCAGCGCGCCCGGCGTACGGCCGTGCCCCCAGCCGATCTGCCTGCGGTAGCCGCCCAGCAGCCCGGACCGGGTCACGTACGCCTCGTCGCCCAGCGGCGACCCCGGCCCGACCGGCGCCGGCTGCGGCGCCACGAACAGGGCGTCCACCGGGCAGTACGCCTCGCACATGAAGCACGTCTGGCAGTCGCCCTGCCGGGCGATCACCGGGACGCCCCCCGGGCCGGAGTCGAACACGTTGGTCGGGCAGACCTCCACGCAGCGGTCGCAGCCGATGCAGCGCTCCCGCGAGACGATCTCGATCACGACGCCGCCCGCAGGTGTTGGGCGTGCTCCAGCGGCCCGACCGGCGCGACGGGATCGGGCCGTACGGCGATCTCGTCCAGGCCCGACACCAGCAGCCGGTGCCGCAGCGCGGCGTCCTGGGCCGGGCGGTCCTCCCGCTTGTGCATACCGCGGCTCTCCTGCCTGGCCAGCGCGGCGGTGTACATCCAGCGGGCGTGCGCGCCCATCGCCGCCGCTTGCCTGGCCTGGACGGCGTCCCCGCCCACGCCCCGCAGGGAGGCGCGCAGCCCCGCCCAGGTGCCGTGCAGCCGCTCCAGCGCGGGGGCGAGCCGGTCGCCGTGCCCCTCTCCGACAGCAGCGCGCGGGCGATCACCGAGCGGCCCTTCTGGCTGCCCGCGCCCTCCAGCACGCTGTCGTCCTCGCGGTAGAAGGTGGCGAAGGAGTAGTAGGCGGTCTTGGTCACGGAGGAGAACTCCGGCACGATCGCGTACGCGTTGGAGAACTCCATGCCGGACAGCTCCGCGCCCGCCTCGGCCGCCATCAGCGCCCCGTCGCCGGTGTTGACGTCGCAGCCGAGCGCCCGGCTCAGGAAGGCGCAGCCGCCGGTGGCCAGGACCACGGCGCCCGCGCGCACCCGGTAGGGGCGGTCGTGCCTGCGCTGGTGCCCGGCCGCGCCCGCGACCGCGCCGGCCGCGTCGAGCAGCAGCTCGACGGCGGGGCTGTGGTCCAGGATGCGCACCCCGGCCCGGCGCAGCAGGATGCGCATCCTGCGCATGTACTCCGGGCCCTGCACCCCGCGCCGCAACTGGCCGCCCCGGCCGTCCGGGGGGAAGGGGTAGCGGCCGGTCCCGGCCAGCTCGTTGACGCCTTCGTAGGTCTGGTTGAGCACGCGGGTCATCCAGCGCCGGTCGGCGAGGTATCCGCCCAGCGCCTCTCTTGCGGCCATGGCCTTCTCCCGCTCGGCGAGGTGCGGCGGCACGTACCAGATCCCGGTGCCCGCCGAGGCGGTGGCCCCGCTGGTGCCGCAGTAACCCTTGTCGGCGAGCACGACGTCCGCGCCGGCCTGCGCCGCCTTGTAGGCGGCCCACGTGGCGGCGGGCCCGCCGCCGATGACGAGGACGTCCGCGGTCAGGTCGAGGGGGTCCACGGGGAGGGTGGTCACGGTCACGGCGACTCCTGGGTCTGCTCTGCGCGGCTGAGGTCGGGATCGACGCCGAGGCCGACCAGCAGCCGGCGGCGCAGCGAGGCGAATCGAAGGTGATCGAGCGAGCGGGGGCGGGGGATGTCCACGATGATCTCCTGCGCGATCTTGCCGCCGGCCAGCAGCAACGCGCGGTCGGCGAGCAGCAGGGCCTCCTCCACGTCGTGGGTCACCAGCAGTACGGCGGGGCGGTGCCGGCTCCACAGCCGGGCGACCAGCGCCTGCGCCTTGAGGCGGGTCAGCGCGTCCAGCGCGCCGAACGGCTCGTCCAGCAACAGCAGCTCCGGGGTGCGGACGAGCGCCCTGGCCAGCGCCACCCGCTGCGACTCGCCGCCGGACAGCGTCGTCGGCCAGGCGTCGGCGCGGGCCGCCAGGCCGACCTCGGTCAGCGCGCGCAGCGCCTGCCCGCGCAGGTCCGGGCCGGTGAGGCCGAGCGTGATGTTGCGCCACACCTGCGACCAGGGCAGCAGCCGGTGCTCCTGGAAGACGATCGCCCGCTGCTCGGGGACGCGCAGGTCGCCCTCCGCCTGCCGGTCCAGCCTCCCGACCGCGCGCAGCAGGGTGCTCTTGCCGGAGCCGCTGGCCCCGAGCAGGGCGACGAACTCGCCGGGGGCGATGTCGAGGTCGACGTCGTCGAGCACGACCCGGCCGCCGAAGGCCCGCCGCAGCCCGCGGACGCGTACGCCCCGGGTGGTCTCGATGGGGGTGTCGATCACGGTCATGTCGCTCATTTCGCCGTGTACCCCCGCCGCCAGGCGAGGGCGTACCGTTCGAGGGCGCGTACCAGCAGGTCGGTGGCCAGCCCGAGCAGCGCGTACACCGCGAGGACGACGAACACCACGTCGGTGCGCAGGAACTCCTTGGCGTCGGTGACCAGGAACCCGATGCCCGAGGTGGTCGCGGTCTGCTCGGCGACCACCAGGCTGAGCCAGCCGATGCCGAGCGCCTGGCGCAGGCCGACGAGGATCTGCGGCAGCGCGCCGGGCAGGATGACCCGGCGGATCAGCGCCAGTCCGTGGACGCCGCAGGATCTCGCGGACTCGATCAGCCGCTCGTCCAGGCCCTTGATGCCGTGGAAGACGTTGATGTACAGCGGGAAGATCGGGCCGATCGTGATCAGGGCGATCTTGGCGATCTCGCCGATGCCGAACCAGATGATGAAGACCGGCACCAGGGCCAGGTGCGGGAGCATGCGCAGCGCCTGGATGGGCGCGTCGATGAGGTCTTCGAAGAGGCGGACCAGCCCGGCCATCAGTCCGAGCACCAGACCGGCGGTCAACCCGATCGCCAGGCCCTCGGCGACCCGTACGAGCGAGGCCCCCAGGTGGTGCTGCAACTCCCCGGTGGAGATCAGTTCGACGGCGGCGCTCCACACGCGGGTGGGCGGGGGAGTGTTCGCGCCCAGCCAGCCGCGCGAGGCGCCGACCTGCCAGATGACCAGGATGGCCGCGAGTCCCACCAGCCTGCGCCCGCGCGAGGCGAGCACCCCGGCGGCCCGGACGGCGGGCGAGCCCGCCCCTCCTTGCCGGGGTTCCGGCGGCTCGGCGGGCTCGGCGAGGCCCACCGGGGCGGGGGTGCGGGCGGAAAGGACGGGTTGTGTCATGGAAAGCGGCTCCTTGGGACGTCCGCGGGCATGCGCGGAGACGCGCGTGGTGGGCGGACGGACGGTCCGCGTGCGCGTACGGCGGAGATCAGGGGGAACGTGGGGGAGAATCGGCGCGGCGATGCGCCGGAACGCTCCAGATGACCTGGGGCGGGGAAGTGGACGGCGAGCGGGGACGGTGGGGCCGCGTCACCGTGCCCAACGAAGCGGACATCGGCCGACGAGGCGGGCGATCTCGTACATAACCCCCACCATAATCCCGATATATCCTACTGTCCAGATCGGAAATACAT
>NZ_POUA01000181.1 GCF_003236385.1 Spongiactinospora gelatinilytica
GGGTCGTTGGTGAAGCCGGGGACCCAGGCGATCACCTCGTCGCGGAACCGGGCCGTGGTGCCGAGCTGGCAGAGCACGCCCACCCCCGCCGCGTGGACCCGGTGGATCAGGACGTAGGACGGGGGCAGGTTGAGCTGTCTGACCACGTTGTTCGGGCGCAGGTCGGTCACCATGGCCGCCTGCCGTTGCAGCCACTCGCGGCTGAAGGTGAACTCCTCCACCGCGGTGGGCTCGATATAGGGCGCGAGGAACCCGCGCAGTGCGTCGGGGTCGATGGTGATGTGCTCGCGGATGAAGCCCTCCGCGCGCAGCCCGGCCACGACCGATTCCATGTCGCCCTGGTTGAAGATCCGGGTCAGGGTGCCGAAGACGGGCGGGTAGCCGTCGGGCAGCCGGTTGACCGCGCCGAAGTCGAGGACGCCGAGCCGGCCGTCGGGGGTGATGCGGAAGTTGCCGGGGTGCGGGTCGGCGTGCAGCATGCCGACCCTGGCCGGGGAGCAGAACAGGAACCGCACCAGCAGCAGCCCGGCCCGGTCGCGCTCCTCCTTGGTGCCCTCGGTGATGACCCGGGACAGCGGCGTGCCGTCCATCCACTCGGTGACCAGCACCTGCTCGTTGACCGCGATGACGTCGGGGACGTGGAAGTCGGGGTCGCCGGCGAACTCGCCCGCGAAGGCGTGCTGCGCGTCGGCCTCGTTGAAGTAGTCGAGCTCCTCGGCGATCCGGTCGCGCAGCTCGCCGAGCAGCGGCTTGATGTCGAGCCCGGGGAGCAGCACGCCGAACAGCTTGCCCACTCTGGCGAGCTGGTTGAAGTCGGCGAGCAGCGCCTTGCCCGCGCCCGGGTACTGGACCTTCACGGCGACCGCCCGGCCGTCGTGCCACACCGCCCGGTGTACCTGGCCGATCGACGCGGCGGCGGTTGGCCGGTCGTCGAACGACAGGAAGTTGTCGCGCCAGTCGTCGCCGAGTTGTTCGGTGAGCACCCGGTGGACCACCGGGGCGGGCAACGGGGGAGCGGCGTCCTGAAGCTTGGTGAGCGTGGCGCGGTACGGGCCGGCTATCTCCGGGGGGAGGGCCGCCTCGAAGATGGACAACGCCTGGCCCAGCTTCATCGCCCCGCCCTTGAGCTCGCCGAGGACCTTGAAGACCTGGTCCGCGGTGCGCTGCTGGATCTCCTGAGCGACGATCTCCGCGGACTTCCCGCCGATGCGTTTGCCGAGGCCGAGGGCCGTACGCCCGGCGAACCCGAGGGGGAGGGTCGCCAGCTTGGCCGACCGCGTCACGGCGCGGCGGGGAAGGTCACTCACCTGTCTGCGCGGTGTCACGGCGATGGATCTCGGGCACCGACACCACTACCTCCCTTCGCTACTCGCCCTGACGACGTTTCGCCTGAAGGAGGCCCGCCCGGATGGCGGGCCGCCGGGCGTGGCGGCGCGGGCATCCGGACGCACCGGCGGGCATCGGCCGCGCTCTGGGGGCGCGCCGGCCGTGAGCCCGATCAGGCTCCGATCGTCGATGCGACCATTCTTGCTAATGCAACTGGTTTCGGGAACAACGACATTGCGGGTGGACACTCCAGGATCGCCGTCGCCAGCCCCATATCTGCAAGACATCGAGTGTGCCGTTGGTCACAATGCTCTTCTTCTCGTCGATCCATGACAACGCCTGACCGGCCGCGGTGGCGGCGACGATCGTGGCGGTCACCGTGTCGCAGGCGACCTCTCCGGCGGGGTATCCGCCGAGCCGTGCGCTCACCGTCGGCCAGGCCGGGTCGCGGTCGCGGCGGGCGAGGTCGAGGCAGCGCAGGCACGCGGTCAGCCCGGGCTGGACCAGCGGGCCGATCACGCCAAGGCCCTCGAACGCGCTGACCAGCAGGTGCGGAATGCCGGCCTCCGCCAGATCGGCCACCAGGATCTGGTCGAGCGGCTCGACGGGGGCCAGGATCGCCAGGTCGGGGCGGTGCGCCCGGTCGGCGGGGTGGGAGGCGAACGCCGAGGTCCAGGCGTTGATGCCGGGGGCGACGGCGCGGGCGCTGGCGACCGCGCCGTCGTGGCGTGGCGCGCCCACCGCCGACCAGCCGAGGCCGCCGGGGACGACGTCGCGCGGGCGGGCGATGGCCGTGTCGCCCACGCACAGGTTGCCCACCCCGGAGGCGGCGAGGAGCACCGCGATCTGGGCGCCGACGCGGCCCGCGCCGTATACGCGGACGTGCGCCGCGCGCCGCCGCTCCATCACGGCGGCCCCGCCGTCGGTGGTCTCGGGGTGCAGGGAGAGCGCGTCGAGATCGGCTTGCAGCCGGTCGCGCTCGGCCAGGCTGAGCGAGGTCAGCGGCGGCGGGAACGCCGCGTCGTCGAGAACGCCGCGCTGCGCCAGCATGCCGATGAGCGTGCGGGCCTGCTCCTCGGCGAGCCCTTCCTTGGCGGCGTCGGCGACGACCTGGCGCAGCTCGCGCGTGCCGTCCAGGCCCTCGATCACCCGCAGCACCGGCGGCTCCAGATCGTGGAGCACCGACGCGCGCTGCGGATGCAGCCCGAACTGCAACGTCCGCGGGTCGCGGGCGACCCTCCGCAGGGCCGCCTTCAGCCGGGGCCGCCGCACCTCGCGAATGCCGCCGGCCTCGTGCGCACGCTGGTGAGTGGACACAGTGCTCCTCCCTGATCGACGTCGTGACGATGGGCCGCGCGCCGACCGGCCTTCGAGCGGTCGCATTTCGCGGCGAGCCGCCAGCATCGCATGCCTCGGGGCACTCGCGAGCCGACCAACCCCCAACCTGTGGATAACTCCATAAGCCCAGCTCACGGGCTGTGGATAACGCCGGGAGGCGGCAGATCAAGGGGCATATCCCATAAGATCGGGCATGCCGCCCCGAGGGGTGGGCGCTGCCCGAGGGCGGGCGCTGTAGGTGTTCCGATGACGCCGGGACTTGCGATTCATGGGCGTCCAGATTGATCCGGGAGCATCCGGAATCGCCAGGACGGAGGCGAATGCCGAGCAAGCCGTCTTCTCCGCGCTCATCGCCACTTGTTGTCATGACACTACTTTCCGCAGTCATGTCAGTGTGGTTCAGCGCGGTTCAGGATGGCTCGGCCGGTGAAACCAACAGCGCGAAACCCGCGTGCGAAACCAACGGCGCGAATCCGGCCGGATCGAGCGTGCGCTGATCGGCCGCTCGGATCTTTCTCCGGGCCGGGGTCCGGGGGCCGGCGCAAAGATCTGTCCCCATCGCCGGTCCGGGCTCTTTGAGCCGCTACTTCCGCGCCTGATCGCGATTCACCATAGGTTCCGATGATGTACGCGGATGCGCCACACAGATCATCTTCCCGATGGCTACGATCAAGCAGCGAGTCGGTGTCCAGGTGATCGAAGATGTCCGTGGCCTGCGGCGGCACGCCCGCCGTACACCGACCTGAATTGATCAAGGGGGTGGCGCGGAGCGGACCGGATCATTCACGACGGGGCCGGGACTCGGGTAACTCGGAGGTTTTGGCAAATGTCCCGTCTATAGCGATCTGGTGTGGTTGAACATTGAGCGAACGCGGACTGACCAGCGAGAACAGCACTTACCCCCTGTTGGAATTTCCCTTCTCTCGGCTACCGTGCATATGTGCCCCCCGAGACAGTCGAGGTCCGTCGTAGTTCTCGTCGCCGCCGGACCGTCTCCGCGTACCGTGACGGCGACAAGACGATCGTCTTGCTGCCCGCCGGGCTCAGCCGTACCGACGAGGAACAGTGGGTGCGCAGAATGCTCGACCGCCTGGCCGCCAAGGAGCAGCGCAGGCGGCCTTCCGACGCCGAATTGCTGGCGCGGGCACGAGATCTTTCGGCGCGCTACCTCGACGGCAAGGCCGACCCCGTGAGCGTGCGCTGGGTCGAGAACCAGCGCCACCGCTGGGGGTCGTGCACCCCCGACCACGGCACCATCAGGATCTCCACCCGGCTGCGGGGCATGCCCTCCTGGGTGGTCGACTATGTGATCATTCACGAGCTCGCGCACCTGCTCGTGCCGAGCCACGGTCCGGCGTTCTGGGCGCTGGTCGAGCGTTACCCCAGGTCCGAGCGCGCCCGCGGCTACCTGGAGGGCTTCTCCGTCGCCTCGCAGGGCTCGGCCGAGGAATACTGACCCGGCAGGCCGTACGGCGATACGCTGCCAGGCGTGCAGCGAATCGCGGCCGTACTGGTCACCCCCTCGACAGGACAAGCCGCGCCGCCGGGCGTGGACGCCGGCGCCTTCCTCCGCGCCGTCGCGGAAGACACCTACGAGATCGCCGCGGGGCTGGAACTCGTCACACCCGCCGTGGTGAGCAGCGTCCCCGGCATCGAGGACATCACCTGGCCGGGCACACCGGTGGTGAGCGTGCCTCCACTCGACGGCGCCGACCTGGTCAGAGCCGCCTTCGAGGGCATCGCGAAGGTCGCGCCGGAGGCCGGGGAGGCGGTGCTGATCAGCGCCGACGCGCCTGATCTGCCCTCCCTGCTGATCGGCAAGCTGTTCCGCGCGCTCGGCCGGGCCCAGGTCTCGGTGTGTCCCGCCCACGGCGGCGGGGCGGTCGCGCTGGCCGCGCGCCTGCCGTACCCGGAGTGGGCCGACGGCGGGATGGACGCGCCCGATGTCGTCACGGCCCTGCGGGCCGCGGCCCCCGACCGCCGGGCGGTCGCCACCGGGCCGGGCTGGCACCGGTTGCGCCATCCCGGCGACCTGAGCCTGCTCGACCCCGGCCTCGAAGGCTGGGAGAACACCCGCGAGCTGCTGTCAGGGTGAGCGCGCTCAGCCGGTCGGCAGGGTGAGTTCGGCGAAGACGGCGCGGTGGTCCGTGCCCCGCACGGTGTGGATGCTCACGGTACGCACGCCCGCCCGCCGGTCCACCAGAACGTGGTCGATGGTGATGATCGGCGGAACCCGCCGGTTCGCGGGCCAGGTCGGCGTGAGTCCTTCGCCCGTCTGGTCCGCCGCGTCGACGTATCCGCGCGCCAGCAGGCGGCGCAGCATCGCGTGGTCGAGGCTCGCGTTGAAGTCGCCGGCCAGAACCCGCACGGTGTCCTCTGCGGCGGCGGGCAGCCCGTCGAGCCCCGCCGTCCACTTGGGCACCTGGTCCCCGATCGGCGGTACCGGATGCACGTTGACGACCTGGACCGGGGCGCCGCCGGGGAGGGCCACGTCCGCGACGGGCATCTTGTGCTGAACGGGCCGGAAAAGGTTTGTCACCGGTGTGAGGGGATGTCTGGCGTAGATCCCGCCTCCACTGGCACCCCACTCCGCCTGCAGATACCTGTGCGGCATCAGGCGGGCCAGCCCCGCCGCGTCCAGGGCCTGCACCCCACGCGGAGTGAGCTCCTGCACGCTGATGATGTCGGGATCGAGGCGGTCTACCAGAGCCAGCACCCCGGCCGGGTCGGCCTGCCCGTACAACATGTTGATCGACAGGACCTTCAGCGTCCGTCCGGCGGACGCGGCGTGCGCCGAGCCGATCGCCCGCGGCAGCACGCTGAATCCGAGCGTGGCGGCCGTCACGACCGCAACGGCGGTCGCGATCTTGCGCCGGGACATCGCCGCGAGGAGCACCGCCACCAGCGAGGCCGCCGCCGCGTACGGCGTCGCGGTCATGATCTGTGTGGGGAGCGACCCTCGTTCCAGGCCTGCGATCCGCGCCACCGCCCAGACCGCGAACGGCGCCACCACAATCCATGCCAATGTTCGTGGAACGTGCCAGACGCGACGCCGCCGCCGCGGCGTGACGATCACGCCTCCGACCGGCTCCCCGGCCTTCCCCTTGGTGAGATCCACGTCTGTGGTGCCCCATTCGTTCACGAACCCGGCTCCGCGCCCTCTGTGACGGACCCTAGCGAGCAGGGTGTGAAAACGGGTTAAACGCCTGCACCGCGCAGGCGCTCCCTGGCCCTGAGGGCCAGCCTGCGGGTCGCCTCGTCGGTCGGCTCCGGAATCTCCAGCACCGGGAACCACCGCAGGTCCAGGGACTCGTCACTGATCACCGGCGCACTGCCCGCGGGGGCCACCGCGCCGAACTCCACGTCCAGGTGCCAGCTCCGCGGCGGATGACACCACACCTCGTGCCGATCCAGCGCGAGCGGTCCCGGCAGGAGCCGCAGCCCCGCGATGCCGGACTCCTCGGTGGCCTCGCGCAGCGCGCAGGCCTCGATCGAGGCGTCGTACGGCTCGCAGTGCCCGCCCATCGGCAGCCACTTGCCCGCCTTGGGGTGGAGGGTGAGCAGCACCTGCTCACCGTCGTGGGAGAGCACCGCCGTGGTGGCGGTCAGATGCCCCGGCGCGCATGTGCGCCACATGGCGTCGTCATGGGTCTCCAGGTGGCGCAGGAACTCCTTGCGCAGAGCCTCCTCCTCGTCGCTGGGGGCCGCCCAGCCGGAGAGGACGGCATGCGCGTCCTGGTGCAGGGTCACTTGCCGTCGCCCGCGTCCTTGGGGCCTTCCCCGGTCTCGTCGCCGGTGTCATCACGGGTGTCGTCGCGGGTGTCCTTCTCGCCCTGCTCCAGCGTCGAGAGGTCGAACTGGACACCGCCGCTGACGAACGAGGCGGGGTCGTCCAGATCCTCCGCGCGCGGCATCAGGTCCGGGTGTCCCCACACGGCGTCGCGGCCGTCGAGCCCGCGGGCCTCCTCCAGCGCCGCCCACAGCGCCGCGGCCTCGCGCAGCCTGCGGGGACGGAGTTCGAGACCCACGAGGGTGCCGAACGTGCGCTCGGCGGGGCCGCCGGTGGCCCTGCGCCGGCGTACCGTCTCGGCCAGGGCCGCGGCGGAGGGCAGCTTGCCGCCGGCCGCCTTGTCCACGACGGTGGCCACCCAGCCCTCGACCAGGGCCAGCATCGTCTCCAGCCGCGCCAGCGCGGCCTTCTGCCGCTCGGTCTCCTCGGGCTTGAGCAGCGCACCGCCGCTCAGCGCCTGCTGGAGCTGCTCGGGGTTGTTGACGTCGAGCCCGCGAAGCTGCTCCTCCAGCGCGGAGACGTCGACCGTGATGCCCTTGGCGTACTCCTCGACCGCGCCCAGCAGGTGGGCCCGCAGCCAGGGCACGTGCTTGAACAACCGCTGGTGCGCGGACTCACGCAGGGCCAGGTAGAGCCGGATCTCCTCGGAGGGCAGCTCCAGGCCCTCGCTGAAGGAGGCGATGCCGCCCGGCAGCAGGGCCGCGGTGCCGGACAGAGGCAGGCCGATGTCGGTGGAGCCGACGACCTCACGGGCGAGCGACCCGAGGGCCTGCCCGATCTGGCTGCCGACCATCATGCCGCCCATCTGCTTCAGCATGCCCATCAGAGGCCCGGCCATGGACTGGGCCTCGGCGGGCAGCCCGGCCGAGCCGAGGGTGCCCCCCATCGTCTCGACCATCCGCGCCGCGATCGGGTCACAAAGCTTTTGCCAAACCGGGACGGTCTTTTCGATCCACTCCGATCGGCTCCACGCCGCCGGCGCGTCTACGCCGCTCGGGAGCGTGGTCGTCTCGTTGAGCCACAGGTCGGCGAGATTGAGCGCGTCGAGGATCTGACGGCGCTCACCCTCCATGACGCTCGGATCACCCTCGGCCACTACGGCGTGTCGGGCGATGTTCTTGGCCATGTCCCAGTTGACTGGGCCTGAACTCGGCGGTGCGGAGAGCATGTCGGCGAACTGGCGCATCGCGGCGGCGATCTGTTCAGGGTTGCCGAACATCGCGAACGGGTTGTCGTTTGGGTCGTTTTCACGACCTGGCAGGTCAGTCACCGGTCTACCTCGGGCAGGATGGAGGAGTCCACATCCGCCACGTTATCCGTCGAGGGGCGGATCAGTGCAAAGTGAGGACCTGGTGCCTACCTCGAATCGCCACCGGTCACCGGTCATCGCCGTCACGGGCGCTGCCGGCGGACTGGGCCGGGCGTTCCTCGCCCACGTGGCCTCGTCTGCGGATTTCCGCAGGGTCGTGGCCATTGATGAGCAACGCGGTGATGTGTCCGATGTCACCTGGCGGGTCATCGACGTGCGAGATCCGCTCTTGGCGAACCGGCTCTCCGACATCGACGTCCTCGTCCACCTGTCCGCCGAGTACGCGCTCGACGCCGACCCGGCCGAGCGGCGGGCGTACAACCTGCGCGCCGCGCAGACCGTGCTCACCGCCAGCGCCGCCGCGCGGGTGCGCCGCGTCGTCGTGGTGACCAGCGCGATGGTGTACGGCGCGGCGCCCGACAACCCGGTGCCGCTCCCGGAGGACGCGCCGGTCACCGCCGAGCCCGACACCGGCATCGTGGGCGACTACCTGGAGATCGAGGCGCTGGTCCGGCGTTCCCTGCGCAGTCACCCCGGCCTTGAGGTCACGGTGGTACGGCCCGCGGCGGTGGTCGGGCCCGGCATCGACACCGTCGTCACCCGGCACTTCGAGGCGCCCCGGCTGCTGACGGTCAAGGGCTGCGACCAGTACTGGCAGTTCTGCCACATCGACGACCTGGTGACCGCCCTCGAACTGGCCGCGCTCGGTACGGTGACCGGCACGGTCGTCGTCGGCTGCGACGGCTGGCTGGAGCAGGAGAAGGTCGAGGAGATCTCCGGGCTGCGGCGCTTCGAGCTGCCCGCCGCGCTGACCTTCGGCACCGCCCAGCGCCTGCACCGGCTCGGCATCACGCCCGCCCCCGCGACCGACCTGCACTACGTCGTCTACCCCTGGGTGGCCGACGGCGCGTCACTGCGGGCGGCAGGCTGGAAGCCGGCCTGGACCAACGAGGCGGCCCTTGAGCAGTTGCTCGAACTGCGTGAGGGCAAGCACGCCGTGGTCGGCCGCCGCCTGTCCGGCAAGGAGGCGACGATCACCGCGGCGGGCGCCACCGTGGCGGTGATCGGCACCGCGGCGATCGTGCGCAGGGCCCGGCGGCGACGACGGCTGTAGCGCCACGCCATGTGCGGCGGGCGCAGGCGGGCGCGTCTGGAGAGCGCCGGGGGAGACGGTTGTAGGCTCGGGACGTGGATGCCATCCGGTTGCTCGGGATACGCGACAGCCCGTTGTCGGTCGATGAGGTGTTCGCCGCCGTCGGTGACGTCTCCGCGGGGGGCACCACGCTTTTCGTCGGCACGGTCCGCGACCATGACGGCGGCAAACCGGTGGTCAAGCTTTCCTATTCGGCTCACCCGACCGCCGAGGCGGAACTGCGGCGGGTCGCCGAGAAGGTCGCCGCCGACTTCCCGGTCTCCGCGCTCGCCGCGGTCCACCGCACCGGAGACCTCTCGCTCGGCGACATCGCGGTGATCGTCGCCGTGGCCTGCCCGCACCGCCAGGAGGCGTTCCAGGCCGCGAGGCGTCTCATCGACGATCTCAAGAGCGAGGTCCCGATCTGGAAGCATCAGATGTTCGCCGACGGCACCACCGAATGGGTCGGCGCCTGCGAATGACCCGACGTTTCAGCGCATAGGCTGCGTTCATGTCCCGACGCACGCTGACCCTGATGGTGGCGGCCATGCTGACGCTGATGCTCGGCGTTGCGGGCGCCATGCTGCCGGTGCCGTACGTCGTGCTCAGCCCGGGGCCCACCGAGGACACCATCGGCAAGGTCAAGGGCAAACCGGTCATCTCCATCGAGGGTCGCCAGACGTACCCGACACAGGGCAAGCTAAGCCTGGTGACCGTGGCCTACCAGGGTGGTCCGGGCACCCGCATCGACCTGCTCACCGCGTTGCGCGGCTGGGTCGACCCGAGTATCGCGGTGGTCCCGGAGGAGACGATCTTCCCCAAGTCCAGTACGGCGGAGCAGGTCGAGGAACAGAACATCCAGGACATGACCAACTCCCAGGACGACGCGACCGCCGCCGCCCTGACCGAGCTGAAGATCCCGTACACGTCGGTGGTGGCCGTGATGTCGGCGGAGAAGGGCAAGCCCGCCGACGGCAAGCTCAAGCCCGGCGACGAGATCACCGCGGTGGACGGCACGCCCGCCAAGGACGTGGAGAAGGTCGCCGAGAAGGTCCGTTCCCGTAAGGCGGGCGAACAGGTCTCGATCGGCGTCACCCGGGACGGCAAGCCGCTCACCGTGCCGCTGACCACCGTCAAGGGCGTGGACGGCAAGCCGATGGTCGGCATCGTCATGCAGGCCAAGTTCAAGTTCCCGTTCAAGGTCTCCATCAACGTGGGCGACGTGGGCGGGCCGAGCGCGGGGCTGATGTTCTCCCTCGGCATCATGGACAAGCTGACCCCCGGCGCGATGACCGGCGGCAAGTTCGTCGCGGGCACCGGCACGATCACCCCGGAGGGGCGCGTCGGGCCGATCGGCGGCATCCAGCAGAAGATGGTCGGCGCGCGTAAGACCGGGGCGACGCTGTTCCTCACTCCGGCGGGCAACTGCGACGAGGCCCTGAAGGCCGTACCGCAGGGGATGCGTCTGGTGAAGATCGAGACGCTGCACAGCGCGGTCCGGGCCCTCGACATGGTGCGTACCGGCACCGGCACCCTTCCCGCCTGCACGGCGAACTGACCACCCACTGGTCTGCCGGGCCTGCTCACTGTTGAGAGGTGCGCGGCTCAGGTTGTCCACAGGCTGGGTCGCTCAGTGGTCGTGATCAAGGTTTATCCACAGAATCCGGTTCGGTGTCCGCTCGCATCTCGCGACCTGACGTACGGTTACTGACCAGGCCCTTCCCTCCGATGCCCGGCCCGGGCACTCATGACGAGCTCGGGGCGTTGGGCCTAGTGGTGGAGCATCGTGCCCTGAGCGCGCCCGAGCGGTGCGCGGCGGGCGCCGCGCCACCGGTGTAGGTTGCCAGACACGGACCGTTGCTTATGACGACAAGGGGTTGGCCTTGAGCTTCCGGACCCCCGGAGCCGGCAGGGCGATGCGCCTGCCCCGCCGGCCGCGCCTCCTGCTGCCCGTCGTGATCGCACTTGTGGCGATCGTGGCGTTGTTCTTCCTTTTCTCCGGTGTTTACACCGACTTCCTGTGGTTCGACGCCGTCGGGTACACCTCGGTGTTCTCCAACGTGCTGTTGACCCAGATCTTGCTGTTCGTCGTCGGCGGCCTGCTCATGGTGGCCATCGTCGGCGGCAACATGATGCTGGCCTTCCGGATGCGCCCGATGTTCGGGCCGTCGATGTTCGGCGGGTCGAGCGGAGCGGACCGATACCGGATGGCCGTCGATCCGCACAGAAAGCTGATCTTCTGGATCGGCATGGCGGTGCTCGCCCTGTTCGCCGGGTCCACGATGGCCGGCCAGTGGGAGACCTGGCTCCAGTTCGTCAACGCCACACCGTTCAACGACATCGACCCGCTGTTCGGGATGGACAAGTCGTTCTTCGTCTTCACCCATCCGTTCCTGCGGATGCTGCTGACGTTCCTGTTCACGGCCGTGGTGATCTCGACCGCGATGGCCGCCATCGTGCACTACCTGTACGGCGGGTTCCGGTTCCAGTCGCCGGGCGTACACGCCTCGCGCGCGGCCCGCGCCCACCTGTCCGTGCTGGTCGGCGTCTTCGTCCTGCTGAAGGCGGTGGCCTACTGGATCGACCGGTTCGGCCTGGTCTTCTCCGACCGCGGGTTCGTACACGGCGCGTCCTTCACCGACGTCAACGCGGTGCTGCCGGCCAAGAACATCCTGGCCATCATCTCGCTGATCTGCGCCCTGCTGTTCTTCGCCGGGGTGATCCGGCCGGGCGGCATGCTCCCCGGCGTCGCCTTCGGCCTGCTCGTGCTCTCCGCGGTGCTGATCGGCGGCGTCTACCCCGCCCTGGTGGAGCAGTTCCAGGTCCGGCCCAACCAGCAGGCCCGGGAGGCGGCGTTCATCTCGCGCAACATCGAGGCCACCCGAAAGGCGTACGGCGTCGACAAGAGCGAGGTCATCGACTACAACGCGCAGGGCGACCCGAGCAAGGTCGACTTCAACTCCGACTCCTCCATCTCAGGGGTGCGGCTGCTCGACCCCAACCTGGTGTCCAAGACCTACCAGCAGCGCCAGCGCATCCGTGGTTTCTACGACTTCCCCGACCAGCTCGACGTCGACCGCTACCGCGACTCCGCGGGCAACATGCGCGACACGGTCGTGGGCGTGCGCGAGCTGATCGGTCCGCCCCGTGAGCAGGACAACTGGATCAACCGACACCTGGTTTACACCCACGGCTACGGCATCGTCGCCGCGCCGGGCAATGAGGTCGACTCCGAGGGCCTGCCCGACTTCGAGGCCAAGGACATGCCGGTGACCGGCCCGCTGGTGGACCGTACCGGCCTTAAGGAGCCGCGGATCTACTTCGGCGAGAACTCCTCGACCGAGTACGTGATCGCCGGCGGCGACCCGAAGGTCAGGCAGGAACTCGACTACCCGGAGAGCGGCGGCACCGGCCAGGAGAACACCACCTACCAGGGCAAGGGCGGCGTCGCGATCGGCTCGTTCTTCAACCGCATGCTCTACGCGGCGAAGTACAGCGAGATCAACCTGCTGCTTTCCGGCGACGTCAACGACAAGTCGCAGATCCTGTACGTCCGCAACCCGCGCGAGCGCATCGAGAAGGTCGCGCCCTTCCTCCGGGTGGACGCCAACCCCTACCCGGCGGTCGTGGACGGGCGCGTGGTGTGGATCGTGGACGCATACACCCTGTCCAACGACTACCCCTACTCGCAGAGCCGCAGCTTCGGCGACATGGTCCGCGACACGGCCACCGACACGCGGGCCATCGCCCAGCAGCCGCGCGACCACATCAACTACATCCGCAACTCGGTCAAGGCCACGGTCGACGCCTACGACGGCACCGTCAACCTCTACGCCTGGGACTCCCAGGATCCGCTGCTGAAGACCTGGAGCAAGGCCTTCCCGGGCATCGTCAAGCCGACCGCTCAGATGAGCCCGGACCTGCGCTCCCACCTGCGCTACCCGGAAGACCTGTTCAAGGTCCAGCGTGACGTGCTCGCCCGCTACCACATCGAGGACGCCCGGGCCTTCTACAGCGGCCAGGACTTCTGGAACGTCCCGAACGACCCGTCCCTGAGCGACAGCGACGTCAAGCAGCCGCCCTACTTCCTGTCGGTCAAGATGCCCGGCGCCTCAGCGCCCTCCTTCTCGCTGACCACGACCTTCGTGCCACGCCAGGGTCCCAACCTGGCGGCGTTCATGGCCGTCGACGCGACGGACGGCGGTGACTACGGCAAGCTGCGCATCCTGCGCATGCCGTCCAACACGACGATCCCGGGGCCGGGGCAGGTCCAGAACAACTTCACCAACAAGTTCTCCGGTGAGCTCAACCTGCTCGGGCTGGGCAATGCCAAGATCCGCTACGGCAACCTGCTCACCCTGCCCTTCGCCAACGGCCTGGTCTACGTCGAGCCGGTGTACGTCCAGACGGCCGCCGCCTCCGGGCAGGAGCCCTACCCGATCCTGCGGCGTGTCCTGGTCGCCTACGGCAACAAGGTCGGCTCGCACGACACCCTCGAAGGGGCCCTGGAACAGGTCTTCGAGGGCGCGGCGGCGCAGCAGCCCAACAACCAGCAGCAACAGCCTACGGAGACCAATCGGGCGGCCCAGCTCAACGCGGCCATCGACGAGGCCCGCAAGGCGTACGACGACGCCAAGAAGGCCCTGTCCGCCGACCCGCCCAACTGGGTGGAGTACGGCAAGGCCCAGCAGCGCCTCCAGGACGCCCTGAACCGCCTCCAGTCGGCCAAGCCGAGCACGGCGACACCCCCGGCCACTGGGCCGACCACAACGCCGTCTCCGGCCCCGACGACCTCGACCACGCCGACCGCACCACCACCCACTCCGGCGTCGACGGGCAGCCCGTCGACATCGGCCGCCTCCTGAGCCTGAACCGATTTGCGTCCGCCCCGTTAGCCCGATAGTCTTTAGACACAACGCAACGCGGGGTGGAGCAGTTCGGTAGCTCGCTGGGCTCATAACCCAGAGGTCGCAGGTTCAAATCCTGCCCCCGCTACCAAGGAAAACCCTCGGGCCTTCGGGTCCGGGGGTTTTCTCGTTTCTAAGGGCGATATGCGCCTTGGGGAAGGCCCCGTAAATCCTGGCATTCTCCGGGAATTTCTAGCATTCGCCTCTCTGGGTGGGTGCCTCATGCGGTGACGGGGGTGCGTGGCACCCTCCAGGAAGCGGCACAGCGGCTCTGGGGGCGCGGGGCGGTCAACGCGGCGGTCGGAATAAGGGCGGGCAGGTCCGCCGCCGCTCAGCGGGCCACAGGGGATGAAGGCGATCCTTCCGCGCCCCGCAGGTGGCCCGGCGAGGCACCAGTTCTCTCGATGCGGGATGGCCGGGGCGTTGCGGCCCGGCGGCCGTTTCCGACGCGGGGTGGGTGTGGCCTTATGATCCGGTGACCGTTCCGGATGCCGGGCGGCGAGGTTGTAGTGGTGGGCCGTGTTTCCGATGCCCAATGGCCAGGGGGCGTGGTGCAGCGTCCGTTTATCGATGCTGGGTGGTCGGAGGGTGGTGGTCCGGTGCTCGTTCCCAATGCCGGGTGGCGTGGTTGCGGTGGCCGCCTGCCTGTTTCGGTACGGGGTGGTCGGGGTCCACTGCCTGTTCCCGAT